>JANNAK010000173.1:0-8532 GCA_031384195.1 Gammaproteobacteria bacterium
GTCGTGGGTCACCACCACCAGGCTGGTTTCGAGTTCACGATTCAGTTCCAGCATCAATCCGAAAACCTGCGCCGCGTTCTCACTGTCAAGATTGCCAGTCGGCTCGTCGGCCAGGACGCAGGCAGGACGGGTGACCAGCGCCCGGGCGACTGCCGCCCGCTGCCGTTCGCCACCCGACAACTCGCCGGGCTTGTGCTCGAGCCGTTCGCCCAGCCCCACCCGCTTCAGCAATCCGGCCGCTGCCGCGTGCGCCTGCGCCGTCGGCACCCGGCGGATCAGCAGCGGCATGGCGACGTTTTCCAGAGCGGAGAATTCCGGCAGCAGGTGATGAAACTGGTAGACAAAGCCCAAGTATCGGTTGCGCAGATTCCCGCGCTGCGTCTCGTTCAACGTCGACATTCGTTCGCCCATCACCACCACCTCCCCGGCCGTGGGATTCTCCAACCCTCCCAGCAGGTGAAGCAAGGTCGATTTTCCCGATCCGGAGGCGCCAACAATCGCGACCCGCTCGCCGCGCCGGATCTCGAGCTCGACGCCGCGCAGCACCTTCAGGTCAAAGCGCGCGTCGGCAAAGTCCTTGCGCAGGCTCTGGCAGGCCATGACCACGTCGGGCACTTTGCCAATTCCCTGGGCCCCTGCTGCGCGCATCACGTCACTACTCATAGCGCAGCGCCTCGGCCGGCTGCACGCGCGCGGCGCGCCACGCCGGATAAATCGTCGACAGAAGGCCCAGGGCGAGCGACAGGAGACTGATCCGCAGGACGTCGGAGGATTTCAGTTCCGAGGGCAGGTCCGAGATGTAATAGACGTCGGGCGCGAGGAACTGCTGGCCCATCAGCGCCTCCAGCAGGGGCACCAGGGATTCCACGTTCAGCGCCAGCAGCACGCCCAGGAACACGCCCAGCACCGTGCCAATCACGCCGATGATCGAGCCTTGCACCATAAACACCATCATGACCGAACGCGGCGAGGCGCCCAGCGTGCGCAGGATGGCGATGTCGGCCTGCTTGTCCTGCACCACCATGACCAGCGTCGAGACGATATTGAAGGCGGCCACGCCGACGATCAACGACAGGATGATGAACATCACCATCTTCTCGGTGCGCACGGCCTTGAAGAAGTTGGCGTGCTGGCGGGTCCAGTCCGAGACGTAATAGGCCCCGGCGAGGGAATTGGCCAGTTCGCGCGCGACCGCCGGCGCCCGGAACAGGTCGTGCAGCTTCAGGCGCACGCCGGAGACATCGTCTCCCATCCGGTACAGCGCCTGCGCATCGGCCAGGTGGATCAGCACCAGGCTGCGATCAAATTCGTACATGCCGATTTCAAAGATGCCGCTGACGGTGAATCGGCGGAAACGCGGCAGCACTCCCGCCGGCGTGACACTGGCCTGCGGGATCATCAAATCCACTTTTTCGCCGACCGAAACGCCCAGGGCGCGCGCCAGTTCCGAGCCCAGCACCATCCGGTACGTCCCCGGTTCCAGGTCGGCGAGCTGGCCCGACTTCATGTGCGACCCCACCTCCGAGACCCGCATCTCCTTTTCCGGCAGGACGCCGCGCAGCAGCGTCCCGGACAGGGCTCCATCAATGCGCACCATGCCCTCGCCCTGGACGTAGGGCGCCAGCGCCTCGATTTCCGGATTCTTTGCGGCCTGCGCGGCGACGCTCGCCCAGTCCTTCAGGCCGCCTTCAAAGGCCGAGATGGTGGCGTGCGAGGCCATGCCCAGGATGCGGGATCGCAGTTCGCGCTCAAAGCCGTTCATCACCGACAGCACCACGATCAGGGCCATCACGCCCACCGCGATGCCCAGCATCGAGGCCAGCGAAATGAACGAGATGAAGTGGTTGCGGCGCTTGGCGCGGGTGTAGCGCAGGCCGATGAAAAGTTCTAGCGGGAGCGACATTGCGCGGCATTAAACCATAGGCCGACCGCCGGCCGCGGCCGACTGCTTTCCCACCGTTCGCGGCGAACCCTCATGGATTCCTCTCCAGTACCCATAGGCCGCGGCCGCTGTAGCGCTCGGTGACCAGCGCGACTCGCTGGTCGAACAGCGGCGGCCCGCCGACGTCGACGCTGGACGGCTGTGCAAACGATCCCGCATCGGTCTCCTGCAGCAAGCCTCCGTCCAGGTTGATCTGGAACAGCTGGCCATTTTCCCAGTCCGTCACCAGCAGGCTGTCGGCAAACACATTCAGATCGTCCAGGATCCCGCGCGGATGCAGGACCTCCACCGGACCGGCACTGCCGTCGGGCAGGATTTCAATCCGCGCCACGCCGCCACCGACGCCGGGGTTGTACAGCGTTGTGTACAGATAGCGACCGATGATCGCCAGGCCATTGGGGTAATCCGGCGCGGTGAGCAGCCAGGTGTCCTGCCTGATCACCGAGCGCGGATTGGAAGGATCCAGGGTCAGGCGCACGATCTTGGGCTCGGCCGCAACCGGACCATCGGTAACGAACAGCGTATTGCCGGGGCCCGGCACCAGGCCATTGGGCAGCGACATCCCGGTCAGCGAAAAGATCGGTTCGGGGACCGCCGTCGGATCGCCCAGGTCCAGCACCGACAATCCCGAAAAGTCGGTGGCGCCGCCGGGGCCCTGGCAAAGCACATAGGCCAGCGAGGCACGCTCGGTGATCCCGCTGCAGCCGCTGGTACCGGCGAAAAAGGGCGAGGCCGAATAGCGGCCGTCACTCTCGCGCAGGATTTCGTAGAGATTCTCCTGCCCGGTCACCAGCACGCGCCCGGAAGTGGTGACCAGGACGTTCTCCAGGTCCGGCAGGTCCACGATCTGGCGCGGCGTGCCGCAACCGGAATTCAGGCACAGCGCCACGCTGGCGTCCGCTGGCGGCGCGCCGCTGCTGCCGCAGCCCAGCAGCAAGGCCCCAACTGCCATCCACGGGTATCGAAACCCCCTCACGGCGTTCGCACCTGTACCGGCAGGCTTAGCACTGGCAGGCGCACCGTTCCGGCGACGGTGTAGGCATTGGTCTGGAAATTCCCGGGCGCGGCAGGCTCGTACTGGTGGAAAGACCCGTACAGCAGGACGCCGGGCGTATCCCCGTCCGCCAGTAACTCACCGACGACAATCAATTCCTCACCTGCATGCGCGCGTGAGGATCGCAGCGGATTCACCTGATCGTCGACCAGCTTGATGCTGCCGTCGACCTTTCGAATGCCAACCCCGAGGAAGGCAACGCCCTCCGTCCCCGGCACCGAGCTGGTCACCGTCAGATCAGCCACCGGGATACCCGCCAGCACCTTGTCATTGCCGGAAATCGCGGCAGAAAGCGGAATAAAGGTCGCAGCCTGTCCGCCGTAATCATTCTGCTGGCCGGTGACGGTGGTCTCCGGGATCGAGACGACGTAGCTGTTGCCGGCCACCGGCACCGTGGCCGGCCTCACGCTATGGGTGTCGTCCAGCGACAGGCAGAGCGCGGGAACTTCCGTCAGCCGTTCGGTGCGCCCGCGCAGCTTGCCGTCGAACCAGGCGTTGATGGCAGCGATCGAATCGGTCGGCCCGCAGCCCCACCAGCCCATTCGCGGCTGGCTCGACAAGCTGGCCGGCAGGATGTGGCCGTGCTCGTTGCTCAGGAGTCGCACGTCGCCGCCCAGTGACGACAGGAAGCGCAGGTTGGCCAGCGCCTGGCTGACCGGAAATAAAACGTCGCGGTTTCCCTGGACCAGCAAGGCATCCACCTTGCGCATGGCGAAACTGTCACTGGGATCATTGTGACGATTCTCAAAATAGGCGAGCCCGTGCTCGTGCAGGAACTGGACCAATGAGGGAGTGACATCCTCCTCCAGCTTGGTCGCGGCATTTTCGGCCGCTTCGGCACAAATCTGCTCGACGAGGGGATCCAGCTTGCGCTGCGCCTGCTTGGCGGCCGCGCACAGGCCCACGTCAAAAAGCTTCTTGATCACGCCGTTCGGTACCAGCGCCTGCGGCAAGTCGTACCAGGTCGCGCCGGCCACGATGGCGTCCAGCCGCGGATCCTGAGTGGCCAGCATGAACTGGAAGCCGCCGCCGTAGCTGCCCCCGATGCTGCCGACCAGCGGGTCACCCCCGGCGTCACGGGACAACTCGAGGTTTTGCTCGGCCCAGTCGAGGATGGCGATGGCGTCGCGAGTCTCGTACGCAGGATCCATCACACGGGACGCGCCGCTGGAGCCACCAAACCCGCGCTGGTCAAAACTGATCACGGCATAGCCGGCCTCCCAGAGGTGCCGGACTTGCCGATCCAGGATGACCGAGTAGAAATCCGAAGGCACGTCATCGGCCAGATTGGCGGCCGCATCGGCCGCGGTAATCCGGTCGCCACCCCAGCCATGGCTGTGCAGGATCAGTGGATAGGTCTCACCTTCCCGATGGGACGGGATGAACACGGTGGTGGCGATGGCCGTCGTGGCCGCGCCAAGGAAATTGTCCGCCGCCGGCGAAATCACGCTGACGTCCATCGACTGCGCGGGAACCAGCGCCCGCTCCAGCGGCGCACTCTTCTTGCAGCCCGCCAGCAGCAGCGCTGGAACGAGCAGCGCCATGCCGCAAACCGGCGCCATGCGCTGGATGTTTTTCAAACAAACCATGTCGTTCCCCTGGGCCCGCTCTCAGTGGCGGCCGGGCGATTATGCGGGAGCGGCAATCGGCACACGAGAAAAAAATGCAAGCCGCTAAAACGCCCGGCAGTCCAGGGCCTCCAGCAACTCACCCTGCTGGCTGAACGCGAGCGTGCACTCGCCGTAGCGGCCAGAAAACGGAAAGTAAAGGTAATCGGCCACGGCACCGCCGCGCTTGGCCAGAAATTCCGCCCGGGCGAGTGCGAACTCCGGCCGCTCTTTGTCCAGCACGGTCAGCGGTTTTGCGCGGGCGCGAACCGTGTCCCAGTTCGGCAGGAATTTCTTGAAGCGCAGCGGGTCCGCGTATTCCGGTGCGCCCCCCACCATTTCCATCATCGCGGCACGGGTCTGTTCGTCGACGTTCGCCGGCGGGGCAACGTAAATCAACGCAGGCTTGCGGTCGGACAGCGCGTCCAGGATCGACAGTGGGTACTTCTCAGCTTCAATCGGCTCGGCCGTGATCGAGCTGAAGGTTCCATCGTAGAAATTGACCGACACCGGGCGCTGGCTGTGGATGGCATAAAAGCCCCAGCCCAGCGCCGCCAGCTGCGCCATGCCAATGCAGGCCAGGTCGAACACGATCAGCCGTCGCACCTTCAGCGGATTGAAGATCAGCAAGGTCAGCGTCGGTCCCAAAACCAGGTCCACCGCCGCCATCAGGCGGGTGCCCTGCCAACCCCCGTCCACGACGAAGTGAAATCCCGGAAACCAGTGCGCCAGGATCAGGTACAGCGCAACGACGAAAACCAGCGCGCTGAGCGAAAAGTGGATGCCGGCAGCGCGCAGGCGCCGCGGGCCGGTGTCGCGAATATGCTCAATCAGTCGCTGAAAGATGCCAACGCTCATCGCCAATTGCCTCGGAAGTGGACCCGACCTGCGGAGTGGGATTATGAATCGATTTTTCAAGGGCACGCACCCGACTTCGGGATCGGCCTGCCCCCGACCAGTCGCTGCACTGCGGCAAAGTGCAGGGATGCCGCCACCCCGTCGAACCGGGTAAACTCGCGCCCTCAAAACGCACCGGCCAAACGGCGGGTAGCGCAAACAAAACACAGAAGGTGCCGGAGTGAGCCGCAGCCCATCCACGAGCGTTGCCAAGTTCGAGATTTTTCACACCCAGTTCATTGCGCCCGACGGCACGGCTGCCGGCGATTTGCCGGCCTTCGCCAACGATCGCGAGCAAATGCGCGCGATGTACCGCTGGATGATCCTGACCCGCGCCTTTGACAAGAAAGCGGTGGCCCTGCAGCGCACCGGCCAGCTCGGCACCTACGCGGCCTGCCTGGGACAGGAAGCAATCGGCGTGGCGCTGGGCCATGCGATGAAGAAGGAAGATGTGTTTATCCCCGCCTACCGCGAATACGCCGCGCAGTTCCTGCGTGGGGTGAAGATGCGCGACATCCTGCTGTATTGGGGTGGCGACGAGCGCGGCATGCTGTTTGAGGGCTCGTCCAGCCCGCACGACTTCCCGCTGTCGGTGCCGATTGCCACGCACGTGCCGCACTCGATTGGCGTCGGCTATGCCATCAAGTACAAGAAAGAGAAGCGCGTGGTCGTGGTGTCCTGCGGCGACGGCGCCACCTCCAAGGGCGACTTTTATGAGGCGGTGTCCAGCGCGAAGGTGTGGGACCTGCCGATCGTGTTCCTGGTCAACAACAACCGCTGGGCGATCTCCATGCCCAGCAGCCACCAGACCGGCGCGCAGACATTTGCGCAGAAGGGATTCGCCGGCGGGCTGCCCAGCGAACAGGTGGACGGCAACGACATCATCGCCTCCCGCTTTGTGCTGGAGCGCGCCATCGAGCGCGCCCGCAGCGGTGGAGGACCCTCGCTGGTGGAGGCACTCACCTACCGTTTGCACGACCACACCACCGCCGACGATGCGCGCCGTTACCGCTCCGAAGACGAGGTCAAGGCGGCCTGGGACAGGTGCCCGCTGAAGCGCGCCATGACCTGGATGCTGGCGCAGAAGTTCTGGACCGAGGACGACGAGCAGAAGACCATGGAGGAAGGAACCGCCCTGGCCGAAGCCGCCTCGCAGGAATTCATCAAGTTCCCGGCTGAGCCACCCGAGGCGATCTTTGATTCCCTGTACGAGAAACTGCCCAGGCAATACGAGTGGCAGCGCGACGAAGTGAAGGCGGCCGGCCCCAAGGGAGGGCATCACTGATGGCCACCCAGAACCTGGCGATTATCGAGGCCATCAACCTGGCCCTCGGCAGTGAAATGGGCCGCGACAAGGACGTGGTCCTGCTCGGGCAGGACATCGGCCGCAACGGCGGCGTGTTCCGCGCCACCCTCGGCTTGCAGGAAAAATACGGCGTCGAGCGCGTGATTGACACGCCGCTGGCCGAAACGCTGATGGCCGCGATGGCGATCGGGCTTTCCACCCAGGGCCTGAAGCCGGTGGCGGAAATCCAGTTCTCCGGCTTCCTCTATCCCTGCGTCGACCAGGTGGTCAACCACGCCAGCCGGCTGCGCAACCGCACGCGCGGCCGCGTCACCTGCCCGATGGTGATCCGCGCACCGAACTGGGGCGGCATCCACGCACCGGAGCACCACTCCGAACCGCTGGAAACGACCTTTGCCCAAATGCCCGGACTGCGAGTGGTCTGCCCGTCCAACCCGGCGCGCGCCTACGGCTTGCTGCTGGCCGCGATTCGCGACCCGGATCCGGTGATTTTCCTGGAGCCGACCCGTTGTTACCGCCTGTTCAAGGCGCCGGTGGAAGACAACGGCGAGGCACTGCCGCTGGACTCCGCGTTCGTGGATCGCGAGGGCAGCGACATCACCCTGGTGTCCTGGGGCGCGATGATGTACGAAACACATCAGGCCGCCGACCAATTGGCCGAACAGGGCATCTCGGCCGAGGTGGTCGACGTGGCCACCATCAAGCCGCTGGACATGGACACGATCCTCACCTCGGTGGCCAAGACTGGCCGCTGCGTAATCATTTCCGAGGCACCGCGGGCCGGCAGCTGGGCCAGCGAAATTGCAGCCAACATCGCCGAGCACGGGCTGATGTCGCTGTTTGCACCGGTCATGCGGGTGTCGGGCTACGACACCATCATGCCGCTGGCTAAAAATGAGCGCGCGTACATTCCGGATGTGGAACGCATCCTCAAGGAAGTTCGCAAGATCTTCGAAATTGCACCGAAAGGCTGACGAGAAAATCCCATGAGCATCTTCAAACTCCCCGACCTCGGCGAAGGACTGCAGGAAGCCGAAATCCGCGAGTGGCACGTCAAGGAAGGCGACACCGTCACGGTTGACCAGCCGCTGCTGTCAGTGGAAACGGCCAAGGCGGTGGTCGAGGTCCCCAGTCCGGTGGCCGGCAAGATCACCAGGCTCTACGGCAAGAACGGCGACATCATGGCCGTCGGCAAACCGCTGGTGGAGTTTGAAGGCGGCGCCCCGGCGGCCGCGGCCAGGCCCGAGGCGGCCCACGGGCGCGAAGAACGTGGCGCGATCCGCGACTCTGGCGTGGTGGTCGGCGCCATGCCCACCGGCGACAGGGTCGTTGCCGAAAAGGCCACCACCGTCGGCACCGCCGCCGGCCTCAAGGTCACCCCGGCCGTGCGTGCCCTCGCCCATCGCCTGAACGTCGACCTGACCATCGTCACGCCGACCGGTCCCGACAGCATGGTCACGCAGGCCGACGTTCAGCGAGTGCACAAGGTGCTGACCGAGGTTGGCCCGCTGGAAAAGCTGCGCGGCGCGCGCCGGGCGATGGCCAACATCATGAGCCAGTCGCGCGACGAGGTGATGCACACCACCGTGACCGACGATGCGGTACTGCATGCCTGGACCGGCAAGCAGGACACCACCATGCGCCTGATTCGCGGACTGGTTGCCGGCGTCAAGGCTGAACCGGCGGTCAACGCCTGGTTCGACCACGTCGAGATCGGCCGCCGCCT
>JANNAK010000179.1:0-11811 GCA_031384195.1 Gammaproteobacteria bacterium
TGATCGGCGCGGTGTGCCTGCTGCCAGCCTTGGGCGCCTGGTTCTACCGCCGCAAGCAAGCTGCCTAGTCTCTCGAAGCGCCCGCGTCGGATCGCCGTGCGGCCTTGCGGCTCCTCCGCGCCGCTCCTTCGCTTACGCTCAGGAGTTCCCTCGTCCGGCACGGCCCTCGGGGGACGCCGCTGATGACCACTGTAGCGCCCGAGGGTTCGTAGTCACTCAAGACCCGCGATGGCGCTGTTCGCTTACCTCATGGACGCGGCTCTTCGCCCCCTCGTGCCGCACCGGCCTCGGCTGGCGCGAAAGTCGCCGCAATCCCGCACGGCTATCCGACGCGCCACTACTCGGTCCTTGGCCACGGCGCAATCGGCCTGAGCCGGCCGGTTGCCTGCGGCGCCTCTTGCGCCGGATAACCCTACGGCCCTGCGGCTCCTCTTGCGCCGGGAAAAATGGTGACTGCCCCATTTTTCCTTCCCTCGTCCGGCACGGCCCTCGGGGGACGCCGCTGATGACCACTGTAGCGCCCGTGGGTTCGTAGTCACTCAAGACCCGCGATGGCGCTGTTCGCTTACCGCATGGACGCGTCTCTTCGCCCCCTCGGTCCGCACCGGACTCGGCTGGCGCAAAAGTCGCCGCAGTCCCGTAGGGCCATCCGACGCCACCGAAGCCGCGCCTGGCGGCCGGCCGGGATCGGGCTGCTCGCGTGCTGCCGCCACTGAACCACCGGCCTGTGCCGGCCGCTTGCCTGCGGCGCGTAGGTAAAAGCGCAGCCGGGACTGGAACCCGAGCGCAGCGAAGGGCGCACCGAAGGGGAACGGGGTTATGCGGCTTCTTCAGTTTCGACTTAATCCCGTTCCACTTCGGTGCGGTCCCGGCGAGCCATGGAGCGTCGCAGGCAAGCGGTCGGTGCAGGCTTCGAAACAGGGGGTGGCGCGGTCGGTGCAGGCTTCGAGACAGGGGGTGGCGCGGTCGGTGCAGGCTTCGAGCCTGGGGGTGGCGCGGTCGGGGTCACCCATTTGAGGCATGAAGAATGGGGCGCGGCGGGGGAGGATGGAACGATTGTCGACAAGGGGTGAGCCATGGCCGGAGTACTGAAAGGCGTACGCGTTCTCGACCTCTCCTGGGGCATCGCAGGCCCCATGACCGGCATGCTGCTGGGCGACCACGGCGCCGACGTCATCAAGATCGAGCCGCCCGGCGGCGACCCGCACCGTGGCCAGCTTGGCTACAAGGTCTGGCAGCGTGGCAAGCGCAACGCCCAGTACGACCTCAAGGACCGGCTCGACAAGGACGCTTTTTTGGCTTTGGTCAAAACTGCCGATGTCCTGGTTGAGGCATTTTCGCCCGGCGTGACCCGCAAGCTTGGCATCGACTACGCCACGCTCTCGACGCTGAATCCGCGCCTGGTGTATTGCTCCATCACCGGCTACGGCCGCGACAACGAACACTCCAATCGCCCGGCCTATGACGCCCTGGTGCAGGCCCGCACCGGCCTGCACTTTGAACAGCGCGGCTGGCCTGAAGGCGCGCTCAACCACATCACCGGCAAGGCCGATCCGTATCCGGACCTGGAAGTGGACTACGACCTGGTGCAGGGACCGGCGCGCGAAGGCCCGGTGTTTCCGGCCTCCTATTGGCCCAGCCTGGGCGCCTTCTTCATTGCCTCGATGGGCATCAACGCCGCGCTGCGTGCGCGCGAGCACACCGGAAAAGGCCAGTGGGTCGAGACGTCGCTGATGCAGGGCGCAATGTCCGGCGCCGCCGGCGCCTGGTTGCGCGCGGAGAAGACCGAGTTCCCCGGCTTCGACTCCTGGATTCTGGGCAGCAAGTCGCCCAAGGGCCACTTCCAGTGCAAGGACGGCAAGTGGATCCACAATTGGGTGCCGAACCCGCGCTTCATCCTGCAGGCCTCGCAGGGCGACTCGCTGAATGCGTCGCCGGACCTGACCGTCCAGAACGACCCGGACCGCTTTGGCACCGGGCCGGAAGAAATCCTGGTGATGGCGCACTACCAGCCAATCCTGGCCGAAGCGGTGAAGAAGTTCACCGCCAAGGAATGGACCGATGCCGCGGCGGTGGCCGAGATGACCATGCAGCCGGTGCGCTCACCTGAAGAATCACTGGCCGATCCACGCTTCCTCAAGGATGGCTGCGTGGTCGAGCGCAAGGACCCGGAGCTGGGCACCATCCGCACGGTGGGCGCGACCTACAAGATGAGTGCCAACCCGTCGACGCCGGCCGACTGGGTGGCAAGACCCGGCCAGCACACCGCCGAAGTGAAGGCAGAGGCGGCGAAGGGCGCGGCGCCAGCGCCCAAGGCCAGCGGCAAAAAGCTCAAGGCGCCGCTGGAAGGAATCACCGTTCTCGATTTGGGCCTGGCGATTGCCGGTCCGTTCGGCACGCAGTTGCTGTCCGACCTGGGCGCGACGGTCATCAAGATCAACGGCCTGTACGACATGTTCTGGCACCGGGTGCACATCGCCTACATGGCGAATCGCGGCAAGCAGAGCATCACCCTGAACCTGAAGGACCCGCGCGCGATGGAGATTCTCCTGAAGCTCGTGCAGTCGGCCGACGTCGTGCACCACAACATGCGCTACGACGCCGCCGAACGGCTGAAGATTGATTACGAAAGCCTGAAGAAACTCAATCCCAGGCTGATCTACTGCCACTCGCGCGGCTTTGAGACCGGCGAGCGCGCCGGACTGCCGGGTAACGACCAGACCGGCGCCTGCCTGTCGGGGGTGCAGTACGAGGACGGCGGCATGGCGCGCGGCGGCAAGCCGCTGTGGAGCTTCACCTCCTTTGGCGATACCGGCAACGGCTTCCTGTCGGCGGTGGCCGTGATCCAGGCCCTGTACCACCGCGACCGCACCGGCGAAGGCCAGATGGTGGACACCTCGATCATCAATGCCGCGCTGCTCAACACCTCCTATGCGGTGGCCACGCCCGAGGGCAAGGGCTTTGAGCGCCCGCACGTGGACGGCCAGCAGTTTGGCTACTCGGCCGGGCACCGCCTTTACCAGACCCGGCAGGGCTGGCTGTGCCTGGTGCTGGTGGCGCAGGAGCATTGGGACGAGATGTTCGCCGTCCTGCGCGCCCCGCGCCTGACCATTGACGAGCATTTCGCGACCGCTGCAGCGCGCAAGAAGAACGACGCCGACTTGTGCGCGTTCATTGCCGAGCGGCTGAAGTCCCACACCGCCGCCGAATGGATGGCGCAGTTCGACAAGGCCGGCGTGCCAGCGGAAATTGTGTCCGAGGACTTCTCAAAGAAGCTGCACGACGACCTGGAATTCCAGAAGCGCAAGTGGGTGACCTCGTTTGAGCATCCCCACGTCGGCAAGTTCGACATGATCGGCCTGTTGTGCGACCTGTCCGACACCCCGGGCGTGATCCAGAGCCGACCTTTGATCGTTGGCGAGCACACCCAGGAAATTCTGGCCAGGCTCGGCTACACCGAGGAGCAGGTCAAGGTGATGGAAGAGCAGTTCGCGGTGGGCTTTGCCGGCATGCCGCGCATGCCCCCCCGACCGGCGGCAGCCGCGACCGGAGCAAAGGCCGCGCCCAGGCAGGGCCTGGCCGGTATGCTGGAGCAGGAGTCCAAGAAATAGGAAAAGGTGAGCGTCACCTTTTCCCGAGCGGCCGGAGGGGACGGTGAGCGACCTGTTGGAGCAGCTGCTCGCCGAGCGCGCCCGTTCGCCGTTCCGGTTGCGCTTCGGCACGGACCTGGAGTTCCACTGTCGCGCCTGAACCGGCTCACCCGTTTGAGGCAAGCCCCCCGGCCGCGGGGAGCCGAAAATGGAGACGGTCCCCAATTTCGGCCAGCCCATGACCATGACCACACCTGCTGCCGCACCCAAGCCGACCCGGCTGAACCCGATCGTGACCCTGGAAATAAAGTATTTCTGGGAAGGCTGCGATCGCGGCGAGCTGATCGGCCAGAAATGCGGCGATTGCGGCAAGTTCCGTTTTCCGCCGCGTCCCATGTGCCCGTTTTGCCACAGCCTGAAAGTCGAGCTGGTCAAGCTGTCGGGCCGCGGCACGGTGTATTCGTTTATCCAGCCACGACATCCCATGCCGGCCGGTTTTGCCGAGCCGCCGATCGTGGCGCTGATCGACCTGGAAGAGGGTTTCCGCTTCGTCTCCAACCTGTACGAGATTGAGCTGAAGGACGTAAAGCCCGGCCTGCCGGTCGAGGTGTTCTTCGTGCCGACCCTGAGCAACCGCAAATTGCCGGTATTTCGTCCCCGGAGCGCCGCATGAGCCGCACCTTGGTTGAGGCGGCCATCGCCGGCATCGGTCACACCGAGTTCTCGAAGAAATCCGGCCGCAGCGAGCTGACCCTGGCTGCCGAATGTTCCAAGGCCGCACTGGACGATGCCGGCATCCACCCGTCCGAAGTGGACGGCATGATCACTTTTACCCTCGACGGGTCGGACGAAATTCATCTGGCCCGCTGCCTGGGCGTGAAGGACCTGGCCTACACCACGCGCATTCCCGGCGGCGGCGCGGCGGCGGTGGCCACGGTCTACCAGGCGATGGCGATGGTGAATGCCGGGCTGTGCAAGACCGTGCTGATCTGGCGCGCGATGAATGAGCGCAGCCAGTACCGTTTTGGCCAGCCGCACACACTGGAGTCCGCGTTCCAGCCGGGCAATGGCACCGGCTCGCTGCTGTGGTGCATGCCGTATGGCGCGCAGACTCCGGCGACCTGGGAGTCGCTGGCCGCGCAGCGCTACATGTCGACTTATGGCGTGACCAACGAGGATTTCGGACGGGTATCGGTGGTGCAGCGCAAGCACGCCGCCAACAATCCGCACGCCTGGTTCTACGGCAAGCCGATCACGCTGGAAGAGCACCAGGCCAGCAAGTGGATTGTCGAGCCGGTGCTGCGGCTGCTGGACTGCTGCCAGGAGTCCGACGGCGGCGTCGCCATCGTCGTGACGTCGCTGGACCGCGCCAGGGACGGCAAGCACAAGCCGGCTCACATCGTCGGCGCCTGCCAGTCGATTCCGTACAACAACGAAGTCATCTCCAACTACTACCACGACGACCTGGCGCACATGGCCGAGGCTGAAGGCACCGCCAAACGCCTGTGGGCGCAGACCGGCATGAAACCCTCGGACATGCAGGCGGCGATGTTGTACGACGCCTTCACCCCGCAAGTGTTCAAGCAGTTGGAGGCCTTCGGCTTCTGCAAGCCGGGCGAGGCCAGGGATTTCGTCAAGGACGGCCACATCGAGATTGGCGGCAGCCTGCCGGTGAACACCAATGGCGGACTGATTGGCGAGGCCTATATCCACGGCATGAACAACATCGTCGAGGCGGTGCGCCAGATTCGCGGCCAGTCGCACAACCAGGTGCAGGATGCTCAGCGGGTGCTGATCACCTCCGGCATGGCCGGTGCCGTCCTGGCCCGCGCCTGAATCGCAACGTGGCAGATGCAGGCAGCATGAGCTTGCGCACCGCCAGCCTGGTGCTGGACGCGGGCGTCGAGGTAGCGGGCGCCGGCTCGATGCAGATTGCCGGCAACCTGATCGTTCCGGAGCAGGCGCCGATTGCCCTGCTGGTCTGCCTGCCCGGTGGCGGCATGAACCGCCGTTACTTCGATTTGCTGCCACCCGACGGCAGCGACGCCTACAGCTTTGCGCGCCAGATGGCGCATCGCGGATTTGCCAGCCTGCTGATCGACCCTTTGGGCGTGGGCGAAAGTTCGCGTCCCGATGACGGTTACGCCCTCACTCCGGAGGTGCTGGTGCGCGCCAATGCCAATGCCACCGGCGAAGTCCTCCGCCGATTGCGTGCCGGCATGGCCCTCGGCGGGCTTGAGCCACTGCCGCAAATCAAAGCCTTCGGCGTCGGCCACTCGATGGGCGCGCTGATGACCATCCTGCAGCAGGCGGAATCTGCCCAGTACGTCGGGGTTGCGGCGCTGGGCTTCTCGACCCGCGGCCTGCCGGACTTCCTGCCGCCCGAGGCGAAGGCGATGGACGATTCAACCCGCCGCCGCGAACTGGTGCGCCTCGCGCGCGGGCTGTTTCGCGATTCGTATCCGGTGCTCAGCCGCAACGACGACCGCGCCGGCCTGTACTCGGGCAAGTCGGCCGAAGCGCCGGCAGTCGAGGCGATCAAGGCGGCGCGCGACCGGCTACTGCCGGTGCCGGCGTTCCTGTCCATGTTGCCGGGCAATGTGGCGGCCGAGGCGGCCCGCATTCAGGTGCCGGTATTCGTGGCCCTGGGCGAGCGCGACCTGGCCGGTCCGCCGGCGGATGCACCGAAGGCCTTTACCGGCAGCCCGGCGGTCACGTTTCATTTGTTGCCCGACGCAGGGCATAGTCACTTCCTGTTTCCGGCCCGCGTCGGCCTGTTTGACGCGCTGGCGGACTGGGCCGGGCGAATCGCGTCATCCCGGGCGTAGCGCAGGATCTCTTAGCAGCGGCATGGACCGGAGTTAACACATGGGAATGCAACTGAAGGCGGGCGCGCGGTTCAAGAGCGACGTCTGCGAGACGTCGGTCATGGTGATCAAGGCCCCGGCGGGGGAGTTCGAGTTGTGCTGCGGTGGTGTGCCGATGCTGCCGCCGGCGGCGCCCTCCGGAGCGAGCACCATCCAGTCGAGCTTCGCCAGCGAGTCCCTGATCGGCAAGCGCTACGTCAACGCCGACGAGTCGGTGGAACTGCTCTGCACCAAGGGCGGCAAAGGCACGCTGTCGCTGAATGGCGTGGCCATGGACGTGAAGCAGGCCAAGCAGCTGCCGTCGTCGGATTGATTGCGGCATGAACATCTCCACCATCCTTGACATGGCCGCCGAAGCTTTCGGCGACCGCGTCGGCGTGGTGTGCGGCGACACGCGCCTGACGTACGCGCAGTTGCGGGATGCCGCCCAGCGCGCGGCGGCAAAGTTCCGCGAAACCGGCGCCCGCCATGTCGGTCTGCTGGACATCACCACGCCGGCTGCGCCAATCGCGATTTTCGGCGCCGCCTACGCCGGCCTGACCTACGTGCCGCTGAATTACCGGCTGACCCGGCCGGAGATCAACGAGCTCATCGCACGCATCACGCCGGTGGTGCTGGTCACGGGCGAGCACGCCGGACTGGTGGATGCAAAACCGGGCGTCACCCTTCTGGACCGGGATGCGCTGCTGGCGGAATGCGCCTCTGGCGAGGTGCCTGCGCCCACGGCCTCCGAGGATCCGCGCGAAGTCGCGGTGCAGCTGTTCACCAGCGGCACCACCGGCAAGCCCAAGGCCGCGATCCTGCGGCACGAAAACCTGATGTCCTACATCGTCGGCACGGTCGAGTTCGGTGCGGCGGGCGAGGACGACGCCGTGCTGGTGACCGTGCCGCCGTACCACATCGCCGGCATCTCGGCGGTGCTGAGCTCCACTTACGCCGCCCGGCGCATGGTGCAGCTCGACAGCTTCGATCCGGCAGAGTGGCTCAAGCTGTGCCGGCGCGAGAACGTGAGCAACGCGTTCCTGGTGCCGACCATGCTGACGCGGGTTGTCGATCACCTCGCGGTGAGCAACTCCGCGCCCGAGCTGCCGTCGCTGCGGGCGATTGCCTATGGCGGCGGCAAGATGCCGCTGCCCACCGTCCGCAAGGCCATGACGTTGTTCGCGGGCGTGGACTTCACCAACGCCTACGGCCTGACCGAGACCAGCTCGACCATTGCGGTTCTGGGCCCCGACGCGCATCGCGCGGCGGCGGCGAGCGACGATCCCAAGGTGCAGAAGCGCCTGACCTCGGTCGGGCAGGCGACCGGTGCGGTGGAACTTGAAGTGCGGGACGACGACGGCAAGTGGCTGCCGGCCGAACAGACAGGCGTGATTTACGTGCGAGGTGGCCAGGTCTCGGGGGAGTATTTGCAGCAGGGCAGCCTGCTCGACGCCGACGGCTGGTTCTGCACCCGTGACCGCGGCTACCTCGACGGCGACGGGTTCCTGTTTCTCGACGGTCGTTCCGACGATGTCATCGTCCGCGGCGGCGAGAACATCTCGCCCGGCGAGATCGAGGAAGTGCTGCTGTCGCACCCTTCGGTGGCCGACGCGGCGGTGGTGGCGATCCCGGACCCGGAGTGGGGCGAGTCGGTGGGCGCGGCCGTGGTGCTCAAGTCCGGCGCCCGGGCGACCGGGCCGGAATTGCAGGAACTGGTGAAAAAGCAGTTACGCTCCTCGCGCGTACCCAAGGCCATCCTGTTCAAGGACTCGCTGCCCTACAACGAAACCGGCAAGGTGTTGCGCCGGCTGCTCAAGCCCGAATTCACCGCGGAATAGCGGAGCCAAAAATGTTCGTCATCGACAAGACGCTGGAGATCAAAGCCCCGTCCGAGGTGGTGTGGGAAGTCATCACCGACTTCGCCAGCTACAAGGAATGGAACCCCTTCATCCTGGAGTGCGAGAGCAGCCTGAAGCCCGGCGACCCGATCGACCTGAAGGTGAAGTTGTTTGCCTTCCCGCAGTCGCAGCGCGAGTGGGTAAAGGAATTCGTGCCGGGCCGGCGCTTTGCCTACAACATGAAGCCGGTGCCGGGCGGGGCCCTGTCCAGCCAGCGCTCGCACGACCTGCAGCCGGCAGGCCCGGCCACCCGTTACCAGTCCTACTTCCACCTCGACGGCTGGCTGATGCCGGTGGTGCGTGGCCTGATGCGCAGCCGGCTTGAAGCGGGCTTTGAAGGCATGACCCAGGGCATCAAGCGGCGGGCCGAACAGCTGTGGGCGCAACGCCAGCCCGCGCGCGGCTGAACGTCGCGCCCGAGTTCTGCGCGCAGGCTTACGCGCAGGATCTGCTTGCGGACCTCGGGCATTCGTTCGGGGCGCTGAAAGCCGCGCCGGTCTGCGCGCCACAAGAACATCCCGCCGTCACCTGGGCCCAGTCGGGCCTGATGAGCCTGACCGGATTTCCCGACGGCGATGCCTTGATGTGCCCGGTGCCGCTGGCCGCCTGTGCCGACGGCGCGCTGGCGGCACTGGCAGCACTGGCCGGCGCGGATTTCCACCGCCAGCGCGGATCGCAACTGTTGGCGGTGCGCGCCGCGATTGCCGGCTACTCGCGCCAGGGTGATCGTTCGCCCGGCGGAAGTTGCCGGCTGCTGTCGGCGGCCGACGGACTGCTGGCCGTGAATCTCGCCCGCGACAGCGACTGGGAACTGGTGCCGGCGTGGCTTGAGGCCGATAGCGCGCCGGACTGGGCCGCCATTGCCGCCGCCGTTCGCGAAAAGTCGGTCGCACAGCTCGAGGAGCGCGCGCGCCTGCTGGGCCTCGCCGTTGCGCGCAGCGAGCCGCCGGTGGCTGCGACGGGATGGTTTTCAATGGCGGCGCGCGCGGCGCAGGCGCGGCCGAAAAATCGTGTTCCCCGCGTTGTGGACCTGTCCGCACTGTGGGCCGGCCCGCTGTGTGCCAAGTTGCTGCATCAATGTGGCGCGGACGTCATCAAAGTCGAGTCCAGCCAGCGGCCGGATGGCGCCCGCAACGGCCCGCGCGCCTTCTTCGACCTGCTGAACGCCGGCAAGTCCAGCGTCGCGCTGGATTTCGGGACGGCGCAAGGCTGCGCGCAATTGAAGGAGCTGATTCGCAGCGCCGACATCGTCATTGAAAGCTCGCGTCCGCGTGCCCTGCGCCAGCTCGGCATCCACGCCGAAGCATTGATGGCGGAGCGGGCGGGCCTGACCTGGATCAGCCTCAGCGGCTACGGCCGGGGCGAGCCGCAGGACCACTGGATTGCCTATGGCGACGATGCCGGGGTTGCCGCGGGCCTGTCCGAAATCATGCAACAGGCCACCGGCCGCGCCTGCCTGGTCGGGGATGCGATTTCCGATCCGTTAACCGGAATGCACGCGGCGCTTGCGGCCTGGGCATGCTGGCAGGCCGGGGGTGGGGCGCTGCTGTCGCTGTCCCTGCGCGATGTGGTGCGCCACTGCGTGAGCTTCGACCTGGCGCAGGGCGTGGCCCTGCGGCGGCGCCAGGACGACTGGACCCGCCGCGCCGGCCTGCCGGAACAGGCCTTCAAGATGATGCGGCCGCGATATCATCCGGCGACCAAAATTAATCCTGTTCTGGAGGCGCGATGAAATTTGAAACCAAGGCGAAGTACCCGGTGTCCTCGGACGTCATCATCAAGATGTTCGCCGACCCGGACTTTCATACCGCCAAGCTCAAGGCCATGGGCATCGCCAAGCACCGCATCCTCGAGCAGAAGGCCGAGGGCGGTGAGTTTCGCATCAAGATCGAGCGCAAGGTGCCGCTGGACGCCCCGGGCATTCTGAAGCGGTTTTTTGCCGCCGAGACCACGGTGGTCAGCGAGGAGCGCTGGAACCTCGCCGCCAAGACCGGCAAGGTCAAGGTCGAGCCCTCGGGCGTGCCGATCGAGATCAGCTGCACCGCCAAGATGACCGACGCCGGTGGGCAGGGCACCGTCAACTACACCTGGGAGGTGCGCGCCAAGGTGCCGCTGATCGGCGGGACGCTGGAGAAGTTCGTCGCCTCGGACATGGAAAAAAAACTGGTGGACGAGACCAAGGCGGCGGCGGGGCTGTCGGGGAAATACAAGTAGCCCGGTCTGATCCGGCGACAAAAAGGTGACCGCCACCGTGGTCACCTTTTCGGATGAGGCAGGGGGGGGTAGGGGGTCCTACTATTAAATGACAAGGGCACCTATCCCTGAGGGGGGAGGCCGTGCCCATCGCCGCAGGAGATAGAGCATGCAACTCAAGTCTGCACTGGCTGTTGTCCTTTCTTCTTCCATCGCCGCGCTGACGGCGCCGGGCCTGCAAGCCAAGGCCACAGCCGAGCAGGCCGCGTCTCTCGACGGCGCCAAACTCACCTGCAACGGCGCCGAGAAGGCCGGCAGCCCCAGCGGCGTGGCCGAATACACCGGCAAGTGGATGGGCACCTGGCCCGGCCAGACCAAGCCCTACGGTTACGAGCCCGGCCCGTACAAGGACGAGAAACCGATCGAAACGATCACGGCGGCCAACGTCGCCAAGTTCGCCGACAAGTTGACCGAAGGGCAGAAGTCGCTGCTGGCGAAGTACAGCAACTACAAGATGCTGGTCTATCCCAGCCACCGCGACTTCCGCAACGCCGACTGGGTCTGCGCCGCGGTCAAGAAGAACGCCACCACCGCCGAGGTGGTGCACGACGGCAAGGGTGTTACCGGCATCAGCGGCGCGATCCCTTTCCCGTTTGCCAACACCGGCCTGGAAGCGATCTGGAACATCATCAACCCGCATCGCGCCTGGACCGAGTCCTCGACCTACGACATCGCCGACGTCTACTCCAACGGCAACATCGCCTGGGGCCGCATTACCTTCAAGACGCTGGATCCGGGCCGCGACCCGGCAAAGCGCGGTTCCTACCAGGACAAGATCGGCGCCTACTTCTACCAAAGCTACCTGTTGCCGGAACGCGACAAGGGCTTTACGGCGGTGGGCTACCAGCCGAATGACTTCAACAAGGACGCGACCTCGTCCTGGCAATACCTGCCGGGCCTGCGCCGCGTGCGCCAGGCGCCGGAAGTCGGCTTTGACTACCCGGTGCCGCCGGCCGGGTTGCGCACGGTGGACGACGACTACGTGTTCAACGGCTCGCCAGAGCGCTACACCTGGAAGCTGGTCGGGAAGAAGGAAATCTACATTCCGTACCACAACTTCAAGCTGCAGGACCCGTCCATCAAGTACAAGGACCTGATCCAGCCCAACACCATCAACCCGGACTACGTGCGCTACGAGTTGCACCGGGTGTGGGTGGTTGAGGGCACGCTGAAGAAGGGCATGCGCCACATCTACGGCAAGCGCATGTTGTACGCCGACGA
>JANNAK010000206.1:0-37293 GCA_031384195.1 Gammaproteobacteria bacterium
CCCACCAGCGGCAACCCGTCCATCGGCAGGTTCAGGCGCACCGAAACCGTGGCGCTGAACTCCGGCGCGAACGGGAACGGTTTGCCACTCTGGTCGCAGCGGGGGTTGCCGTCGCCATCGGAGTCCTTTTTCGAGGTGCCCGCCGGGCACTCGCCGTCGGTGAACTTTACGAACTCGGTCTGCAAAACGCCGATCCCGGACAGCAGCGACAGCCAATGGGTCGGGGCCCAACGAATGTCCGCCTCGATGCCCTGCGCCATCGCCTCCTCGGCATTGACGACACGGGACGTCCCCAGGCCCACCGTCCCGTCCGGATTCTCGCGAATCAGCACCTGGAAGTCCCTCGCCACCTCGCGGAAAAACGAAATGTTGAGGTTGGCGCTGCGATCAAACAGCCAGGTCTTGATGTCGACGCCCACGTTGGTGGCGACTTCATCGCGAAACACCAGGTCGTCCGCCGCGAACGCCCCACAGTCAGTGTCGGAGGGATTTTCCGGATCGCAGACGCCCTCGCGAAAGGCAAACGCGTTGAATCCACCGCCCTTGAAGCCCTTCTCCCAGTGCACGAACATCGACAGGTCGCGCAGCGGGGCCCAGTCCAGCGAGATTTTGGGCTGGAAGTTTTGCAGGTCGAGCTTGCGGGTTGCCGTGAATTCTTCCGTGCCAATCGCCCGCAGCGATGTATTCGGCTCCGGGGTGGTGAACTTCTCATTCCAGTAGCCGCTTTTCTGCTCGGTCGTGTAGCGACCGCCCAGTTCAAGGCCCCAGGTCGGCAGGAAGCGCCAATGCATGTGAGCGAAGCCCGACAGGTCGTTCGCGATCTGGTCGAAGCCCTGGTCTACCTCGTCGAACTTGTCGGAGTCGGTGGCCGGTGCGCCCACGATCCCGCCGACCGAGCCCGGATCCGGTGGGTTGCCGGTGTCCGCGCCCGCGGCTCCCACCAGTTCCCAGAACGGCCGGTTGTTGATGCCGAAGATGAAGTGACCATCGAGAATCTGCCGGCGTCCGCCGGAGACCCCGACCAGGAAGTCGGTTTCTCCTGGCAACGCCGCCAGTCCGAACAGGCCGTCCAGCGTCGGCGCCGTCACACGCAGTTCCCCGTACTCCTCAGGCGAGTGGTCCCGGCCGGTACCCAGGATTGCGGGCGCCGGCGTGAAATCGGTGTCCAGCGAGAGTTCCTGGTCCATCACCGAGTAGGCGCCCAGTGCCACCAACTCCCAGCCGCCAAAATCGCGGTCCCACTGGAAGCGCGTGCGATTGATCGCGACATCCTTGTAATCGGGAAAGTCCTGGGAATGGATCCAGTTGCCAGGCGTAAAATCGGCGCCGGCGTCGTAGTTCCGTACCGTTTCCTGGAAGGCCGGGCCGCTGAAGATGGTTTCCAGCGCCGCGCCGCCGTCGTAAAGCTGGAATCGTTCGTGGGCCAGCAGCAGCTTGGACTCCCAAAGATCCGGGGCCTCAAGCGCGAACCGAACGCCCGTGCGCCGGCGATCCTTGAGCTCCCTGGGTGCGGTGGCGAGCACCTTGGCGGTGGTGTTCTCGATGAATCCCTCGCGCTCGTCGAGCAGTCCGGCAATGCGGAAGTTGATCCCGTCGGTCAGGCGGCCGCCATAGGCTGCTTCCAGATGCCGGCGGTTAAGCTCGCCGCCATCCATCGTCAGCGAGCCCTGGTTGCTGGCGTTCGGCTGGTAGGAAATCAAGTGAATGAGCCCGGCGGTGGTGTTCTTGCCGAAGCTGGTGCCTTGCGGCCCGCGCATCACTTCCATTCGCTCCGTGTCCATCAGCGCGGCCAGGAAGTATTCAACGCGGGTATGCGGGATCCCGTCGAGCACCATCCCCACCGGCGGCTCGAAGGACTTGTTGTTGTTGTTGAGCGTAAATCCGCGCACGCGCGGCGCGGAGAAAAATCCAGCGGCGTCAACCCGGGCGTTGGGCACCAGTTGCAGCGCCTCGCGCACATCGGTCACGCCGTTCTCGAACAACATGGTTCCAGTCAGTGCGGTGACCGAGATCGGCACATCCTGGATCGACTGCACGCGCTTCTGCGAGGTCACCGTGATGTCATCCAGCTGAGTTGAACCCGGAACCGGTGCCGGGCTCGGCTCGTTGCTGTTCACCGGCACGGTCGCCATCTCTGCGGGGACCGGTTCGTCGGCGGCTGCGTCCTCGGCCGGGGCCGCGGTGCCGGAGTCCTGATCGGACTTCCACCAAGCATCCGCGCGCGCGCGCGTTTCGGTCGGTCCGGTAGCGGACGTTTCATCACCGACCGCCGTGAGCGTCACGCCCATGGAAATCGCGCCCATCAGCCACGCGAACACGGATAACCGTACGGATTGCATCATCGTTCTCTCTCCTCAGGACGGCGACTGCGTTATGAATCGCAACCTGCCGCGAATTGTCGTGATTGCCTCAGTGCGTCGCCGCTGCCCCCAAAATCCGCAGCGCGAACTCGGCGTACGCCGTGCCCACCTGCCCGGCGTTAAACCCGCCGTCCGGCGTGTACCAGTACGCCACCCGCAGTCCCATGCCGCCAATCGCGGCAACCGCCAGCCAGACATCGGGAATCCGGAATACGCCCCGATCCACTCCGCGCTGGACAATGTCGCCCAGCAGCGACTCCGAGTGCTTGCGCAATTCGAAGGTCGGGCCGCCCAGCTTTTGCGCCAGCATGTGCAATTCGGAATTGGAAACGACCGCCAGCATCGGAAAGTCGGTGTGCAGGCTGACGTGCGCCTTCACAAAGGCAACGATCTGCTCGCGCGGATCAGCCCCGCAATCCAGCAACGCCGCGCGAACCCGCCGCAGGTGCTCTTCATGGCCGATGCGCGCCAACTCGGCCAGCACATGCTCTTTCGACGGAAAATGGGAATACAGGGTGGCGTGCTGGACGCCAGAGGCCGCCGCAATGTCGCGGATCGAGCTGCCGGAGTAACCGCGCTCGGCAAATTGCTTGAGTGCCGCGTGCAAGATCACCCCACGGGCGCTGGTCGAAACCGAGTCCGGCAAGGCGTTGGTGAACTGCGCAGCAATGCGGCGGACACCCGCCTCGGAGGCTTCCATGCTACCGACCAGTTGGTAGGTTTGTGACCATGGTTGCGATAATTACAGAGGGAGATTAATGTTGTCAATCAACCGACCGTTCGGTCGGAAAGGGGAGGAGAATGAATTCGGGGACGAAACCGCAGTTCCGCACCACCGATGTGCCGGTGGCCGGCGGGACGCTGCGCGTGGCGATCTGGGGTGACGGCGGCCCGATTGTGCTGTGCTCGCACGGCCTGACCGCCAATCACACCGAGTTCCAGGCGCTCGTGGACCAACTCGGCACAGGCTTCCAGGTGATCGCGCCGGACCATCGTGGCCGCGGCCACAGCGCCGGGATCACCGGGCCGTGGGGCATGGCCGCGCATGCCGATGACCTGGTTGCGGTACTTGACCACTTGCGCATCTCCCGCGTGGAGGTCCTGCTCGGCCATTCCATGGGTGGCTTCGTCGCGGCGGTCATGGCGGCCCGGAATCCCGATCGCGTCGCGACCCTGATGATGGTGGACGGTGGCATTCCGCTGGCCAATTTCTCCTTCCTTCGCTACCTGCCGTTTTCCGGGTGGCTGACCGAGCGCCTGGTCCGCAAGATTCTTGGCCCCTCGCTGGCGCGCCTGGACATGACCTTCGAAAGTCCGGCGGCTTACACCGAGTTCTGGAAAAAACACCCGGCCTTTGCCGGTGCGGCCTGGTCGTCCTACGTTGACCAGTACATCGCCTATGACCTGATCGGCAGCGCTCCGGCGCTACGTTCGAGCACCCGCAAGGACGCCCTGTGGCAGGACGTGCGCACGCAATTGGTTGAGAACCTGGTGCCCGATTCGCTCAATCGGCTGCGTTGCCCGGTTCGTTTTTTACGCGCGGCACACGGGATCCTCAATGCCACCCCGCTCTACGACGAGTCCAAGCTGGCCGCCGGTGCACGACGGATTGAAACTTTCTCCAGCCGGACGCTGGAAGACGTCAACCACTTCACCATCCTGATCTCTGCCGAAGGTGCGCGGAAGGTCGCCGACGAAGTGCGCGGCCTGGTCGACGGCCGGGGAGCAAGCTGAGGTGGGCGCTCGCAGGAAATTTCTTGCGCTGGCATTCGCCGCACTCCTGGCCAGCCCTGGTGCCCAGGCCAGCCACTCCGGCGGCCACACTCCACCGCAAGGCCCGGCGAAGGTCCGCTTTGCCCCGGATTTCCCGGCGCTGATCGACCACGAGTGGGATTTCGCAATCGGCGGATTCGGCGGCACGGCCCGGGGCGCACCCTTGAAGCACGTACCGCTGATCATGGTTCACGGCAACAACGTGGACCACGCCGATTGGTATCCGGTGCGTGACCGCTTCAAGCAAGCCGGGTGGACCGACCAGGAGCTCTGGGCCCTGTCCTACAACGGCCTGGGCGCGGCCAACGGCACCGCCGTCGCCACGCCAAATCCGGAGCGGGACGACGAGCACGCGGAGATGGGCTGGGACGGCTCGGCGCGGGTGACCAGCAACGACATCAACGTGCCAGACCTGTATGACTTCGTACTCGCCGTGCGCGCCTACACCGGCTCGAACAAATTCTCGATTGTTTCGCACTCACTGGGCGTGACGTTGGCGCGGCAAATGCTCAAGCGGCACCCGGAACTTCGCCATGACGTGGTCGCTTTCGTGGCAATCGCCGGGGCCAACCACGGCACCAGCTTCTGCCCGGAAGGATCGCAGGGCCAATTAAACTCCTGTGACGAGATCGCCGCCGGAACACCCTGGCTCGCCAATCTGAACGGCACCGACGCCAGCGACGAAACCTACCCGCCAGCGCGGTGGTTAACGGTGTACGACGGCACCGGCGCTGGCGATCCCGCTTTTGAGGGCCCCCTGTACGCGCAAAGTCCACGATTGAAGGGCGCCGACAACCGCGAGTTTCCCGGCACTTACCACAACGACTTGCGCATGGACCCGGTTATCGTGTCCAAATACCGGGCGTTCATCGAAGCCGCCGAGGCGGCAATGCCGGAAACCCACGGTTATTCAATCGTCGGCGGCGCATTGCCGCTTGGCGTCGTGCTGGCGCTGGCTTTGATCGGCGGACTGCGCCGCCGACGCTGAGCCGTACTAACCCACCGGCGGCGTCGCCGCCTTCTTGCGCCGCTTGGGCTTCTCCACCGTCTTCAGAATTCCGCGCAGGATGTTTATTTCGTTGCGGTCCGGCCGCGCGCGGCCGAACAGCACCCGCAGCCGCCGCATCAGCATGCGCGGATTCTTCGGGTCCAGGAACCCGGTTGCGAGCAGCACCTTTTGCAGGTGCTCGTAGAACTGCTCGACTTCCTCGGCACGCGGCGGCGCGTACCAGGGGTGATCGCGCTTGGCGGCGAGCTTTGGCACCTCCGAAAGTGCCGCGCGGCGCAACTCCCATCCCAGCACCTGCACGGCCTGTGCGAGGTTGAGCGAGCTGTAACCGGGATTGGAAGGGATACGCACCACCGCGTGGCAAAGATTGAGTTCGTCGTTGGTCAGGCCGGTGCGCTCCGGCCCGAACAACAGCGCGGTCGGGGTCTGCTCGGGAACCGCCAGCGCCTGCTGCGCCATGTCCCAGGGCGTCAGCGGCTCGTCCCCCAGGTGCCGCGGCCGCGCCGAAGCGCCGACCACCCAGCCGCAACCTTCGGTCGCAGACTCAAGGGCGTCCACCACGCGCATGGATTCCAGCACCGTCGTGGCGTGGGCTGCCTGCGCCCAGGCCTGCTCGCGTGCCGGCCCCGACAGCCGGGTCTCCGGCTGCACCAGCACCAGATCCGACAGTCCCATGGTCAACATGGCGCGCGCCGCGGCACCGATATTTCCGGGGTGCCGGGGCCGAACCAGAACGATGCGGATGCGCGCGAGCGCCGGGGTGACGGTTGACATGCGTGGTATCGTAGCGCGCGTTCGACCCTGACCGAATCCCACCGCATGCTCCCGCTGGAAAATATTGCCGTCGCCGCCGCCCGTGCGGCCGGAAACTTCATCATGCGGAACCTGGAGCGGGCCGACCAGCTGCCAGTTTCGCGCAAGGGACGCAACGACTTCGTGTCCGAGGTCGATCACGGCGCCGAAGCCGAGATTGTCCACGTGATCCACAAGGCCTACCCGGACCACGCGATCCTGGCCGAGGAAGGCGGCGCCACCGGCAAGCACGACGTTACCTGGATCATCGATCCGCTCGACGGCACGACCAACTTTCTGCACCGCTTCCCGCACTTTGCGGTGTCCATCGGCATCCAGATCAAAGGCAAACTCGAGCACGGCGTGATTTACGCCCCTTGCACCCAGGACCTCTATGTTGCCGGGCGTGGCCGCGGCGCGGTGCTGAACAGCCGCAAGATCCGCGTCAGCAAGATCTCGACGCTGGAAGACAGCCTGGTCGGAACCGGTGTGCCGAGCCGGGCCGGCGCCAATCTGGACCTGTACATGTCGCAGCTGCGCACCATCGTCGAGAAAACTTCGGGCGTTCGGCGGGCGGGCGCGGCCTCACTGGACCTTGCCTACGTCGCCTGTGGCCGGCTTGATGCGTTCTGGGAAAATAACCTGAAGCCCTGGGACCTTGCGGCGGGCATCCTGATGGTCGAGGAAGCCGGCGGAATCGTCAGCGAGCTTTACGGCAAGGGCGAGGTGCTGGAGACCGGCAACGTGTTGGCCGGAAATCCCAAGCTGCACGACCTGGCCGCGCCCCTACTCCGCAACTGAAGCTCCGCGGTCGTCACCCTCGCCTCGCCGTTCCGCGGGCTTCGAAAAGGACGGCCCGGCTACGGGGTCTTGTCCAGCTCTTCGTCGAGCTTTGGCGGCAGCAGGTCCTCACGCGAAATGCCCAGCGCCACCGCGAAGCTGGTCGACACGTAGATCGACGAGTAGGTCGCGACAATCACGCCGACGATCAGGGTCACCGAGAAGCTGTGCACGCTGGGACCGCCCAGGAAATACAGCGCGGTACACACCAGCAGCGTGGTCAAGTGGGTGATGATCGAACGCAGTAGCGTCTGGTTCACCGACAGGTTCACGACTTCGTGGATGCCGGCACGGCGCATGCCGATCAGGTTTTCGCGCACGCGGTCGAAAATCACCACGGTCTCGTTGTTGGAGTAACCGATCAGCGCCAGAATCGCCGCCACGGTCGTGATGTCGAACTCGATCTGGAACAGCGACAGGAAGCCCACCGCCATCAGCGCGTCGTGCACCAGGGCGGCAATAGCGCCAGCGGAAAACTTCCACTGGAAGCGAAACATGATGTACAGGAAAATGCCGATGAAGGCGATCAGCAGGGCCGTGGTGCCCTGGTCGGTGAGCTCCTCACCAACGGCCGCCCCGACAAAATCGATCCGGCGCAGTTCAACCTTGCGCTCCTCGGCGTGCAGCGTCTCCAGGATCCTGGTGCTGACCTGGGCCGAGCTGGCATTCGCCGCGGGCGGCAGGCGAATCAGGACGACGTTGCTGCCGCCGAAATACTGCGCCACCGCGTTGTGGTAACCGCCCGCCGCCAAGTCGTCGCGAACTTCTTCCAGCTGCACGGTCTGGGGGTAGGCAACTTCGACCAGCACGCCGCCGGTGAAGTCGATGCCCAGGTTCAGGCCTCGGGTGAGGACCAGCACGACCGAGGCGATGGTCAGCGTCAGCGACACCAGAAGGCCCACCTTGCGCTGGGCCATGAAATCAAACTTGGGGACTCGGGCGAGGAGCTTCATGGGATCACCACACCGGGACGTCGGTCAGGCGCTTGCGCGCAAAAAACAACTGGGCCAGTGCGCGCGATCCGACGATCGCCGTGAACTGCGAACTGATGATGCCGATGGTCAGGGTGATGGCGAAGCCCTTCACCGGGCCCGCGCCGAGCGCGAACAGCACCACCGTCGCGATCAGCACGCTGATGTTGGCATCGGCGATGGTCAGGAACGCACGGTCGTAGCCGGCCTGGATGGCGGTGTGCGGCGTGTTGCCGTTGCGCAATTCCTCGCGGATGCGCTCGTAGATCAGCACGTTGGCGTCGACCGCGATACCCATGTGCAGCACGATGCCGGCGATGCCAGGCATGGTCAGGGTGGCCTGCAGCATTGACAGCACCGCAACCACCACCACCAGGTTCATCAGCAACGCCGCAATCGCAAACAGGCCGAACACCCGGTAGTAGAGCGCCATGAAGATCGCCACCAGCACCAGGCCCAGTGCAGCGGCCGAGAAGCCCTGCCGGATATTGTCGGCACCCAGGCTCGGGCCCACGGTCCGTTCTTCGACAATCTCCACCGGGGCAGCCAGTGCGCCGGCACGCAGGAGCACGGCCAGGTTCTGGGACTCGCGGCTTTCAAGCCCGGTGGTCTGGAAGCGCTTGCTGAAGACGCCGCGGATGGTCGCGACCGAGATGATTTCCTCGATCTGGTTTTTCGACCGCAGCGGCTCGCCCTGTGCGTTGTAGGTGGTGACAATCTCCGTTTCGCGATACACCACCGCCATCAGCTTGCCGACGTTTTTCTCGGTGAAGGCCAGCATGCGCTTGCCGCCCACCCCATCCAGCGTGACGCTGACGGCGGGTTGGCCGTTTTCGTCGACCGTGGCCGAGGCATCGACCAACTGATCGCCGCTGGCGATGATGTCCTTCTTCAGCAGGTAGGGTCGGCGGTCGCCACGATGCAGGAACAACTCGTCGCCCGGCGGCAGGATGCCGGAGGCGGCCGCACTGTCGGCATCGGCGTCCTGGTCCACGGCGCGGTACTCCAGCGTCGCGGTGGCACCGAGCAAGTCTTTCACCCGCGTCGTGTCCTGCACGCCGGGCAACTGCACCACGATGCGATTGGCGCCTTGCCGCTGCACCACCGGCTCGGCGACACCCAGCTGGTTAACGCGATTGCGCAGGGTCGTCAAGTTCTGCTTGATGGCGAACTCGACGATGCGCTTGCCTTCGGATTCCGAGATGCGCGCCTGCAACACCGGCGGCTGCACGTTGTCGGGAGTCACCAGATCGAGTTCCGGATATTCCTTGTGGATCGACTTCTGCGCTGCGGCGAGCCGTTCGACATCGGCGAACTCCAGCACCACGGCGTCGCCAGCCTGACGCCGGCCGGTATAACGAATGTCTTCGCGGCGCAGGTAGGCCGGCAAGTCGGTCAGGTAGCGGTTGACCGCCTTGGTGCGAACGTCGTCGATGTCCACTTCCAGCAGGAAGTGCACACCACCGCGCAGGTCCAGGCCCAGCGCCATCGGGCGAGCCCCGAGGGCCGAGAGCCAGGCCGGCGTCTTCGGCGCCAGGTTCAGGGCCACCACGTACTGCGGGCCAAGGTCGCGCTTGAGCGCCTCGGCCGCCTGCAATTGCTCGGACCCGTCCGGCAGCCGAACCACCCACTGCTGGCCCTCCAGCGCCGACCCGGTCGGGTTCAGTTTCGCCTGCTGCATGGATTTGGCCACCTGCGCGGCAAAGCCGGCGGGCAGCGAATCGCCGCCGTTGGTGGAAATCTGCACGGACGGTTCGTCGCCATACAGATTTGGCAACGAATACAGCACGCCGAACGCGGCGACCAGCACGAGCAGGATGTACTTCCAGGTGGCGTATGGCTTCATGGGATCGGGCTTCGGTCGCTCGCGGTCGCGAGGGAAATCAGTGCGCTTTGAGAGTGCCCTTGGGCAGGACGCTGGTCACGGCAGACTTCTGGAATCGTGCATTCACGTTGTCGGCGATGTCGACCGTGATGAAGTTCTCGCCAATGTCGCGAACCACGCCGGTCAGGCCGCCGGTGGTCACGACTTCGTCACCTTTGGCCAGCTTGCCGAGCATGTCGCGGTGTTCCTTCCCGCGCTTCATCTGCGGGCGGATCAGCATGAAATAAAACAGGATCAGCAGGAAAACCAGCGGCAGGAATTGCATCAGCGAGCTGGACTGGGTGGCCTGTTGGGCGTAGGCCGGGGAGATCAGGAAATCAAGCACTGCGGTGGCTCCTTGAAAAAGAACAGCGAATTAAGCGTCGCCGGCGAACGCCGACGAACGCTTGAATTCGCGTTGAGTAATTATGCCACAGCGACCCGAGAGCGGATTCAACACCCGGCCACGCGCAGCGGGCCCGGAGGCCGATGGTATGCTGTTTGGATGTCCCGGATTTCCCTGATTACCGCGCCGGTCGCGGTGGCGACGCTGTTGACGCTGGCCACGGCGGCCGGTGGTGTCTGGATGCACAAAAAGTGGCTACGGCAGCAAGCCGCTGCCACGGACACCGGCCCGTTCAGGATGGAGGTCGCCATTGATCTGGCCGGCCGCGCCGTCCCCGAGGGCATCGAAAGCTTCTATTTTTTCCCGATCACGCGCGATGCGACAGACATCGGACCCGAACTGCAGGAAATGCTGGCCCGGGCCGCCGCTGAGCAGGATTACGTCGGTATCACCGGCGTCGACCCCGAGTACAACCTCGCGACCGTGACCGCGGCCCTGGCCGCCCCGCGCGAAGGCGACCTGGCCGGATTGGTCATCGTCTACGTCGGCCCGGCCGAGCACGAAGCGCCGCTGCGCGAATCCGTCGCGTCAACCGGCGCTGAATTGCGCTACGTCCATTATTCACCCGCCCCGTCCACCGGGGCAATCTGAAGCGGAAGACACGATATGGCGAGCTACAAGGCACCGCTGCGCGAAATTTCCTTTGTCCTGCACGACGTGCTGGACGTCTCCTCGCTGACCAAGCTCCCGGGTTACGAAGAGTCCGGCCGCGACATCGTCGATGGCCTGGTCGAGGAGGCTTCCAAGCTGCTCGAGCAGCAACTGGCGCCCCTGAACGCGAAGGGCGACGACGGTTGCCGTTGGGTCGACGGCGAGGTGAAGACACCGGAGGGATTCCGCGAGTTCTACAAACTTTGGCAACAATCCGGCTGGGTGGGCGTGTCCAGCACGCCCGAATTTGGCGGTCAGGGCCTGCCTTACATCCTGGCCAAAGTGGTGGAGGAGATGATCTGCTCGGCCAACGTGGCCTTCGCGCTGTATCCGGGCCTGACGATTGGCTGCTACGAAGCGATCCACGCCAGCGGCAGCGACGAACAGAAGAAAACCTGGCTGCCCAAGCTCGCCACCGGCGAGTGGACCGGCACCATGTGCATCACCGAGCCGCAGGCCGGCTCCGATGTCGGCGCCGCCAAGACCAAGGCCACTCCCCAACCGGACGGCAGCTACCTCATCGAGGGCGGCAAGATTTTCATCTCGTCCGGTGAGCACGACCTGGCAGACAACATCGTCCATTTCGTGCTGGCGCGCCTGCCTGACTCGCCGCCAGGCGTGAAGGGCTTGTCGACGTTCGTCGTGCCCAAGTACCTGCTGAAGCCAGACGGCACGCCGGGCGAGCGCAACCGGGCGCGCTGCGTGTCGATCGAGCACAAGATGGGACTGCACGGCTCTTGCACCTGCACCATGGCCTTCGAGGGCGCCACGGGCTGGATGGTCGGCAAGCCGAACCAGGGCATCCAGAACATGTTCGTGATGATGAACCTGGAGCGGGTGATGGTTGGCTTCCAGGGCCTGGGCCTGTGCGAACTGGCGACCCAGAACGCAATCCGTTATGCGCAAGAGCGCAAGCAAAGCGGGCAATTCATCATTGAGCACGCCGACGTGCGCCGCATGTTGCTGACCATGAAGGCGATCACCGAAGGCGGCCGCCTGATGGCCTACGAGACGGCCATGCACATCGACCTCGCCCAGCGGCACCCGGACGCGGCCGTGCGCGAGGCCGCGCAGGACTGGGTCGACCTCACCACGCCGCTGGTCAAGGCCTTCCTCACGGATTCGGCGGTCGATCTGGGCTCGATGGCGGTGCAGATCTACGGCGGCCACGGTTACATCAAGGAACACGGCATCGAGCAGATCGCTCGCGACGCCAAGATCCTGTGCCTTTACGAAGGCACCAATGGCATCCAGGCGATGGACTTGGTGCGGCGCAAGCTGATGCTGCACAACGGCCGCCTGCCGAACCGCTTCTTCGAGCGCGCGCGCAAGGAATTGTCGGGCGATGCTTCGCTGGCCTGCCTCGAGGCACCGCTGCGCCTGGCGCTGGCCGAAGTGGAGTCCACGACGAAGTGGCTGCAGCAGACATCCAAGTCCAGCCCGGATGCGGCGGGCCTGGGCGCGGTGGATTTCCTGCGGGCGTTTGCGCTGACGGTGCTGGGCTATAACTGGCTGCGCATCGCCAAGGCGGCTGGCAAGTCGACGGACGCTGCCCTTCGCGAGGCCAAGCTGGCGAGCGCGGAGTTCTTCGCCACGCGCCTGTTGTCGCAGGTCGCACCGCTGTGCGCCTCGGTCCGCGCCCCAACCGAGCGCGCCATGCAACTCCCCGCCGCCAACTTCTAGCGCGTCGCTGGAGCCCTTGGTTCAGAGCGAAGCGGCGCGCGTGCGACACCAACTATTCGGAGGCGCGGACCTCGCCTTCCGGTGACGCGAGGAAACCCGCGGCGAAAGCCTCGTAGCGATTCGCCTCGATGGACTCGCGGATGCGGCGCATAACATCCTGGTAGTAATGCAGGTTGTGCAGCGTGTTCAAGCGCGCACCCAGGATCTCGTTGCACTTGTCCAGGTGGTAGAGATAGGCGCGCGAATAATTCTTGCAGGTGTAACAGCTGCACTTCGGATCCAGCGCCGCCTCGTCAGTCCGGTAGCGCGCATTCCGCAGCCGAATCACGCCCTCGCTGGTGAACAGGTGGCAGTTGCGCGCATTGCGCGTCGGCATCACGCAATCAAACATGTCGATGCCGCGGCCGACCGCCTGCACCAGGTCGCGCGGCGTTCCGACTCCCATCAAGTAATGCGGATGGGCCGGCGGCAGGTGCGGCGCCAGCGCGTCCAGCACGTGCAGCCGCTCGGCTTCGGATTCGCCCACGGACAGCCCGCCGATCGCATAGCCATCGAAGCCGATTTCCAGCAACCGCCCGAGTGACTCCCGTCGAAGCGCCTCGTGCATGCCGCCCTGCACGATCGCGAACAAGGCCCCTTCGCCGGCGCCATGCGCCCGCTTGCAGCGCTGCGCCCAGCGCGCCGAGAGCTCCATCGACTCGCGCGCCTCCCGTTCCGTCGCCGGATGCGGTGTGCACTCGTCGAACTGCATCACGATGTCCGAGCCCAGCGCCTGCTGTACCTCGATGGAACGCTCTGGCGTCAGGAACACCGAATCGCCGTTGATGGGCGACTGGAAGCGCACGCCCTCCTCCGACAGCTTGCGCAGATCTTTCAGGCTCCAGACCTGGAAGCCGCCAGAGTCGGTCAGGATCGGCCCGTCCCAGTGCATGAACCGGTGCAAACCGCCCAGCGTCTTGATCAGCTGCTCGCCCGGCCGCAGCATCAGGTGAAAGGTGTTGCCCAGCAGGATTTGGGCGCCCGTCGCCGTCACTTCCTCCGGTGTCAGGGCCTTGACCGTACCGTAGGTGCCCACCGGCATGAACGCCGGCGTGTCGACCGCCCCGCGCTTGAAGTCCAGCCGGCCGCGCCGCGCACCGGCCGACCGGGAGAGTTGCTCAAATCGCATCCGCAAGACTCCACGCACTTGTGAGGATGCGGAATGTAGCGTGTAATTCGGGCACACAGGGGAGCCGAAGATGAAAATTCATTCGCATACGCTCTTTACGGCGCTGGCCATCGGTACCGTGCTGACGCTCGGGCTGTTCGGCATCGGATTTTCCGTATTCGAGTCCAATGTCGATCTGTCCTACACGCTGTACTGGCAGGGGCTGCTGCTGCAGCGTCTGGTGCCCTGCGCCACCGTCGGCGGCGTCGCGCTCTGCGAGAGCGTCCCGCTCAACGCCACCCTGTTCTGGGCCGGCATCCCGATTGGCATGATCGTCTACACCGCCCTTGCCTACGTCGTCCTGCGCCTGATCCAGCGACTGCGCGCCTGAGTCAATCGGCGACACGCGTACAAAACATGGCGTCGCCGTAACTAAAGAAACGATAGCGTTCGCGCACCGCGTGGGCATAGGCCGCCATTACCCGGGCGTGGCCGGCAAAGGCGCTAACCAGCATCAGCAGCGTGGATTCGGGGAGGTGGAAGTTCGTCAGCAGCGCATCCACCGCCTGAAACTTGAATCCCGGGGTGATGAACAGGCGCGTCTCGCCCTCGCCCGCCTTCATCTCACCACCAGACGTGGCCGACTCCAGCGCCCGGACCACGGTCGTTCCGACCGCCACGATCCGGCCACCGGCCTGCCGGGTCCGCTGGATTGCCGCAGGCAACCTCTCCGGCACGGCGTAGCGCTCGGCGTGCATCCTGTGCTGCGACAGGTCGTCCACCCGCAGCGGCTGGAAGGTTCCCGCCCCCACGTGCAAGGTGATGAATTCCGTAGCTACACCCATCGCCCGGATTTTTTCCAGCATCGGTGCGTCAAAATGCAGCCCGGCGGTGGGGGCGGCAACGGCACCGGGCGAGCGGGCGAAGATCGTCTGGTAACGCTCCTGGTCGGCCGGCGTGTCCGCCCGCTCGATATACGGCGGCAAGGGCACGTGCCCCGCCCGCTGCAACAGGCCGAAAACGTCGCCAGCGCCTTCCAGCTGCAGCCGGAAGAACTCGCCCTCGCGGCCCAGCACCGCCAGCTTTTCGGCAGCGCCGTCGATACGGATCGTGGTTCCGGCCCGGGGTCGCTTGCTGGCGCGGACCTGTGCCAGCAGCTGGCCTGCGTCCAGCACCCGCTCGACCAGAACTTCCACCCGACCGCCGCTGTCCTTCTGGCCGAACAGCCGCGCCGGGATCACCCGGGTGTCGTTGAGAACCAGCAAGTCCCCGGCGCGCAGCAGGCCGGGCAAGTCGGTCATCCGCCGATCCGCGACGGTCGCGAAGGGGTCCACGACGAGCAGCCGCGAAGCGCTGCGCTCGGCCAGCGGTTGCTGGGCGATCAGCGCCGGCGGCAGGTCAAAATGAAAGTCGGAACGGTGCAGAATCTGGGTTCCTGTGGTGGTGCCCCAAGTAGGACTTGAACCTACACTCACTTGCGTGAACGAGATTTTGAGTCTCGCGCGTCTACCAGTTCCACCATTGGGGCGTCGCGGCGCAATTCTAGCCTAAAGCGTCCGAATTGCTCACGGTTCCGCTCCCGGCAGCAAACAAAAGCCCCGCCGGGTGACAGGGCTTATTCGAGCGGGACGGCTCCGGTCGGGAGGCTCAGTCGATGGAAAAGTCGTAGCGCAAGCCGAAGTTCAGCCCGTACAGGCGCGCATCACTCTTCTGGTAGTACGTCATCCAGCCCAGCGTGAGTCGCAAGTCGGGCAGGCTGCTGACGAGATACTGCAGCGGCAGCGCGGCCGACAGGCCAAAGGCCAGGCTGTCGAACTTGGTCCCTTCGACGGTCGTCATTGCATAGCCGACCGGGAACGCCAGTTCGAACATCTCGAACAGGTTGGTCGTCGGCACCAGGTAGGCGCCGTAGTACTTATCGGTATTGACCTGGTCGGGTCGGTCGGTCGACTGCTTGAACCCGTACTGCAATTCGACGCCGACACCCTGTCCCAGCAGCATGCCGGCCCGCAGCCGGTACAAGCCGGAATCAAATTGGTTCGGCGTTTCCGGCGGCAGGCCCGAGATTGAGAGGGTAGTGCCTACCTGGTCCAGCCCGACATACAGCAGCCAGGGCGTGGCAGGTTCGGCCTCGGCCTGCCCCTCGCCGTCGTCCACCGGGACGGTCTCGACCGCAGCGGCGTCTTCGGCCACGGCATCCAGAACCTCCTCGGCCCCGACCGGAACATCGGCTCCGGGAACCGACTCGGCACTGACCGGAACTTCGTCCGCGGTAACTTCGTCCTGTGCCACGGCCAATGGAGCCGCTGCCAGCAACCACACCGCTGCCAATGTGTATTTCATGGTATCCCCCGTGTAACGCGCTGGGATAATCTCTGATTTGCGGCGACAAATCCAGCGGGTGGGCGATGACGTTCTGCAGCGAGTGCGGTGGTGGCCTGGAACAGCGGATCCCCCCGGGAGATCACCTGTTGCGTCATGTCTGCCGGTCCTGCGGCACGATCCACTACCGAAACCCCAAGGTCATCGTCGGCTGCATCCCGGAGTGGGGCAACCAGATCCTGATGTGCCGGCGTTCGATTGAGCCGCGTCTGGGTCGCTGGACCTTTCCCGCCGGCTTCCTCGAACTGGGGGAAACCAGCGCCCAGGGTGCGGGCCGTGAAGCACTGGAGGAGTCCCGGGCTCGGGTCGAGGTGGGAGATCTGCTTGCCGTGATCAACGTGCCTTACGTCAGCCAGCTGTACCTGATCCATCGCGCGCGCCTGCTGGCCCCGGAGTTCGGTCCCACCATCGAGAGTTCCGAGGTGCGGCTGATGGCCGAGGCCGAAATACCGTGGGATGAGATTGCATTTCCGACCATCTGGCACGGCCTGAAGTTCTTTTACCAGGACCGCGCCGCCGGCTCGCCCGGATTCCACACCCTGGACCTGACCGTCCGTCCACCCCGCCCGCAGGACCGCGAAGTCGCCAACGCCCCCGTCTGATGTCGTGCCGCCGCCGCGCGTGAAATAATAGGCCGCAACGCCTAGAATCCCACCGCCACTTTTCCACGGGTCCCCGCATGACGTTTGTCGTTACCGAGCAGTGCATCAAGTGCAAGTACACCGATTGCGTCGAGGTATGCCCGGTGGACTGCTTTCACATGGGCCCGAACTTCCTGGTGATTGACCCCGAGGAGTGCATCGACTGCACCCTGTGCGAGCCCGAGTGCCCGGTGGACGCAATCGTGGCCGAGGACGACCTGCCTGAGTCGCAGAAGCACTTCCTGGAACTGAACCGCGAGCTGTCCCGCCGCTGGCCGGTTATCAGCGAGAAAATAGATGCCCCGGCCGACGCCAAGGACTGGGAAAACAAGCCCGACAAGCTCGCCCTGCTGGAAAAGTAGACGAAAGCGGCGCCGAAGCGCCGCACCGGGTCAGCGTGCCGCGCGTACGGCCTTGGTCGCACCCATCTGTGCCAACCGTTGCGACAACGGCCCGGCCTTGACGTAGCCCCGCACGATTTCGCCGTCCGGCAGCACCAACGTCGGCGTGGCGGCCACCCCGATCGCCTCCCCTGCCTCGTACTGCTTCAGCACCGGATTGGGGCAATTGGACGCCTTCAGGTTGTCGCCGCGCTTGGCCTGGGTTAGCGCTTCGCGCCGGTCCTTTGAGCACCAGACCGACTCGGCCTTGGCAAACGACGGGGTCCCCGGGCCACTGCGCGGATAGAACAGGTAACGCACGCCGATCCCGGCGTCGTTGTACTCCTGGATCTCGTTGTGAAGCTTGCGGCAGTAACCGCAGTCGATGTCCGTGAACACCGTGATCACGTACTTGGGATTGGGTGGCGAGAACTCAATGACGCCTTCCGGCCCGAACTGCTTGAGCACCGCCACGCGCGCCTCGGAGCGCTGCGCCTCGGTGATCTCCTCGCCCGAAACGATATCGATCATGTCGCCCTGGACCAGGAAGCGGCCATCGGCGGTCACGTAAGCGAACAACGCACCCTTGCGCACCTGATAAAGACCCGGCGCTGCCGACTTGGTGACCATTTCCTTCTCAACGCCCGGCAGGTTTTTGGTGACGCTGGCGCGGACTTTCTCAAGCTGCGCGTCTTCGGCCACGGCACAGCCGGCACACACCAACAGCGGGATGACAAAAAACGTAAAACGGCTCATGCCAGGACCTGCTGCTTGGGAAGGTCCAAGTATGACAAATCCGGTGGCCGGTCGTTCCCTTCCGGACACTGGATTTTCGTCTAATCAGCGCCGTCCGTCCGCCGCAAGACCCCCGCTTGGCCGTCAGCCGTTGGTCAGGCGGATTTGCAGAATCTTGGCGGCCTGGATTTCAGCCGGCCGGAACGGGAAGCGGTGCCACTGCTTGGCCGAATAGGCGCGGGTGAAATCGCTGAAATACGGGCTGGCCGGGTCGGTCGACTGCGAATAGGTGACAAAACCCTCGGCATGGGGCCGGTAGCCCTCGCCTTCCCGCTCCCAGGTCACGGTCTGGATGTAGCTGTTGCCGTAACTGACGTTGTAACCGCTGGTCCCCAGGTTGGGCGAGTCGGCGATGGTGAACGCGCCCTCGAAGAACTGACCGCCAAAGACCGGGATGTCGCGCAGGATGCAGCACGGATGCTGGATATCGCCCAGCCTGGCGTCGAACGCAAAACCACTGGCCTTTACGCGAGTCACGGCCGTGGCAAAGGCGTCTTGCACTGCCTGGGCTGACGTGTCGAGGTCGCGCGGGGTATTGACCGGATCTACCGAGGAATACGGAACGCGCCAGAAGTCGCCGCCACGATCGGCGCCGGCGGTGAGCGCCGCCATGAATTCGCGCCAGACGTGCGCGCCGGTCGAATCGAGGTTGGCCGTACCGTCCCACTGCGCCAGGGCGGCACAGGCCAGCGCCGCATCACCGCTGGTTCCCGGACAGATTTCTGCCAGGACATTGGCAAGGCCGTACTCGCCGGTCTTGATGCGCGCGGACAGCACGACTTTCTGCAGCAGGGGCAGCGTGAAGCCCTTCGTCGCCGACAGGCCATCACTGCCGTCCAGTCGCCGCTGCAGCTGAGTGATCGCCTGCTGCGTGCGGTACGAACGGGGCGTGTCCTCGTCGCCGATAATGCGGGCGTAGCCGGTGATGGGCTGGGCCGGGTTGGTCAGCCAGTAGCTGTCGTTGTTGTTGGCGACCCAGTCGGTGCGCTGCATTGATGGCAGGTGCGAAGGGCCGAAGATTCCCGGCGCGGGGGCATCGGCATCCGTCCGCCATTCGCAGTTGGAGTCCGAGCCGTTCAGCACCGGAAGTCCAGGCACCAGCTGTTGCAACGCGCTGTGCAGGGGTTCGGCGGCGCAGGTCGGCAGCATGTCGTCCGGGACGTTCGGGACCACGCTGAGGTCACCGTAATAGGCCTTGCCATCGGGGCCGCTGGCAACCGTGTTGACCCAGGGAATTCCCAGGATCTTGCCGTGCAACTGGATGAATTCATCCAGCGACGTCGCGGTATTCCAGCTGGCGAACTGGTTGATCAACCGATCATTTTCTGCGTTGGCGTCGCGCAGCGCGTAAGCCTTGCTCGAATTCCAACCCAGGACGGGCGCGCCGTTGACTTCCAGCTCCAGCATCGGGCCGTAGTGGCTGCGATAGAGCGTCCGCGACTGCTGCACAAGGGTCCCGTTGGTCTGCCTGACGTCAATTGTCAGCGGAACCTGCTCGATATCCCGGTACGCGCCGTCGTAGAGGTACTGGTACGGATTCGAGGGATTGAGCGTCAGCTCGAAGAACGTAAACCGGTAGGCGGTGGAAACCGTGTGGCTCCAGGCGAAATGATCGTTGAAGCCGATCAGCGCGGCCGGCACGCCGTGCAGGCCCACGCCCATGATGTCCATCTTGCCGGGAAGCGTGAAGTGGGCGAGGTACAGGCGTTCGGGACCGGTCCACGGGAAGTGCGGGTTGCCGAACACCATCGACTGCTGGCCCGGGGCCACGGCGTCCTTGCCCAGCGCATACATGTTGCTGCCGAAGCGCTTGCCGCGGAGCTCGGTGAAGTAGCGAAAAGGGCCGGGATCCTGCTTGAGGGCGGCCTGCGTCCGTTCCGGCGTGCCGGCGGACTTGGCCGCGGCACCCGTGGCCGGGGCCGCATTGGCGATCTCGCTGACGAAGACGGAGGAGCTGGCGATGACTGCCAGGCGGAAATAGCGCCGGTACATGTCGTCTTCGGTGATCTCGAACAGCCAGCCCGAGTCGCGGCAGGCGACGTGCCGACCACGGTGGCCGTCAGTCTTGAGTTCGCGGATGTAGCGGTTGTAGCCGTCGACGAAGCCGCGCGTCACTTTCTTGAAGTCCGGCTGTGTCTTGGCGCGGATCGGCGCAATTGCCGCCTCGCTGGCGACCATCTTCCAGAAGAAGTCGCTGTCGATGTTGTTGGAGGTGTTGCCGTTCGGGACGATGGTGTAGGTGCCATTGCCGCCGAAGTAGCGACTGCGCTCGCCGCGGATGGTGACGAGGTCTTCCTGCATCACGCACAGGTTGTCTTCGGCGAAGGCGTAGCCGTAACCATAGCCGAGGGAGCCGAAGTCATTTGCCTTCAGGTGCGGGACGCCATAGGTGGTACGGGTCAGTTCGACGTCGTAGATCGCGCCGTCCGGGGCGTTTGCGACTCCCGCATCCGGGCCCGACTCGCACGCCGTCACCAAGACGGCCGCCGCCACGAGCACGAGGCCCTTGCTGATATTGCGCTGCATGTACTCCCCCAATGGATCTAGTTATGGTCCCGCGCACGCACTATACCGCCCCGCTTGGCGTCGGCAAGCCCAACGCGGCGGGCGGGGGCTTAGCCGCGCGGGTGGAATTTCTCGTGCAGGGACTTCAGCCGCGCCCGCGTGATGTGCGTGTAGATCTGCGTCGTCGACAAGTCGCGGTGGCCCAGCAACATCTGCACTGCACGCAAGTCCGCCCCGTGCTCCAGCAAGTGCGTCGCAAACGCATGGCGCAGCGTGTGCGGTGACAAGCTCGTGTTGATCCCGGCCAGCAGCGCGTAGCGCTTGATCAAGTGCCAGAAATTCTGCCGCGTCATCCCGGTGCCACGCTGGCTCAGGAACAGCGCCTCCACTGGACGCGGCGCCGCCAGCGCCGGCCGGCCCTGCTTCAGGTAGCGCTCCAGCCAGTGCCGCGATTCCTCGCCCATCGGCACCAGGCGCTCACGTCCACCCTTGCCCACCACCTGCACCACGCCCCGGTTGAGATTGACCTGCTGCGCGCCCAGTCCCACCAGCTCCGAAACCCGCAGCCCGCACGCATACAACAGCTCGAGCATCGCCCGGTCCCGCAAGCCCAGGTCGGTCGCGACATCGGGGGCCGCCAGCAACTTGTCGACATCCCCGGCCCCCAGCGCCTTGGGTAGCGACCGGCCCTGCCGCGGGCCTTCGATCAACGCCGTCGGATCATCCGCACGAACGCGCTCGCGGACCAGGAACCGGAAATAGCGCCGCGCGGCCGACAGGAAGCGCGCCTGGCTTCGCGCCGTGAAGGAACCGCCGCGGTGACGGGCGGCAAGGTAGCTGTGGACATCGCCGGCGTCTGCCTTGGCCAGCGGCCGGCCGAGGTGCCGCGCGAACAACGCCAGGTCAGAGCGGTAGGACGAAAGCGTGTTCCTGGCCAGCCCCTGCTCGATCCAGAGCGTGTCCAGAAATCGCTCAAGCGTGGGTTCGCCCGGGGTCGGGCGTGGGGAACGGCTGTTCACGAACCTATAATAGCCCTGCCGCCACCCACTACTGCCCATGCCGAGACGCGTTGTCGAAACGCTGTACGGGATTTACGCCGTCCTGATCCTCGGGGTCCTGCCGTGGATCGTGCTTGCGCCCGTGATGATGATCCTGCCGACGCTGCACCTGCGCCGCGCCATGGGTCGTGCCGGCGTGCGATTGGGACTGTGGCTGGCAGCCATTCCGTTTGAGGTTCGCGGCCTGCAGCACCTGCCGCCCGGTAATTGCGTGCTGGTCTCCAACCACGCCAGCTACTTCGACGGCCCGCTGCTGACGGCCGCCCTTCCGGCGCGCTTTACCTTCGTCGTCCAGCACGGTGCGGCAAGCTGGCCCTGGTTCGGTTGGGTGCTGCGTCGCATGGGGGTCACCTTCATCAATCGCGAGCAGTCCCGCCAAGGCGCGCGCCAGACCCGAGCACTGATTCGCGGGATTGCCGGCGGGCAATCGCTGGTGGTGTTTGCCGAGGGCGGATTTGAGGCGCGACCGGCACTACGGCCGTTTCGAAAGGGCGCCTTTTTGATGGCCGTGCACGCCGGGGTCCCCGTGGTCCCGGCGGTCATTCGCGGAACCCGGCAGCTTTTCGGACACGGCCAGCGCCTGCCACGCTGGAGTCGCGTCGCCATCGAGATCTTCCCGGCCGTCTCCGCCGAGCCCGCGGCCGAGGACTCTCGGCAGTCGGTGCTCGAAATGCGCGACCGCACACGGGCCATCGTGCTGCGCCATTGCGGCGAGCCCGACGGAGCGGCGACATGAACAAGGCCGGACCGCGGCAGCGCTACGAGCTGGACCTGCAAAAATCCGGGTTCGTCAGCGACCCGATGCAGGCGCTGGCCGTTGACGCCCTGCAGGCGGTCTACGACGGACTGCTCGCCGCGCCGCCGAGGCGGCGCCTGGGACGGCTGCGCTGGCCGCCGGTGCCCGGACTTTACCTGTGGGGCGGTGTGGGCCGCGGCAAAACCCACCTGATGGACGCGTTCTTCGAATCGCTGCCATTCACCCGCAAGCGGCGCACGCACTTCCATCGCTTCATGCTGGAAGTGCATGAGCGTCGAGCCCAGCACGAGGGAGAGCGGGACCCGATTGCGCGGGTGGCAGAGGACCTCTCGCGCCGCTACCGGGTCCTGTGCTTTGACGAGTTCTTCGTCGCGGACATCGCCGACGCCATGTTGCTCGGACGCCTGACCCAGGGCCTGTTCGAAAATGGCACCACGCTGGTGGCGACCTCCAATGTCGCGCCGGACGACCTGTACCTCGACGGCCTGCAGCGGCAGAACTTCCTGCCTGCGATCGAGCGGATCAAGCAGAGCTGCGCGGTCCTGCACCTGGACAGCGACAACGATTACCGCCTGCGGGCGCTGACCCGGGCGGAGATTTATCACCACCCCTGCGACGCCGCCGCCGAACGAAACCTTGACGCGTGGTTCCAGGAAATCGCCCCGGAACCCGGCTCGGAGGGCGGCACGCTGACCGTACTGGGCCGGCGGATCAGCGCCCGCCGCCTCGCTGACGGCGTGGCCTGGTTCGACTTTGCGCCGCTGTGCCAGACCGCGCGCTCGGCTGCCGATTACGTCGAGATCGCCCGCACCCACCACGCCGTGCTGCTCAGCCGGGTGCCGGAATTGACGGCCGACGACGAGGACGCCGCGCGCCGGTTCATCACCCTGGTCGACGAGTTCTACGACCGCGGAGTCAAGCTGATTCTGGCGGCGGCCACCGCACCGGAGGGGTTGTACCGCGGCTCAAGGCTGCGGTTCGAGTTTCAGCGGACGCTGTCGCGGTTGCGGGAAATGCAGTCCCAGGAGTACCTGGCCCGGCCCCACCTGCCCTGAGCGGGCTTCTTTCGCCCCGACTTGATTGGAATCGCGATCGCACTCACCGCCCCTGGTCGATGCGAAGTCCGATCGGAAACGTGGCCTGGCCGGAAGCCAGCGGCGGCTTGTGGAAGCGGGACTGCTCCATCCGCTGGCGCACGCAGTCGGCACCCGGTGAATCTGGCCGGACCTCGACGTTGCGTGCCATGCCGTTGGCCTCGATGTCGGCCAGGATCATCAACACGGGCGCGGCACCGGGAGTTCCCTCGGGAATGCAGGTATTCAGTGCGTCTTGCAGCACCGGCGCGATGATCACGCTGTACATCGGGCCGTCGCCGGTCGACAGGGCCTGGTTGCCGGCCTGGTAGCGTTCGGCCAGCCCGGCGGTGCACGACACCAGCAGGCAGGCGGCCAGCGACATCCCGCGCCGCATTACAGGCTCCGCAGCTTGCGCAATTCGCGCACGCCAACCGCAAGTGTCATGAATTCGTGCACACCGCCGGCCTGCAACTCCTGCAGCCGCTGCATCCCGAACTTCACCCGGTCCTCGTTCGCGGCCATCCAGTGGTCCACCCGCTGCTCGGGCGTCTTGCCCGGCTGCGCCAGGATGCGATCCGCAATTTGCCGATGGAGGAGGTAGGTGTCCTCGCGCAGGTTATGCCGCGCCAGCGCCTGCCACTTGCCCTGGGCGTTCAGGGCGATGATGGACGACAGCAGCCACAGCACCCGCAGGCGGTCGCCAATCTGAAAATAAACCCCGGCCGCTTCTTTCAGCGACACCCCCCGACGCGACGCCAGCTCCACGATATCCGGGGCGCTGCCGACGACCATTGTGTTGGCCAGGTGCATGGCCAGTTCCCGCGGCGTGCCGTCTTTCTCCATGCCGGCGGTGGCCTTGTCCCACTCGCTCCGATAGCTCGGCGGCAGGATATCCGGCAGCATCCGGGTGAGTTCGGCGATGCCCTTCTGGAAGGTGGCAACGCCGTCGCCGACGGACGGTGCGGACCATCGGCGCGTCAGCAGCCAGGTGGTGGCGTGCTTCATTAACCCGACGGCGCGGCCGTACAGGCGCAGCTGCAGCGGCGACGGGATCTGTCCGTCCAGCGCCTGGATCGGTCGCCAGTAGCGGTCGCCATCGTAAATTTCGTGCGCAGTGGCATAGGCCTTCACCACATCGGCCAGTGGCAGGCCGTGGTTCTCCGCAAACAAATGGGTAAAGGCCACGCCCATCCGGTTCACCACCGCGTTCGACAGGATGGTGGCGATGATCTCGCGCCGCAGCCGGTGCCCCAGCAGCGGTTCGCGGTACTTCTCGACCAGGCGCGCCGGGAAGTAGTCAATCAGGTCGCGGTCGAAGAAGGGATCGTCGGGTATCGAAGATTTGAGCAGGGCGTCGAACAAGGAAATCTTGCTGTAGGAAATCAACACCGAGATTTCAGGTCGCGTCAGGCCCTGGTTGCGCGAGCGGCGCTCATTCAGGGTTTCGTCATCGGGAAGGTATTCAACGGCCCGGTTGAGCAGGCCCTCGCGCTCCAGCACCCGCATCAGGTTGGCGTGCTCATCGAGCCGCGAGCCCGCCCCGCGCTCCAGCAGACTGATGGCGAGGCTCTGCACGTAATTGTCGCGCAGCACGCTGCTGGCGATATCGTCCGTCAGGCTTGCCAGGAACGGGTCGCGGTCCTCGCGCTTCAGCCGTCCGGCCAGCATCAGGCCGTTCAGCGGAATCTTGATGTTGACCTCGCGATCCGAGCTGTGGACGCCACCGGCGTTGTCGATGAAGTCCGTGTTGAGCCTCACTCCGGCCAGCGCTGCCTCGATGCGTCCCGGCTGGGTGCAACCCAGATTGCCGCCCTCGCCCACCACCTTGCAGCGCAGGTCACGGCCGTCGACGCGAACGGCATCGTTGGCGCGATCACCGCATTCCGGATGTGACTGGTGCTGGCCCTTGACGTAGGTGCCGATGCCGCCGTTCCAGAACAGGTCAACGGGCGCCTTGAGGATGGCATGCATCAACTCGGCGGGCGTGAAGTTGGTCTTGCGAACCTCCAGCACCTTCTGCATCTCCGGGGAGAGCTTGATGATTTTCAGCGTGCGCGAGAACACGCCGCCGCCGGCGCTGATCAGGTCCTTGTTGTAGTCGTCCCAGGACGAGCGGGGCAAGGCAAACATCCGTTCGCGCTCGCGAAACGAGGCCTCGGCATCCGGGTTGGGGTCGAGGAACAGGTGGCGGTGGTCGAAGGCGGCCAGCAGGCGGATCTTGCGCGACAGCAGCATGCCGTTGCCGAACACGTCCCCGCTCATGTCGCCGACGCCCGCCACCGTGATTTCCTCGACCTGGATGTCTTTGCCGGCGCGGAGCACGCCCGCATCGTCGGTCCATGAAATTTCGCGGAAGTGCCGCTTCACCGACTCCCAGGCGCCGCGGGCGGTGATGCCCATTTTCTTGTGGTCGTAGCCGGCGCTGCCGCCGGAGGCAAAGGCGTCGCCCAACCAGTGCCCGTAATCTGCGGAAACCGCGTTGGCGATGTCCGAAAAGGTTGCCGTGCCCTTGTCCGCGGCCACGACCAGGTAGGGATCGTCCTCGTCGTAGCGCACGATCGCCGGGCGCACCACCACCGCGTCGCCGACGCGGTTGTCGGTAATGTCGAGCAAGCCGCCGAGGAACATGCGGTAGCACTCGATGCCGCGCTTCAGCCACACCTCGCGGTTGGCTGGATCGCCGCGCTTGACCACAAAACCGCCCTTGGCACCGACCGGGACGATGATGGCGTTCTTGACCTGCTGCGCCTTCATCAACCCAAGCACTTCAGTTCGGAAGTCCTGCTTCCGGTCCGACCAGCGCAGGCCACCGCGCGCGACCCTGCCGCCGCGCAGGTGGATACCTTCGAATTCCGGGGAATACACGAAGATCTCGAACATCGGCAGCGGTTGCGGCAATTCCGGCACCAGCTTTGGATCCAGCTTCAGGCTGACGTAGCCCTTCGGCCGGCCCTGGCCGTCGACCTGGTAGAAGTTTGTGCGCAGCGAGGCACGCACCACGGACAGGAAGGCCCGCAGCACCCGATCCCCGTCCAGCGTCGCAACCTTGTCGAGCAGCGCGTCCAGTTCCTGCGCCAGCTTGAGTTCCTCGGTCTTGCGTTTCTTCCCGTCAAGGGCCGGGTCAAAGCGGACCTCGAACAGGCGCACCAGGCGGTTGGCGATGACCGAATGCCCGGACAACAACTGCTCCATGTAGGCCTGGCTGAACGGCAACCCGGTCTGGATCAGGTACTTCAGCATCGTCCGCAGGCACAGGACCTGGCGAGCGCCCAGTCCGGCGAGCAGGATCAACTGGTTGAGGCCGTCGTTCTCGTAATCCCCGACCCAGGTGCGCAGGAATGCCGACTCGAATTCGGCCCGGCGCGCGTCGCTGAGCTTTTCCGCGCTGGGCAGCTCGACATCGAACTGCTGCACCCAGAGCACCTCGCCGTCGCGGGGATGGACCTCGGTCGGTACCTGCCGGATCGCGCGCAGACCGAAATTCTCCAGCGTGGGCAGCACTTCCGACAGCGGAATCGACTTGGCGTGCGAGTACAGCTTCAGGCTCAGGGTCGGCTCACCCTCGGCCAGCCTTGGCAACACCGGATGCTCGCTGGTGAGCTGCGAAAGACAATGGACATCGGCAGCCGCCTTCAGCGGCGGGATGACGGCGGTGTAGTCGGGCGGGAAGGCGTCGCCAAACCGGGCCGCCATCGCCGCGCCACCCTCGTGGCCCGTGCGCAGGGCCTCGCGCAACTGGTCTTTCCAGGAACGGGTGACGGCCAGCAGCCGCTGCTCCACTTCCGGCGTGCCCTGGGTAATCGTGGTGCCCGGCTCGGTGCGCACGATGTAATGCAGCCGGGTCAGGCCGCCGCGCAGGAAATCAACATTCGTGTCGACACTACTGCCCCTGCAGACGCTCACCAGCTCCGCGGCCACCCGGTCCCGGATCTCGCGGGAGTAGCGGTCGCGCGGCAGGTACACCATGGCCGAATAAAACCGGCCGTAGCGATCGCGACGCAGGAACAGTCGCAGTTGGTTGCGGTCGCGCAGCGCGCGAATTGACATGCAGGTCTCGTACAGCTCGCCTTCATTGGTCTGGAACAATTCGTCGCGCGGCAGCTCCTGCAGGATTCCGCGCAGGTTCTTGCCCGAATGGCTTTGCTCCGGCAGGCGGGAGCGGGTGAGCACGTAGTCGGCCTTGCGCCGCAGCAAGGGCGTATCGCGAACCCGGCTGAGGTAAACCTCGCTCGCGAACAGGCCGACAAAACGGCTGACCCCGGCGACCGCGCCCTTGGCGTCGAAGTGCTTCACCGACACCACGTCGAAATACTCCGGATGATGGATGGGCGAGCGCACATTGCCCTTGCTCACTACCAGAACACGCTTGGAGCCGGCGTACTTCGACAACTCCTCGCGGGGCGCGATGTATTCGCCGGTGTCCTCGAACCGCCCGCCGGCGCGCAACAGCCCGAGCGCCTGCGACGGGACGTCGACGAACCCGCGACCTGCCTCCATCCGGGATTCGGAGTAGCCCAGAAAGGTAAACCGATCGCCTTCCAGCCAGCGCAGGAACTCGCAGGCCTCGGTGAATTCCTCGGCGTCCACCTTGCCCGGCACCGGGCGCGCCGCAAGTTCCTTGACCCGCGACCGGACCGCCGGGTAATCCGCGACGCAGGTGCGCAATTCACCCAGCACCTGGCGCAGGGACTTCTCCAGCAAGGCGTAGTCCGCCGGCTGCGCCAGCGGTTCGAACTCGAAATGCATCAGCGACTCGGCGCCGCCCTCAGGCGCCACGCCCTCAACCCGCGTCAGCCGCCCCGTCGAATCGCGTTGGACCATCAGCACCGGGTGCACGGTCCAGTCAATCGAGGTGCCAGCTGCACGCAAGGTCATGCCAACGGTGTCATAAAGGAACGGCAGGTCGTCGATGACCGTGCGCAGGACCGCCAGCAGTCGGGTGCCGGCGGCCGGCAGGAACTCAATCCGGCTGTCGCCCGGTTTGCGCGTCTGGGCGAGCCGCCAGTGGCCGTGGGCGATGTCGAACAGTTCGTCGGGACTGCGCAGCGTCAGTAACTGCAGCGAGGCCAGTTCGTAGTAGCGGCGAAGGAAATCCTTGAACAAGGGCCGGTCGGCGGCGGCGACCCGCGCCCGCACGCGGGAATCCAGTTCATGCAACAAGGCGTCGAGCGCATCGCCGCCGGTGTCGTTGCTCATGCAACGTATTCTACGCGGGGCGCGTGCCGGTCCGGATTGCGCACTGCACCAAAACCGCGGCGGCGATTACTGCGCCTGCTGGCGCATCCGGAATTCGTCGGCGCTGACGACGTTCTGGCTCGGCGGCGTAGCCGAGGCAATGCGGAAGCCACCGCCATCCCGCTTGACCGCGTACATCGCCATGTCGGCCAGCATCAGGAGGTCGTTCCGCTGGTCGGTGTGATCCGGGCACAGGGCCATGCCCAAACTGGCGCCAACCCGGATCTCGACTTGTGTCCCATCCGCAAGCTTGACTGGAATTGGATCGGTGACCGTCTTGAGGAGCTTCTGGCCGACATGGTCGGCACCGGCAACGCTGTCCAGGGCTTCCAGCACGACCGCGAACTCGTCGCCGCCGAGGCGGGCCACGGTGTCGCTGGCCCGAACCGTGCTGACCAGCCGACTCGCCACCACGGCGAGCACTTCGTCACCGACCGCCTTGCCGTACTGGTCGTTGACGGCCTTGAAGCCGTCCAGATCGAGATAGATCAGGCCGAGGCGCGCCTGGTGCCGGCGCGACCGGATCAGGGCACCGGTGATCCGATCCTCAAACAACGTCCGGTTGGGCAGCCCGGTCAGCAGATCGCCGGTCGACTGCCGGCGCACCGTTTCCATCTCGCTCTTTTGCCGCGTCAGGTCGTCGCGGGTCTGCCGCAGTTCCTGCTCGAGGGCGTGCAGGCGCCGCGTCTGTACCTCGCGCTCGCGATACCGCTCGACCATGCCCCGAACCTTGTGCCGCAAGATTTCCGGTTCGGACGGCGCGTTGATCAGTACCCCGGCGGCACCCATGCGATAGGCCGTCCGGCGAATCTCCGGCTCGGCGCGCCCCCCGGTGGTGAAAATGACCGGGGTGGAGGCCGACAAGGGGTGCTGGCGGAGCATCGACGCCAACTCGTGGCCGTCCATGTCGTCGCCGACGCGCAACTGGATATCAATCAGGATGACCGCGTACTGGTTCGACGCGCAAAGCGCGATGGCCTTCGGGCCATTGGGCGCTTCAACCACCTCCACCGGCAGGGCCGCCAGCGCTTCGCGGTAGGCCTGGCGACGACCGGCGTCGGCGTCCACAAGCAGAATCATTGTCTTGTCCATCCGTCCTCCGCAGGCGGCGCACCATCACGCCACTTACGACTCGTGAATCATTCGTCAGTTCGCCGTCGAAAAAAACCGGCTGCTGCCGGCGATCGAAGGTCTTTTAGGGGCTAGCCCCCCACGCCGCGTGATAGTGCCAAAGGTCCCGGGTACCGTCTACCGTCATGATATTGACAGACCGAGCCGGGTCGGTTCCGAGGGGCGTTCCAGGCTGCGGTCGTAGACGCGCGTCCCGCCGCCGCTGCGCTTGACCGCGTACATCGCCAGGTCGGCGAGTTGACGCAATTCATCGTGATTGGTCGCATGGTCCGGGTACATGGCGATGCCGATACTCGCACCGACGCTGACTTCGATTAGGCGACCTTGCTGTTCCGACGAAAGTTTCATTGGCGCCAGCATCAGTCGGTGCAGCTTGGCGGCGAGGTACTCGGCCGCGGCGCTGCTGTCGAGTCCCTCAAACAGCAGCCCGAACTCGTCCCCCCCGAGCCGGGCGACCGTGTCCGTTGCACGGATGGCCCGCTGCAGGCGCTGGGCCATGGTCCTGATCAGTTCGTCGCCGGTGCCATGGCCGTGCAGGTCGTTGACCTGCTTGAACCGGTCAAGGTCAAGGTAGGCCAGCGCAAAATTCTGCCGTGTTCGTGCGGCGCGATTCACGGCCCCCTCAAGGCGGTCGTTGAACAGGGCGCGGTTCGGGATTCCGGTGAGCAGGTCGTGGGTCACCTCGCGGCGGAGCTTCTCCTGCTCCTCCACATAGCTGCCAAGCTGGGTATGCAGCTCCTGATTCTGCCGGCGCGTCTCCTCCAGCGCCGCCTGCAACTCCTGTCGCTTGCGGTAGAGCCGCAGGAATACCCTTGCCTTCTGGGCGAGGATCTCCGGATTCATCGGTTCGGTCACCAGGCAATCGACCGCGCCCATGCGATATCCACGCACGCGCTGGTTGCGGTTGAATTCAGCGGAGATGAACACAATCGGAGCCTGCTCGGGACGTTGTCCCTGCCGCAGGATCGAGGCCGTCTCGAAGCCGTCCATGTCCGGCATGTTGATATCAAGCACGATCATGGCGAATTCGTGCCGGTTGACCATCTCAAGGGCTTCCTGCCCGCCACGGGCCTCAATGATATCCACTCCGCCAACCGACTTGATCCAGTCGCTGTAGACAGCGCGATTCGCCGCGTTGTCATCCACCACCAGAATTTTTGGCTCTGCCTGATCCACGATCGCCCCTTGCCCCCGGGTACCACAAGCCTGAATTTGAGTGCCCAACGCTAGTCTTGAACCCGCAGTCACTCAATCGGCATTTGGACGTACGACCAAAGTCCTAGCCGGGGAAAGACCGGCTACCATCATCGCCTTGCGCAACCGCCCCACAGTCATGTCCACGCACACACCGGTAATGCAGCAATACCTGGCGCTGAAGGCCGACTACCCGGACATGCTGCTGCTGTTCCGCATGGGCGACTTCTACGAGGTGTTCTACGACGACGCCCGCAAGGCGGCGCGCCTGCTTAACCTGACGCTGACCCAGCGCGGTGAGTCCGCCGGGGCCCCGATTCCGATGGCCGGCGTGCCGGCGCACGCGGCCGACCAGTACCTGGCGCGCTTGATCCGGCTTGGCGAGTCCGCGGCCATCTGCGAGCAGGTTGGCGAGGTGGGCGGCAAAGGTCCGGTCCGTCGCGAAGTCGTGCGCGTCGTCACGCCCGGAACCGTCACCGAGGATGCCTTGCTGGATCCGCGGCGCGCGACCATCGTTGCTGCCCTCCACACCGGCACCTCGTCGTGCGGGCTGGCATGGCTGGAACTGGCCTCGGGCGATTTCGCCGTCCTCGAAGGAACGCCGGCCGCGATCGGCGCCGAGCTCGCGCGCCTGGCCCCCCGTGAGTTGTTGCTCGCGGAAGGGGCACCGGCCGCACCGACCGACCTGCCACCGCGATTTCGCCCGGCTTGGCATTTTGATCCCGCCAGCGCCCGACGCTTGCTGAATCAGCAATTTGGCACCCGGAACCTCTCTGGCTTTGGCTGCGAGGAACTCGACTCCGCCGTTGCCGCCGCTGGCGCCTTGCTGCAGTACGCACAGGAAACACAGAAAACACTGTTGCCCCACTTGCGCAGACTGCGCACCGAGTCCCCCGACCAGGCGCTGCAACTGGATGCGGCCACGCGCCGCAACCTGGAGATCGACCGCAACCTTCGCGGCGAGCGGGAGCACACCCTGCTGGACCTGCTCGACACCTGCCGCACGTCGATGGGCAGTCGCTTGCTGGCGCGCTGGCTGACCCGTCCGCTCCGCGATCGCGCGGCAATCGGCGCGCGCCATGCCGCCCTTGAACGCCTGCTCGACGGCGAGGCTTACCACGCCCTGCGCGTGAGCCTTGCCGACCTGCCCGACCTGGAACGCATCGCGACCCGCGTGGCGCTGAAAACCGCCCGGCCTCGCGACCTGACCGGGCTGCGCGCGGCACTGCGACGGCTGCCGGACATCGCCGCCCTGGGCGCGGCGGCGGATTCCCCCCGGCTAGCCGAACTGGTGCGCGCGCTCGGCCAACACGGCGACGTGCTGCACCAACTCGACACCGCACTGGCCGACGAACCGCCGCTGCTGGCCCGCGACGGCGGCGTGTTTCGGCCGGGCTTCGACGCGGAGCTGGATCGCCTGCGGGGCTTGTCGGAAAACGCCGATGGCTTCCTCGCCGAACTCGAGCAACGCGAGCGCGCCCGCACCGGCATCGATTCGCTCAAGGTTGGCTACAACCGGGTGCACGGTTTCTACATCGAGGTCGGCCGCAGCCACGCCGAGCGCATCCCGGCCGAGTACACGCGACGCCAGACCCTGAAGGGGCAGGAACGCTACATCACCGAGGAACTCAAGCGCTTCGAGGAGCAGGTGTTGTCGGCGCGCGACCGGGCACTGGCACGCGAAAAGCAGCTCTACGAGGAAATGCTCAACGACCTGCAGCCGCCCCTGCCGGCGCTGCAGGCCGCGGCCGCCGCCCTGTCGGAATTTGACGTGCTCGCGGCGCTGGCCGAGCGCGCCCGCGCCCTACGCTGGAATCGTCCGGTGCTGCAGGCCACTGCCGGAATCGAGATTCGTGGCGGCCGCCATCCGGTGGTCGAGCAAACCTCGTCCGAGCCGTTCGTACCCAACGACCTGACGCTGGACGAGGCGCGGCGCCTGCTGGTCATCACCGGACCCAACATGGGCGGCAAGTCCACGTACATGCGCCAGACCGCGCTGATTGTGCTGCTGGCACACGCCGGCAGTTTTGTGCCGGCGGAGTCGGCACAGATCGGACCCATCGACCGGATCTTCACGCGCATCGGCGCCGCGGATGACCTGGCCTCCGGCCAGTCGACGTTCATGGTCGAGATGACCGAAACCGCCAACATCCTCCACAACGCCAGCGAGCAGTCGCTGGTGCTGATGGACGAGGTCGGCCGTGGTACTTCGACCTATGACGGCCTGGCCCTGGCGCGCGCCTGCGCGGAATGGCTGGCGACCCGGACCCGGTCGTACACGCTGTTCGCCACACACTACTTCGAACTCACCGAATTGCCGGAGTCGCTGCCGACCACCGCCAACGTGCACTTGGACGCAACCGAATATTCCTCGCCCGCCGGGGACAAGCTGGTACTTCTGCACCAGGTCAAGCCCGGCCCGGCGAACCGCAGCTTCGGCATCCAGGTTGCGTCGCTGGCGGGAATTCCGCGGCCGGTGATCGACCAGGCCCGCCAGTACCTCAAGGCGCTGGAATCGCGCCACCTGGATGCGGCACCGGCCAGTCCGCAGCAATCGCTGCCGTTGCAAGAAGCGCCGGCCCGTTCGGCCGTGCTGGAGTTGCTGTCGACGATCGACCCGGACCGGCTAAGTCCCAAAGAGGCGCTGGACTGGCTCTATCGTCTCAAGGCCGAGGCATCGCGCAATTCGGGCATCAATACGCCTTCAGCAACTCCCGCGACTGCGCCAGATCGGTCTTCGACTTGGCCTTGATGTCACCGCCAACCACGTCCTCCAGCTTGCCGCCAATGAAGGGAATGCCGCAGCTGATGTTCCACTTCATCTGATTGACGCAGCCGCCGTCCTCGTCCTTCAGCGTCATGTCGGACGTGACCTTGACCGGCACGCCGCGGATCTCGGCCTCGATGCGGCCGGTCTTCTTCGCGACATCCCAGCTGTCGGTCTGCGTGACCACATTGGTCGGGGCCAGGAACTTCTTGGCGAAGTCCGGGATGCTCGCATCCGACTTGGCGCTGTAGCGCACCTTGATGCGGAACTTTCCGCCATCGACTGAATGCTCCAGCACTTCGATGCCGGTATAGCCCAGCGCCTTGTACTTGCGCTCGAAGTAGGCCTTGTCCGAGAACATCGTGATGACCTTCGCGGCCGGCTGGTCGAAGTTGTGCTTGTCGTTGAATTGCATTGCCCTCTCCCGGCGCTACGCTCCCCCTCCCGCAAGCGGGAGGGGAATTCGTTAGCGAGTCGTACGCTTTTGCACCACCGCCGCCGTAAAGTAATCCGGCGAGAACTTCACGGACAGGTCGTTGGGCTTGTCCTCGTTGGCCATCGCAGTCACGAAGTAGCGCCCCGAGGTGAAGTGGTAAATCACTTCCGGAATAGTCGTGCCGGCCAGGATGTTTGCGGCCGGAACGTAGTGCCCTTCCTGAAACTGGTATAGCTGGTCGCGCTTGTCGTAGTTGTCGACGGCGACGATGTTCCAGCCGTCCTCGTCGATGTAGAACAGGCGCTTCCTGAAGGTGTGGTTGGTGCCCGGCCGCAGGTTGGCCTCGACCACCCAGACGCGGTGCAGCTCGTAGCGCGGCAAATCCTGATTCAGGTGCTTGGGCGTGGCCAGTTGCGCGTACTTCACCGTCGAGCCGGAGATCTTGTTGGCGTTGTAGCCGATGTACATCTCCTTCTTGCCGAGGATCTTCCAGCTGTAGCGCTCGAGCACGCCGTTGAACATGTCCACCTGGTCGTAGAACTGGTGGCCGTCGGTGCCCTCGTAGGGGTTGTCGCAGCACACCGTCGGCGCACGGCGGATACGCTTGAGCGCCGGCAGGTAAATCCACGCCGAGCGGCCCTCGTTGCCGGTGCTGGCCTTCTCGTGCACCAGGATGAAGGTGCCCGCCAGCCGCGGCGGGGCCACGGTCTCGGACAGGTAGCGCAGGAACTCGGTCTCGCCGCCCTGCTTCAGCACCACCGGGTGGGCGATGCTGGCGTAAGAGAACGTCACGTCCTCCACCAGCTTGGTCAACTGGAAGCGGCCGTCCGGCTGCACGATCATCTGGTTGTTGTAGCGGGTCACCGCCTCGCCACGCCATTTCAGCTTGTGGTTCCAGATCGGCTCGGCACCCGATTTCGGGATTGGGTAGAGGAATCCCATCTTGCAGTTGTTGGGCTGGTCGGTGCCGACCAGTTCGCAGTTGACGGCGTTTTCCGCTGTCGACTTGTAGATTTCGTCCGGCCAGGCGACCACGCGGTGGCTTGGATAAACGTTCATCTTGTAGGTCGAGTACGCGTTCAGCAGGTACTTGTGTCCCTCGGTCAATTTGTCGGCGTACTGGCCGAGGTTGGCCTTGGTGATGGTGAACAGCGGTTTTTCATTGTCGATCGCCGGATTGGTGGCGTAGGCGCCCTTCAGGCTGCCGCGACGCGCGGCCGGGGTCCATTCGGGAATGGTGCCTTCCTTGTTGCCTGCGCGCTCGGCGCCGATCGGCGTCAGGTCCTTGCCCAGTCGGGCCGCTTCTTCCGGCGTGACTTTTGCGAATGCCGGTGCTACCAGCATCATGGACATCGAGAACAACAGGACTTGCTTCAACATGGAGCCTCCTCGAACGGACCTTCCGTCCTCGGTGGCGGGACGGTTTGTTGGACCCCCACTCTACCCGATTCGATGCGCGCCTCTAAACCGCCGCGGGTTCGAGAAATCGCTCGAGCAGCGGACGCGCATCCCAGCAAACGTCCAGCGCCGCAATCAGGATGAACACCCCCGCCAGCCGCCGGTGCAGAAACACGATTTCACGCGGCGGAATCCGGAACCAGCGCGACAGGGCATCACGGGCGATCTTGGACCCGACGCGGTTGGGCAGGTCGCTGCCGCCCCAGTCGTAATCTCCATTGGCGGTGCGCCAAGGCGCGCCGGGGCCACCCTGGAACGGCTCGACGATCAGTTCGCACAGCCCGGTGAAGGCGTCCAGCACCGGCGGCGGAAAATCGTCGTGCATCAACCCGATGCCCGTCGCCCCGCGCAGCATCATCTCGCGGTCCCGGTGCAGCGCCCCGCGCAGCATTTCACGGTAGGCATCGACAAATCCGCGCCCGAACAAGCGGGTCGCACCAAAGTCGAGCAGCACGAGCTGGTCGCAGTCCGGTCCAACCCGGATCCGGTAATTTCCGAAGTGGGGATCGGTCTGCACCATGCCCCAGTCGAACAGCTCGCGCAGGAACAGTTCCAGCGCGGCGCTTGCAAGCGCAATCCGCCGGGATTCCGGCAGGGCCTGCACGGTGGCGTCGCGCACATTGAGGCCCGGTTCGTACGACAGCGCCAGCACCTGGTCGCTGGAGTACTCGCGATAAACCTGCGGCACCGCGTAGCGACGGTCGGCGTCCAGCAGCGCCCGGTACCGGCCGGTGTGCTCGCCCTCGGCCAGGTAATCGACTTCCCGATGCAGCATCTCCTTTACCTCGGCGTACACCGGTTCCAGATTCAGTCCGCGGGGCGCCAGCCGCGTCATCGAGATCAAGCGTGACAGCGTGCGGATGTCGCTTTCGATGGCATCGGCGACGCCCGGGTACTGGATCTTGAGCACCAGTTCCGCGCCATCAGAGCGCCGTCGCGCCCGGTGCACCTGGCCCAGCGAGGCCGAGGCCAGCGGCTCCCGGTCGATCTCCAGTTCCGCCAGGCGCGTCCGGCCCAGCGCCCGGACCAGCACCGGCTGCAACGACTTCCACGCCACCGGTGGCGTGCTGTCCTGCAAACCCGACAACACCTCCACCGCCTCGGGCGGCAGGAAATACTGCGCATACAGCGACAGCATCTGCCCGACCTTCATCACGCTGCCCTTCAGCCGCCCCAGTTCATCGGCGAGGCGCGCCGCCTGGTCGCGATAGAACGTACGGTCGGATTCCTGCCGGGCCTGGTCACCGCGGAACAGGTTGGCAATCTCGTGGGCGGCGATCCGCGTCCCGGCGCTCAGCCCCAGCCGGGTCAACACCAGGTTGCGCTGCAGCGGCCGGGTCTTCAGCGCCGCGATGCCAGGATTTTCGCCATTCTTGTTTGCACCGGACATAAGCGACGTGAGCACCCTGGTTGAATTGCGGTCTCCGCCGCAGCGGCGGGCTGGCCTAAACTTCGATGGTGCCTTCAAGGTAAAGCACGACGTGGCCGCCGAGGATCACCCGGTCGCCGCGCAGCTCGCACCACAATTCCCCGCCCCGCGGCGAGACCTGGCGGGCGAACATTTTTTGCTTGTTCAGGCGCTGCGCCCAGAACGGCACCAGCCGGCTGTGTGCGGAGCCCGTGACCGGGTCTTCGGGCACGCCGGCTTCGGGTGCAAAGAAGCGCGAGACGAAATCGCAGTCGTTGCCCGGCGCGGTGACGATTACGCCGTGGACGCCCAGGGCAACGATGCCGGCATAGTCGGGCTTGAGGTTACGGATCTCATCCTCGTTGGGATACACCGCCAACCACTGGAACCCCCGGAAGAGCTCGTTCGGCTGCCGCCCCAAGGCGCGCGACATCGAGGCAAGGTCGGCGGTGGATTGCACGGCAATCGCCGGCAGGTCCAGCGAGAGCTTGTCGCGATCGCGCTTCACGATCAGGGGGCCGCTCTTGGAGTGGAACGTCACCGACTCGCGCACCGGCTCGAGGCGATTCAGCAC
>JANNAK010000210.1:0-2755 GCA_031384195.1 Gammaproteobacteria bacterium
GTAGGTCGCCGCGACGTTCTGGGCATCCGGCAGCGTCTCAAGGTTGGTGTACTGGGTCAGGTCCAGCTTGAAGTCGAGCAGGCGTGGCCGGTCATAGATCAGCGACCGCTTGTAACCCAGGCCCACCGCGTCGCCGCGTCGGCTGCGCTTGGTCGGGCCGAACAGGTCGTAGAAATCGGCATCGTTGTGGCTGGCCCGCAGGCTCCAGCCCAGGTGCTGGTACTCGATCTCGGCGTGGTGTTGCTCGCCCGCCGCCAAATCATTGTCCGGGCTGTGCGACACGGTCAGGGTCAGGCTGTCGAAACCCATCGGGTCGGCGAAGCGTAGCTGCGCACCGCCCGCGACAGAATTTTTGTAGCCTTCCAGCATCGGGTAGACCGCCTCCAGTTCCATCTCGCGAACCGGGCTGTACTTGTCGCGCCGGGTCACCAGGCTGTCGAAGTTCACGCGCGCCGGCGAGCCGGCTTCCCAGGTCTTGATCACCGGGTACTTGGCGGCGATCTGCGCGCCGAGGAACTTCACCGCACTGGCGTCCTTCAACGGCACCGGGTGCTCAATGGTGACCGGCGTGAAGCCGGCGCCGGTAAAGGAGTACGCGATCAGCCGTCCATCGGCCAGCGGCACCGGCCAGAACAATCCGACATCGGTGTTGGTGACCATCTCCAGCTTCCGGGTCGCCAACTCGTAGCGAAACAGGTTGGACACGCCGGTGTAATAGCTGCTGCCAAACAGGTAACGACCGTCAGGCGAAAACACGAAGCCCTCCGGCACGGCGGTGCCAAAGTCGAACTTGGCCACCGGCGCAAGAGTGCCGGCCGCAAGGTCGGTGAGCTTGAACACTTCCAGGTGCTGGCTGCCGTCTATGCCGCCGACCGATGCCGACAGCAGCGTGCCGTCCGGCGACACGTCGATGTCGTAGATGTCGGTGCCATAGGCAAAGGTCTGCACCTGCGTCCAGGTTTCGTAGGGCGGCGGCAGGCGCACCAGGGTCGACAGGCCGTTTTGTTGGCGGATGCCGTAGAGGCTGCCGTCCGGTTTGCTGAGCGCAAGGTCGCCGATGCGCGCGTCCTTCTGCAGCATGCGCGACTTGCCAGTGGCCAGGTCGTAGGCCACCAGGTCGCGGATCAGGTTGTTGTCGGTGGTGTACACCAGCAAGTCGCTCTTCGGTACGTGCACCAGCGAGGTCACCTTGTACAGGGCCGGCCCCTTGATGTCCTCAAGGTGCTGGATGCTGCCGTCTTTCAGCGAGATTGCGCCCAGATGGGCCAGCACGCCCGGCTGGCGCACCGCGCTGTAGAACACGCCGCGCTTGTCATCAACAAATCCGCGGGAGATCGAGCCCAGCGGCACCTTGGTCAGCGGCGCGGCGGGGGTGATCGGGTATCGCTTCACCGCCTCAAGATTGGCGGTCTGGAATACCTTTTCCCAGACAATCCACTGTTGCCAGGCGGTCTCCAGCGGCTCGCCGAATACCTGCTCGAAGTGGTCGGCGTAGTAGCGCTTGGTGCCGTCCACGCGCTTGAGCCACTCCAGCACTTTCTGCGGCGAGTACTCAAGCGCCAGCCAGGAAATGAATCGTGTGCCGTAAAGATAGGCATTCACGCCGACCTGGAAATCCTGTTTGACGCCGGCCGACACCAGTCCGAGCGGATCGTGGAATTTGGCGCCGTCGCGCACCATCGCCCGGAACACCATCTCGTCGTAGGCGCCCTGCGCCCGGCCGATGCCACCGGCCATCCAGGTCTCCATAAACACGGCGCTGCCTTCGAGGTACCAGCGCGGCACCACCACGCGGGGCGTCGTCAGGTAGGAGTACCACAGCGTTTCCGGGTGCGCAGAGTCCGGCGTGATCTTGCCGCCGAACACCGTGCGCCAGAAAGCGTCCTGCGCCGCCCACTGGTCCATGGTGGTCACGTGAACCAGCTCGTGGTTCATCAGCATGTAAATCCGCTCGGTTGCGGTAAACGTCTCAAAGGTCCGGGACAGTGGCGCGATATCCACTGAGATGCCGTCATTCGGCGCGCTGCGGGCACCGGCGTTGCCCGAGTCGGTGAAATCCTTCAGCAAGATTGTGACTTTCTCCTTCGGCGTCCAGCCAAACACCCGTTGTTGCCATGCCAGCGAGTTGTGGAACGAGCGCACCACGTGCGGCACGAGGTACGTCTGCGCGGGATCAAAGTAGAGGACGCGGAGGTTTTCGGTCTCCAGGACGCTGAGATTCAGGTCGTCCGCGGGGGCCGCACCGGTGGCGGCAAGCAGTGCCGCGAACGCGAGCGCTCGACGTCTGGTGGTCGACATACCGCACCCCATGATTTTTATTGGCGCCGAAGAGAATAGCCGCTAATCGCAGCCCGGGTCGCGCCCTGAATCGGAACCGGGCCGCCGCCAATGAAAAAGGCCACCCTTTCGGGCGGCCTTGGTGATCCTGCCGGTTCGGCTTATTCGTGCTGCCGCATGGCCTGGGCGAAGCCCGCGTCCTGCAGCATGGCGGCAAACGAGGCCTGTCGGGCCATGGCCGCAAACCCTGCATCGCGCGCCATCAGGTCCATCGCCTGCGGTGCCTTGGCCATGATCTGGATCGCTTCGACATTGGTGGCCAGCACCGCCAGCGCTGCCTGGTCCTTGGCCAGCGCGCTGAACGCGCCGACGTTCTGCGCCATAACCGCCGAGGCCTGCGCCATCTTGGCATCGACACTCTGGGCCTGCGCCATCTTGGCATCGACACTCTGGGCCTGCGCCATCTTGGCATCGACGC
>JANNAK010000244.1:0-10345 GCA_031384195.1 Gammaproteobacteria bacterium
GCCAGGGCCGGGAAGCCCGCGCGCAATTCTTGCAGATGCGGCAGGGAAACGGGCGCGACGGCGACGCCCGGCACCTCGTCACAGCTGCTCAACGGCACGCCCCAGGGATCAAAGATCCCGCTGTGACCCCAGGTGCGGCGGCCGCCGGGGTGGGATCCACACTGGTTGGGCGCGATGACGTAGCAGAGGTTTTCGACCGCACGGGCGCGCAGCAGCAGGTCCCAGTGCGCACGGCCGGTGCGCTCGGTGAAGGCCGAGGGCACCAGCAGGACTTGCGCACCACCGGCCACCAGCTGGCGATACAACTCGGGAAACCGCAGGTCGTAGCAGACACTAAGGCCCAGCTTGCCGACCGGCGAATCCACCACCACCGCTTGCAGGGCCCCGGGCTCGATGCTGGCCGATTCGCGATAACGCTCGCCGCCGCCCAGCTCGACATCAAACAGGTGGATCTTGTCGTACCGCGCCACGCGCTGTCCGCTGGCGTCGTAAACGAGGCTTGCGGCATGGACACGGTCCTTGCGATGCGGCACCCGCATCGGGATCGTCCCGCCGACGATCCACAGCTTGAGCTCGCGCGCAGTCCTGGCCAGGAACGCCTGGATCGGCCCGGCGCCATCGTCCTCGGCCACTGCCAGCTTGTCGGTTTCGTGCGCGCCCATCAGCGCAAAGTTTTCCGGCAACACCGCCAGCGTCGCGCCCCGTGATCGCGCGTCCTCCAGCAACGCCTGGGCGGCGGCAAGATTTGCCTCCAGCGACGGCCCGGAGCTCATCTGCACGGCGGCGACCAACGCGTCCTTGTCCATTATTTTTGCGACGGTGCCTTGCGCGAGCGGCCGGGCTCTTCGGGTGGCGTTTCGGCCCGCTCGACGCGGGGATTGTCCCAACTGCCGGTGAGGCGATACGACAGCTGCGTGACCTGGTCGAGCGGCTTGTTGAGGATTTCCTGCGCAATCAGCGCCAGCACGCCAAACACCGGCCCCCCCAGCGCCAGCGCTCCCAGCGTGACGCCCGACGACACGTCGGGATAGACCGTCACTTGCTGGTCGTAGTCGCGGGCAGCAAGGCCGATGCGACCGCGCGTCTCCATGCGCAGCGACGGCCCGAGAATCTCGAGGTTGTCGGTGATGGCGTCGCCGCCGGCCAGGGCAAAGTCGCCCTTGATGCTGTCAAAGCCAAGGCCACTGCTGACCACGTCGCGGAAGTTCAGCGTCAACCGGCGCGGCAGGGCGTAGAAATTCACCAGTCCCAGCACGCGCCCGGCGCCCGGCTCGACCGCGCGCAACTGGCCGTTCTCGAATGCGACCTGCACCGCGCCGCGCGCCTGCCGCCAGTCCAGGCCGGTGGCCGACGGCTCCCAGCGCAACTGCGCCTTGATGCGGCCGTGCCTGGCGTCAAGATTGGGCGCATAGCGCAGTGCCCGCAACACACCGGCGATGTCGGTGGTGCTGAGCTCGAAGTCCAGCGCACCGGTCGACTGCTCCTTGGCCTTGCCCTTGCCGAAGCGGCGCCACTCGCCAGTGCCGCCGATCTTGGTGCTGCCGCCGCCCAGCGACATCAGCTTCACGCTCTGGCCGTCCTCAATCCGCTCGCTGGCGAATTGCAGGTGGCCCAGCTCGGCCTGGTTCAGGCGAAATTTTTCGACGTCGAATTCCGCCACCGGCCAGCGCGATGGATCCGACGGTGGCCGTGTCGCCTCCGCCGCCTCGGTCATTTCCAGCGCCAGCGCGCTGAACTTCGCCGTGAGGCGGCCGCGCCGCTGCGGATTCCAGCGCAGCTCGCCACTGGCACCGGCACCGCCCACCTCCAGGCTCCAGCTGCCACCCGCTTGCCGCTGCCAGCGGTACTTTGCATCGCGAACCGCAAACTCGTTCCAGTACACGCGGCCGGCGCTGAGCTCGGCGCGTGCAAACGTCGAGCCCGAATCGCCCAGGCCCAGGGCGTCCAGCGCTTCGTACCATGCCCGTGCATCCAATTCCTCAATCGATCCGCCCAGGCTGATGCCGCTTCCCTTGGCTTCGATCAGCGGCCCGCCGCCCAGGCGCAGCGCGGCGCTCTGCATCTGGGTGGCCCCGTCCCGGGTGCGCAAACGCAAGTCCGCACCAAGCCGCTGCTGGTACATCGCGGTAATTTTCAGCGCGCCGTCCGGCGCGGCGCCCACGGTCATTTCCAGCGGCACCAACTCGGATTTGGTCTTTCCGATCGGGGGCGGCAAACGGACCTCGACGCCGGCCAGCGTCGTGCTCAGGCTCAGCGGCGCACCGTCGGGGTGATCGGGGCCGCCGCGACCGAATCGCAGGCTCGCGGTCCAGCGAATATCGCCGGAAACCACCTTGCGCAGCCAGGCCGGTATCAGCTCACTGGGCCCGCTTCCGGCCGGGTCCAGCGTAAACGCGAGAGTGGTGCCAAGAAGGTTGGAGCCGTCGGCCTGGGGCTGGATCTCGGCCTTCAGCGGCATACCGTACCAGCGCGCGGTCAAATCGCTGGCCTTCGCGCTGGAGCCGTCGAAGGCGATGCTTCCCCGCACGTCCTTGAACGACTCCTTCAGTCCGGGGTATTGCAGCTCTACGCCTTCGGCACTGACCACGCCGCGCACGTGCGTGTGCGTCGAATCCTTCAGCGGCACCTCCAGATGGACCTCGACACTCGCCGGTCCTTGCGCGCGGTTGGCCAGCAAGCCGGCCAGCGAGGTGCGCAGTGGCGAGCGGTTCAGGTAGGCGAAGTAGCGCGCCACGTCGCCGCGCGTCTTGCCGTCGATCGACAATACCGACGCCTTGAATTCGGGGATCCTGGCGGTCGCCCCGCTGATCGGGTTGCCACCGAGGTCGCCACCGGTGCACTCAATCGCCAGCCCGTTGCCGCGGAACTTGAGCTGTGCACCGATGCCGGCGATCGGCGGCCAGTCCGGATGGAACGCAAGCCGGATGTCCTGCGTCTCCAGATCAAGCTCCCACAGGCCGGGCTTGGTGGTGAACGGAAAGTCCGCCAGCGCGCCCTCGATCTTGAGGCGGCCCTTGGGCACGCGCCCGGCGAGGATCGCGCGGTCCAGCCAGTTCTTCAGCCCGCTGCCCCAGTGGCGCGGCATCAGCGACTTGGCCAGGGTCACGTCGCTCGAGGAGAAGCTGGCCTGTAGTGCGATGGTCGGCGATTTCCCCGACTCGGCCGGCAACTCCAGCTTGAGCGAGCCCTGGCCTTCGGTGCCCTGCGCCCGCCAGCGAAACCGCGGCGCGTCCACCGTCCAGTCGCTGCCGACCTTGCGCCACTGCGCCTCGCCTTCGAGTTCATCGACCGCAATGTCGCCGGTCTCCAGCAATCCCGGCAGTTGCAGCCGGGCCGGCGCGGGCTGCAGCAGGACCCGACCGCCGGTCTCATCGACGGCCAGCTCGCCACTCAATCCGGCGGCGCCCACCGCGCGGTCGCCGGCCGGCAAGGCGAGTTGCCTGAAATCCAGCTGCGCCTGGTAGCGCAGTTCGCCAGCCACGTCCGCCACCCGGAACGAGAGCTTGTCCACGTCACCGGACAGCCGGTCCAGTGCGAGCAGCGGGTCCGGCACCTGCAACAGGCGCATCCACGGCGCGAAGTCCGACAGCCGGATGTCCTGGGCGGTGCCTTCGTAAGTGGTGCGATCGGCAGCCTTGGTCGCGGCAACGTGGATGCGGGTTTCCGGCGAAGGTCCCTGCGGACCGTCAAGCTCAAACCGGGTGAGCCGGGCGTCCCATCCCTCCCCGCTAAAGGTGGCGCTGACGGCGGCGCGCAAGGTCTCGAACCTCGCCGTGTGCGGCGAGCGACTGGCGCGCACCGGTCCGGATTCGACCGCCACGTCGATGGACTTCACGACGCCGGCCTGCAATTCGCCCTCGACTCGCACCGTGAGCCCTTCGGCAGACAGTTCGGCGCCGGGCGCGAGCCAGGGGGCGAGCCAGGTCGCGGCGTTGACGCTGGTGACCTCTGCCGACCAATCGCCGCTCCAGGTCGCCAGGTCCAGCCAGTCTCCCTGCAGCGCGGCGCTGACCCGCGCCGATTCCCCAAGGCTCACCGGCAAGATCAGTTCCGATTCCAGCTTGCTGCGCAGCAGTCCGCGCGACAGCTCGGCATAGGCCAGGCCGAAGGACCAGGGCTCGGTTCGTGCGGGTCCCGGTCCGCGCCGTCGATCGGTGAGGTTGAGCCGGCAACGCTCCAGCCGCAAGGAGTCGAAAGTCGCCAGCGGCGTCAGGCCCGGCCCACCGGACGACGCGCTGCCGACCGGCCAACCCGGCGCCGAGATCCGACCGTCCGGATCGATGTCCACTTCCAGCGTCAGCCCCTGCAATTCAAGCCGGTTCGGCGCAAAGTTCTGCTGCAGCAAGCGGCGCAGGCTGAACCCCAGGCGCAGGCGTTCGGCCTGCAGCAGCACGGTCTTGCCGTCGCCATCCATCATTGCCACCTGGCCGAGGTCGAGGCTGGGATAGGTGTAGCGCCAGGTCAGGTCCAGCTTGCCGATGCGCACCGGCCGCCCGGTGATTTCGCTCACGTAATTTTCGATGTCGGTGCGGTATCCCGGCACCGCCTGCACTGCAATCTGGAACAGGCCACTGGCACTGGCCACCAGGATTACCAGCACCGCCAGGGCGGTGATGGCCCGGGTCCAGAACCGGCGGCGAACTCTCTCCATGGGCCGTCAGCCGCTCAGGTCGGGACGACGTCGAAATTGTCGCGCGCGTACTGGGTTTCCGCTTGCAGGCGAATCGGCCGCCCCAGGTGTTCCTCGAGTTCGGCCAGCGACTGTGACTGGTCCTCGCTCAGGCGCTCAACGATCGAGGGCGCGGCGATAACCCGGAACTCGGCCGCCTCGAACTGGCGCGCCGCACGGGTGATCTCGCGCAGGATTTCATGGCACACGGTGTCGGCGGTCTTGACCTCGCCGCGCCCTTCGCAGGATGGGCAGGGCTCGCACAGGATGTGGCCAAGGCTTTCGCGCGTGCGCTTGCGGGTCATCTCCACCAACCCCAGCGGCGAGAACGGGTAGACCGTCGAGCGCGCCGGGTCGCGCTTGAGTTCTTTCTCCAGCGCCCGCAGCACCTGGGCCCGATGCGCCTCGCCTTTCATGTCAATGAAGTCGATGATGATCAGGCCGCCAAGATTGCGCAGCCGCAATTGCCGGGCGATGGCGTGCGCGGCCTCCAGGTTGGTCTTGAGCACCGTGTCTTCGAGGTTGCTGTGGCCAACGTAGGCGCCGGTGTTTACGTCCACCGTGCTCATCGCCTCGGTCTGGTCGAACACCAGGTGGCCGCCGGACTTGAGATCGACGCGACGCTGGAGCGCGCGGTGCAGGTCGTCCTCGACACCGTAGAGATCGAAGATCGGCGCCGCGCCGTCATACAACTCGACCTGCGGTGCGTATTGCGGTGCCAGGTCGCCGGCGAACTCACGCAGCCGCTGAAATTCGTCGGCGCTGTCGATCCGGACCCGCTCGACGTGCGTGCCCAGCAGGTCGCGCAGCACGCGCATCGACAGTGGCAGGTCGCCGTGCACCATCGTCCCCGGTGCGGTCGCCGCCATCTTGCTGCTGATGGTGTTCCACAGGCGCAGCAGGAACTTGACGTCGGCATCCAGCGCCTCGGCCTCGGCATTTTCACCGGCCGTGCGCACGATCAATCCGAACGGCGTCGGCAACTGCTGCCGCAGGCGCTCGAGCACGGATTTCAGGCGCGCCCGCTCCGCGTCGTCCTCAATGCGCGCCGAGACGCCCATATGCGGGTCGTACGGCAGCAGCACCAGGTAGCGCGACGGGATGGATAGCGCAGTGGTGAGGCGTGCACCCTTGGACCCCAGCGGATCCTTGACCACCTGCACCATCACCTCCTGACCCTCGGACAGCAGCCGCTCGATCGACAGCCGCTCGACCGGCGGCGCACCGGCCGTCTCGCCGCCATTGGCCGGCGTCGCAAGCATGTCGGCGGCGTGCAGGAAGGCGGTGCGCTCCAGCCCGATGTCGACAAAGGCCGCCTGCATGCCCGGCAGCACTCGCTGCACCCGGCCCTTGTAGATATTGCCGACCAGTCCGTGGCGTGCGGCGCGCTGCACGAACACTTCCTGCACCGCTCCGCCCTCGACCAGCGCGGCGCGCGTCTCGCTGTGCGAGATGTTGACCAGAATTTCAGTGCTCATCAGGGCTTGGCTCCGGCGCCCGGGGGGCGCGGCGGGACTTCGATTCCAAATGCCGCGAGGAGTTCGCAGGTTTCGTACAGCGGCAGCCCAACCACTCCGGAGTAGCTGCCTGCAATTGCACTGACAAAACGCGCCCCCAGACCCTGGATCGCGTAGGCCCCGGCCTTGCCGGCCGGCTCGCCGCTGTCCCAGTACGCACCGGCCTGGTCCGGCGTCACCGGGCCAAAGCTCACGCGCGTGACGGACAATGCGGTCTGCTCGCGCGCGCCGTTCACCACTGCGATGCCGCTGTATACCTCGTGGGTGCGATTCGAAAGGCGCAGCAGCATCGCAATCGCATCGTCGCGACCGCTCGGTTGTCCGAGGATTTCTCCGTCAACGACCACGTCGGTATCGGCGCCCAGCACCGGCCGCGGCGTGATCGCGCTTGCCGCCCCGGCGCGCGCCTTGGCCAGCGCGGTGGCGACCACGTAGTCCGCGGCGGACTGGCCGGGACGCGGCACTTCTGCCACGTCGGTCGGCAGCAACTCAAAGCTCACGCCCACTTGGCGCAGCAACTCCCGCCGGCGCGGCGAGCGGGACGCAAGGTAGATCTGGAAGGACATGTCCGAAAATGGTCTCACGCAGCCCGGGGCCGCGGCAAAGCCGCGTGGTTGCGGTCAAGCACGGTGGTAGGGATGTCCGGAGAGGAGGCTCCAGGCCCGGTACAGCTGTTCCAGCACCAGCACGCGCGCCAGCGCATGCGGCAGCGTCAGCTTCGACAGGCCCCAGCGCTGGCCGGCCCGCTCCAGGCATTCGGGCGCCAGGCCGTCCGGGCCGCCAATCAGCAGGCACACCACCTGCCCGTCCTGTTGCCAGCGTCCGGCGGCATCGGCCCACTCCTGGGTGGAGAGCTGCTTGCCGCGCTCGTCGAAGGCAATGACTGTCGCGCCCTCCGGTACCGCGCGCAGCATCTTCTCGCCTTCAGCCGCCTTCAGCCGTGCGATGTCGGCGTTCTTGCCACGGGGCGCAACCGGGATGACGGTCAGCTCGAACCGCCATTCGCGCGGCAGCCGTCCGGCGTAATCGCTGGCCGCGCTGTCGGCCCAATCCGGCAGGCGCTCGCCCACCGCGATCAAGCGCAGCCTCATGAGCGGCGCTTCGGCTTCCCTTTCTTGACGCTCTTGGGACCGGCCTTGCGGCCCGGCTTGCTGGCCGATTTGCTGTCCAATTTGCGTGTCGGCTTGCTGGCCGATTTGCGGGCTGGCTTGCTGGCCGATTTGCGGGCCGGCCTAACCTTGCTGCTGCTGCTGCGCTTGGGCGCCACCCGCGGCCGCGGCTTGGGCGCACCTCGCGACGACTTCTTTTTCGGCGCGGCCTTGCCGGCTTTTTTGGTCGGGCTGACCTTGGCCGGTTTCTTCTTCGGCGCCGGGCGCGCCTCGGGCGGCGGCGTCATTTCCCACAGCTTTTCCAGCTGGTAGAAAATCCGGGTTTGCGCCAGCATCACGTGCACCACGACACCGCCCAGGTCGACCAGCACCCACTCGCTGCCGTTCAGGCCTTCGACGCCCTGCGGCTGGTGGCCGGCTTTCTTGGCGTCGCGGATGACGTTCTCGGCGATTGATCGCACATGCCGGGTCGAGGTGCCGGTGCAGACGATCATCGCGTCGGTCATCGGGGTTTGGGAGCGCACGTCGAGCAGGCGGACGTCGAGACCCTTGAGGTCGTCGATGGCGTCCAGCGCGAGGTCAGTGAGCGGCGAGAGCTTGGTCTTCATCGTAGGCAAATGCCTCCATATCGGATTGGGTAAGGCTTTTCAGCACGGCGGGCGGAATCATGCCCTTGGCGCGTGCAGGCTGGCCGTCGCGCAAGGCAGCGCGCACGACGGTGGCGGAAAGATCCATCGGCGGCATTTCGCAATGCCACCAGAGGCCGGCCGGCGCCCGGTGCAACTCGGTCGCATCGTGCGCCGCGCGCTCTTGCAGCACTCGCGCCAGCGCCACCGGCAGGTGCTCCGGCACGCCGGGGCGATTGAAGAACACCAGATGCGCGTACTCGATCAGGGATTCCCAGCGATGCCATTGCGGCAACTGTTGCACGGCGTCCTGTCCCAGCAGCAGGCACAGCGGCGTCTGCGGAAACTCGGCGCGGAACGAGGCCAGGGTATCGAAGGTGTAGGACGGGCCGTCCCGCTCCAGTTCACGACCGTCGGCGATCAGGCGCGGATGGCCCTGGATGGCGAGCTTCACCCACTCGAGGCGGCGCTCGGCGGAAATCACCGGCCGGCCGCGCAACGGCGGCAGCGCCGATGGCAGCAGGCGAACCTGCGCCAGGCCCAGGCGGTCGCGCGCCGTCAACGCGAGCTGCAGGTGTCCGTTGTGGATGGGCGCAAAGGTGCCGCCGAAGATGCCGATGGCGCGCGGTCGCCCGGCGATCCGTATCAAGTATTCACCGGATATGCCCGTCACCAAACACGATCCACTTGACCGACGTCAGTCCCTCAAGTCCGACCGGTCCACGGGCGTGCAACTTGTCGGTGCTGATGCCGATCTCCGCCCCCAGGCCGTACTCGTAGCCGTCGGCGAAGCGGGTGGAGGCATTGACCATCACCGAGCTGGAATCCACTTCGCGCAGGAAGCGGCGGGCGTGCGACAGGTTTTCCGTGACGATGGCGTCGGTATGCTGCGAGCCGTGCGCGGCGATGTGCCGGATCGCCTCGTCAATGCCCTTCACCACGCGAATCGCGAGGATCGGCGCGAGGTACTCGGTGTCCCAGTCCTCAGGGCTGGCCGCCTTGCTGTTCGGGACCAGTTTGCGGGTGCGATCGCAGCCGCGCAGTTCAACGCCGTGCTCCTGGTAAATCCGCCCAAGCTCGGGCAGCACCCGGGCCGCGATCGACTCGTCGACCAGCAGCGTCTCCATGGTGTTGCAGGTGCCGTAGCGCTGGGTCTTGGCGTTCACCGCCACCGCGATCGCCTTTTCGACATCGGCCGACGCCTCGATGAAAACGTGGCAAATGCCGTGCAGGTGCTTGATCACCGGCACCTTGGCGTGCTCGGCAACGTATTCGACCAAACTCTTGCCGCCGCGCGGGATGACCACGTCGATGTACTCCGACATCGACAACAGTTCGCCGACGGACTTGCGGTCGGTGTTGTCCACCACCTGCACCGCGTCCACCGGCAGGCCGGTGTCCCGCAGCGCCTGTTCGATGCAGCGCGCGATCGCCAGGTTGGAGTTGATCGCCTCGCTGCCGCCGCGCAGGATGCAGGCATTGCCGGATTTCAGGCACAGCGCGGCGGCATCGGCGGTGACGTTGGGCCGCGACTCGTAAATGATGCCGACCACGCCCAGCGGCACGCGCATTCGGCCGACCTGGATGCCCGAGGGCCGCGGCCGCACGTCGAATATTTCGCCAATCGGGTCCGGCAGGCCGGCAATCTGGCGCACGGCCGCAGCCATGGTGTTGATGCGATCGGGATCAAGCTTGAGGCGGTCGAGCTGCGCGGCGTCGAGCTTGGCGGCGATGCCGGCCTTCATGTCCTGGGCATTGGCGTCGAGGATGCGCTCGGATTGCGCGCGCAACAGGTCGGCAAAGGCAAACAACAATGCGTTTTTCTGCCCGCACTCGGCACGGGCCATCACCACGGCGGCGGCCTTGGCGCGTTGACCGCGATTGCGCATCGGGGTTCCGGGGCTGCGGGACTTGGCGGCAACCGGCTTTACAGCGTCAGGGCTCATCGAGGCTGGGTCATGAACGGGGGCTAGCGGCGCGGGAAACCCCGCTGGCCGTAAGCATGCAGTTTAGCAGGTCGGCCCAGGCCGCCGGCTCGCCGCCGGTAGATTTCCCTTTTAAATCAATGTCTGAGCACCAGGCCAGCCACTCCGAGACTTGCCCGGCGGGAGCGCGGGGCAAGGCCTTGAGGTAGGGCGCCTGGCGCGGCCCGAACAGGCGCGCCGCCTCGCAGGCCCGGCGCGCGTCACGGGTCTTCGCGTAATGGCTAGCCGCTTCGCTCCAGGTGCGCAGGGTCCAGCTCCAGGCCCCCAGCAGCTCCTGCAGGTCGACGCCCTCGGCGCGCAGGCGCGGCAGGCTGCGTGCCACGCCGCGGCTGTCGCCGCTCAATACCTTCTCGATCAGGTCAAAGGCCTCGAAATGCGTGCTGTCGGAGACCGCCGCCCGCACCGCTTCGACATCGACCGTCCCGCCCGGGTAGAGCAG
>JANNAK010000037.1:0-14332 GCA_031384195.1 Gammaproteobacteria bacterium
CCGCTGGCGCCGTTGTACCCGGTGTTCGCGCCAAACAGGATGGACCCGTCCGGCGCCACCGTTGGGGACGACGATCCGGCAACGCTGATGCTGCCGGAGCGCGGCCGGTTGGTGCGCGACCGCATGCGACACTGGCCGACTGCGGCGGACCACGCGCTCAAGCCCGTCCGTCGCTGCGCCGGAAACGAACGGCGCCGTCCACGCTTTCGCCAGAGGCGAGTGTCGCCATGCCGAACTCCAACTCCGCCCTCATGGCGACTTCCTCGTTCAGGCCGAAGTGCCCGATAACGCTCATGCGATCGTTTCGCAGGCAAATCTGCGGAACGGTGGCAATCCCAACGGCAAGAATCCCGGCTTGATTTTGCAAGTCGTTCGCCGGAAACAGCCGATTGAGCAGGCCAAAATCAAGTGCCTCCGCTGCCGCCACCGACCGCCCGGTAAGAATCATGTCCATCGCCCGGCTCATTCCGATAGCCCGGGGCAGTCGTACCGTACCGCCGTCAATCAGCGGAACGCCTACGCGCCGGCAGAACACCCCAAATACGGCAGTCTCATCGGCTACCCGCAGGTCGCACCACAGCGCCAGTTCCAGGCCGCCGGCCACGCAGTAGCCGGAAATCACCGCAATGACGGGCTTGCTCAATTGCATCCGGGTTGGGCCCATGGGCCCGTCGCCATCTGGCTCGACCCGGTTCATGCGTGCCGGGTCGCCGCTCGCGATGGCTTTCAGGTCGGCACCCGCGCAGAAATGCCCGCCCGCTCCGGACAGGGTTGCGACCCGTAACTCCGCATCAGCGTCGAATGCCCGAAAAGCCTTGGCCAATGCCTCGGCGGTGGGGCGATCAACGGCGTTTCTGCACTCGGGCCGATTGATCGTCACATGGAGCAGCGGCGGTTCGCGGCGAACAAGAACCGTTGGCGGGCGGGGCATCGGGCGGCACTCGAAAAGAGCAGGGGTCAGGATTCTGACGCATAACGGTGCGAATGCTTTGTTGCGGTGCACATAAAAATTAGGTCACCCGAAAGGCGGAAATGCCGCTCGCATCCGTGTAGAATTTCCGCCGCTGTACCCTTCTTGACGCGTCGCCGAATAGCGCGCTGCGCAAAGACAGCCACATATAAAGAGAGCCCGACCGGTAAAACCGGCGGGGCGTTATGCGCCCAACAAGAGTGATGGAGAATCAGATGACCCCAGTGAATAAACTTTCGCGTGCACGACACGTGGCCCTGACCGTGCTTGGTGCCGCATTGCTAGCCGCCGGTTGGGACGCCCAGACCGCCGCCAATCCGCAACTCGTAAGCGCGGCCACCGCCGAGCAAGTGGCAACGGACAAGTCTGCGGCCGCTTCCCAGACCAAGATCAACACGCTCGACGACGATACCCAGACGCTGCTGGGCGACTATCGCGCCACGCTGCGCGAAACCGAGAGCCTCCGGCGCTACAACGAGCAACTGGAGAAGCAGCTCACCTCGCAAGAGGAGGAGATGGTCTCGATCCAGAACCAAATCGGTGAAATTGAGCGCACCAACCGCGAAATCTATCCCTTGATGCAGCGGATGCTCGAGACGCTTGAACAGTTCGTGAAGCTGGACCTGCCGTTCCTGCCGAAGGAACGCGCCACGCGCATAGCCACGTTGAAGGACATCATGAACCGCGCCGACGTCAGCACGGCCGAAAAGTACCGTCGCATCCTTGAGGCTTACTCGGTTGAAATGGAGTACGGCCGCACCCTGGAAGCCTACGAGGGCAAGCTGGGCCAGGGTGACGAGGCCCGGACCGTCAATTTCCTTCGGGTCGGCCGCATCGCGCTGATGTACCAGACGCTCGACGGAAATGACACGGGATACTGGGATTCCACTGCGAAGGCCTGGCAGGAAGACAGCGATTACGAAGATGCCGTCACCAAGGGCCTGAAGGTAGCGCGCAAACAGGTGGCGCCGGACTTGATTGTTGCGCCAGTCCCGGCCCCGACGATGGAGAAGAAATAATGCGTACCCCCAACTACAAGGCCGTCATCGCTCTGGGCGTCGCGGCGGTCGTGCTGCTGTCGGCTGCTGCCCTGGCGCAGGACAAGAAGGCGCCGGAGCCCACCGCGGCCCAGACGCTTGAACAATTGCTGCAGCAGACGCGGGAGGCGCGTGCCCGTGAGTCGGCGGCCAATGCCGAGCGCGAGCGCAAGTTCCAGGCGGATCTGAATCAGCAGTCGAACCTGCTCGCCGAGGCCAAGCGCGAGCGCGCCGCCCAGGAAGAGCGCAGCCGCCGCTTGGGGGCGCAGTTCGACACCAATGAAAAGCGGCTCACCGAGCTCCAGAGCGTGCTGGACGCCAAGGGCGGCAACCTCGGCGAGCTGTTCGGCACCGTTCGGGTGGTCGCCGGCGACGTCTCGTCGGTCCTTTACAACTCAATGATCACGACCCGTTACCCGGACCGTGACGAGCTCGTGACCAAGTTGTCGCAGGTCAAGGCGCTGCCGTCGATCGACGAGCTGGAAAAGCTCTGGTTTGAGATGCAGCGCGAGATGACCGAGTCCGGTCGGGTGGTGAAGTTCACCGCCAAGGTCGTCGATCCGGACGGCACCTCGAACGAGCGCGAGGCCGTGATGATTGGCGGCTTCACCGCCATCTCCGATGGCGAATACCTGTCGTACCTGCCCAGCGAAAAGTCGCTGACCGTGCTGGCGCGCCAGCCGCACGATTACGCCGGCTACGACGACGTCGAGTCCGAAGACGCGGGCTACGTCGCGGCGGTGGTGGATCCCTCGCGCGGCGTGCTGATGTCCCTGTACCTGCTGCGCCCGACCTTCATCGAGCGGATCAAGACCGGACACATCGTTGGCTACCTGATCATCCTGATGGGGCTGGTTGCCACCGGACTGTCGATCTACCAGGTCTTGTTCCTGCTGAAGGAGCGCAACAAGGTCCGTGAGCAGCTGAAGGCGCCGGACCGTCCGACCGCCGACAACCCGCTGGGCCGCGTGCTCGCGACCTTCAGGGGCGACGCCAAGTCCCTCGACGACGATCCGGAGGTCGTGGAGCTGCGAATTTCGGAGGCGGTGTTGCGCGAGGTCCCGCCGCTGGAGCGCTTCCAGTCGTTCCTGCGGCTGGTGGTCGCCGCCGGCCCGCTGTTCGGCCTGGTCGGTACCGTCATCGGAATGATCATCACCTTCCAGAGCATCACCGAGTCGGGCTCGGGCGATCCGCGCCTGATGGCCACCGGCATTGGCCAGGCGATGATCGCCACGGTGCTCGGCCTGGGCGTGGCGATCCCCTTCCTGTTCGTGAACGCGGCCCTGAGCTCGTTCTCAAAGGAAATCATTCAGATCCTGGACGAGCAGAGCACGGGCCTGCTGGCCGAGCGCCTGGAGAAGAAGCGCCGTGCTTGATTCGGTCGTTACCTGGCTGGTCTCGCCCTACACGGCGATCCGGGAATTGGTCGGGGCCGGTGGCCCCGCCGTGTTCTGGATCCTGATGGCGAGCCTGGTCATGTGGACGATCGTCATCGAGCGCTACTGGTACTTCGAGCGCGTGCTGCCGGTGATGGCAGCGGAAATGCTGAAGAATTGGGAATCGCGTACCGACCACAAGTCCTGGTACGCGCACCAAATCCGCCGCGCCATGATCTCGCGGCTGTCGGTGGGAATGACGGCCAATTTCCAGGTGCTGCGAATCCTGGTGCCGCTGTGCCCGTTGCTTGGGCTACTCGGGACCGTGACCGGCATGCTCGAGGTGTTTGATGCGATGGCGGCAAAGGGCTCGGCGGATGCCCGCACCATGGCCAGCGGCGTGTCCCAAGCCATGGTCTGCACCTTGACCGGCCTGGCCATCAGCCTCACCGGGCTGTACCCGGTTCATTACTTCAAGTCGCGTGCCCGGTTTGAAACCGAAATGCTGTCCGACAAGTTTCAATACTAGGACCGAGCCCGACTCTCATGCGACTGCGCCGCCACCGCGACGAATCCTCCGAGAACGACACCGGCATCGACCTTGCGCCGATGCTGGGTTTCGTCCTGAACCTGTTGATCTTCTTCATCATCACCGCCGTGTTCGTGAAGGAACTCGGCATCACGGTCAGCCGCCCCAGCGCCAAGCAGGCGCAGCAAAAGAAGGACGGCGGCACCATCCTGATCGCGATCAAGGGCGACGGCGAGATCTGGATGGACCGCCGCGCCATCGACGTCCGTGCGGTGCGCGCCAACGTAGAGCGCGCACACGCCGAGAAGCCGGATGCCGCCGTGGTGGTGGTGACCGAAAAGGATTCGCCCACGGGAATCCTGGTGCAGGTGCTGGACCAGGCCCGCCTCGGCGGCGTGGAAAACGTCTCGATCGCCGCCACCGGCAACTGACCGGCACGGACCGAACATGCGCACACGCAAGCACACCCCGATCGAGGAAAGCACCGGCATCGACCTCGCGCCGATGCTGGATTTCGTCCTGAACCTGTTGATCTTCTTCATCATCATCACCTCGTTCGTAAAGGAAGCGGGCGTGGTGGTCAATCGCGAGCAGGCGCGAACCGCCGAACACAAGGACACCGGCAACATCCTGATCGCGATCCGGCCCAATGGCGACGTGTGGATGGACAAGCGAAAGTTCGACATTCGCGACATTCGCAACAGCGTTGAGCGCCTGCACATTGAGCGGCCCGAGGACACCGTGGTCATCATTGCGGACAAGCTCGCGCCGGTCGGCATCCTGACCCAGGTCATGGACCAGGTGCGCAGCGGCGGTATCGAGACCGTCTCGATCGCTGCAGCGCCGGCGAACTGAGCCGATGGCCGTCATGACCGTTACCTCCAGCCCCGGCAAGGCATTTGCCTACGCCGCCCTGTTCACGGTGTTCGTCTTCTGGATGATGCACATGGCGATTACCGGCGGTGTCGGCAATTTCGACAAGTCCCAGAGCCTGCCGACCATCGATTTCGTGCGCCTGAAGAAGGATTCGGAGCTGGAAACCCGCGAGCGCCGCAAGCCGCCCAAGCCCGAACCGCCCAAGCAGCCGCCGCCGCCGAAGATGGAGATCACCACGCCGCCGCCGCCCGACCAGCCGCCGCTGCCGTTCGCGATGCCCAAGATGAGCCTGCCCACCGGCGTTTCCGGCGGCCCGTTCCTGGGCAATTTCGCCGCGGCTGACGCCTCCGGGTATTCGGACCTGATTCCGCTGGTGCGTATCGCGCCGCAGTATCCACGGCAGGCGGCTCGCGACCGGATTGAGGGCTACGTGGTCATTGAGATCACCGTCAACCCGGACGGCACCGTCAAGTCGGCGCGCCCGATCGAAGCCAAGCCGCGCGGCGTGTTTGAATCGGCGGCGGTGCAGAGCATCTACAAGTGGAAGTTCCGGCCCAAGGTCGAGGACGGCAAGGCGATCGAGTTCAGGGGAATCCAGCGCCTGGACTTCAGCCTGGAGAAGGACCCGTGATGCATTTACGCTTTCAGGTGCTGCTGGCGGCCGGCGCCCTGGCCTGGTGCGGCGCCGCTCTCGCCCAATCTGCGCCGACGCTGGAGCAGGTCCAGGCCCAGCAACGGGCCTGCGAGGCGAAGAAGCCGCCGCGCAAGTCCAACGGCACGATCAGCGAAGGCACCTACCGCAAGCTTGAGCGCGTCATCGACTCCATCAGCAAGAATGAGTACGCCGAATCAGAGAAGAAGCTGAAGGAAATGCTGGAGAACTCCCGCGGCGGTTATGAAAAGGCGGTGCTGAACCAGACCCTCGCCTTTGTTTACGCCTCGACCAATCGCAACGCCCTGGCGATCAAGGCCTTCGAGGAAGCGATTGCGACCGAAGCCATGCCGCAACAGCCGCACGAGCAGATGGTGCTGAACGTCGCGCAGCTCTACGTCGCCGACAACAAGTGGGACAAGGGCATCAAGTTCCTCAACGACTACATGGCGGAGGCCTGCAATCCGGCACCCGAGGCACACATCCTGCTGGCCAGCGCCTATGCCGAACAGAAGAAGTTTCGCGATTCCCTGTTCCACGCCGACATGGCCCTGCTCAAGGCCAAGGAACCCAAGGAATCCTGGCTGCAATTGAAGCTGGCGCTGCATTACGAGTTGAAGGAAATTCCCAAGTGCGCCGAGGTCCTGGTGCAATTGCTGGGCCTGGTGCCGACCAAGGAAACCTACTGGAAGCAGCTGTCGGGCATCCTGTTCGAGATCAAGAAGGATCCTGAAGCGCTGGCGGTGCTGGCACTGGCCGAGCGGCGCGGTTACGTTAACGAAGACGCCGAGTTCCGGAACCTGGCCAATCTGTACATGTACCTGCAGATTCCGTTCAAGGCCGGATCCGTATTGCAGCGTGGCGTGGACGAGAAGCTCGTGCCGGCGACCGAAAAAAACATGGAGTTTCTTGGCAATGCCTGGCTCGCCGCGCGCGAGTACAAGAAGGCGCAGGTGGCGATGCGCCGGGCGGCCGAGGTTTCCGACAAGGGCGAGTTGTGGAAGCGCCTGGGCCACATCTTCATCGAGGACGAGCAGTGGAAGTCCGCCATGGAGGCGCTGGTGCGGGCCAAACAGAAGGGCGTGAAGGAGCCGGGCGACCTGGCTTTCCTGACCGGCGTGGTCGCGGTTGAGTTGAAGCAGTGGAAGACTGCCGAAGCGGCGCTGCGCGAGGCCATGAATCACGAGAAGACCGCCAAGGCCGCAGCGCAGTGGCTGGCGCACCTGCAGGCGGAGATTGCCTACAGCACCCCACCGGCGCCCGCTGAATCCGGGACACCCGCCCAGAATTAGAGGAATTAGGGCGGTTTGCTCCAGAATGGCCGCCCATGAGCCACCCGCGTGCGGCAAAAATAATCCTCGGCTTCGCCGTGGTTTACCTGGTCTGGGGCTCGACCTATCTTGCAATCCGCATCGGCGTGCAGCACTTGCCGCCGGCACTGTTCGCCGGCGTGCGCTTTCTGGTTGCCGGCGTGCTGATGCTGGCCTACGCGCGATGGACCGGCGCCGGCTGGCCTGCCGGACGGCAGGACTGGCGCAATATCACCGTCACCGCCTTGCTGATGCTGGTGTGCGGGAACGGGCTGGTGACCTGGAGCGAGCAGTGGGTCGAGTCCAACCAGGCCGCCCTGATCGTCGCGACCTCGGCGCTGTGGCTGGCCTGGGTCGGGACCTGGGGCCGGCAGGGTGAGGGGCTCGGGCCGGTAACCATCGCCGGACTGGTGTTTGGATTCGCCGGCGTCGCGGTACTGGTCGGCGGCGGCATCCGGATGCAGGCGGCGCCGCCGATGGCCTACGCGGGCCTGATGCTGGCGCCGATGGCGTGGGCGGCCGGCTCGGTGTGGTCTCGTCGCCAGCCCACCAGCTGCCCGCCGGCAATGACGGCGGCCTTGCAGACGCTTATCGCCGGGGTCGTCCTGTCGGCTCTCGGACTGAGCCTTGGCGAACTGCCGCGCTGGAACTGGAACCGCGAGGCGATGCTGGCGCTGGCCTACCTTGTTGTCTTCGGTTCGTTTCTCGCCTACGGCGCCTACTTCTGGCTGGTGCATCAGGTCTCGCCGGCGCGCCTGGGCACCTACGCCTACGTCAATCCCGCGGTCGCCGTCCTGCTGGGATGGTGGATCCTGGACGAGCACCTGGATCGAACCCAGGTCCTCGGGACCCTGGTGATCCTGGCCGGCGTGTTGCTGGTCAGTTGGCCGACTCCGAAACCAAAAACAATGACGGCCGAAAATAGTGACAGTCACTAATTCTTTTCGAACCCGGCTTACGGCGGCTGGCTGCCTGCTGGTCGCGCTGGCGCAGCCGGTGGGTGCAGCCCAGGTCCTGCACATCGGCAATGGTGCCGACCCGGAGACGCTGGATCCGCAAAAGGCGCAGACCGTGCCGGCGATGAATATCGCGCGTGACCTGTTTGAAGGACTGACGCGCCTCGCGCCCAACGGCGAACCCGAGCCGGCGGCCGCGGAGCGCTGGGACGTGAGCCCCGACGGGCGGGTGTACACCTTCTACCTCCGGCCGGGCCTGCAGTGGTCCAACGGCGACCCGCTGCACGCCGCGGACTTTGTTGCCGGCCTGCGCCGTGCGCTGGAGCCGGCGACGGCCTCGCCCTACGGTCCGGTGTTCAGGGTCATCGTCAATGGCGAGGCGGTCCTCAATGGGGAGTTCCCGGCCACCGCGCTTGGAATCACCGCGCCCGATCCGCAGCAAGTCCGGGTCCAGCTGCACGTCCCCGCACCGTACCTGCCGGGGCTGATGGCGCTGCCCGCGGCGGCGCCGCTGCACCCGGCCAACCTGCAGACCGATGGCGCTGCGCAGGTCAGCAATGGGGCCTATGTCCTCGATGAATGGGTGTTGCAGTCGCATATCCGGCTGCAGCGCAACGTGAACTACCGCGACAACGAAAACACGGCCATCGATACGGTGTATTTCCACCCGACCGAAGACCGCGACACCGAGCTCAAGCGTTACCGTGCCGGCGAACTGGACATCACCTACAGCGTGCCGCAGGGCCGCGCGGCCTGGATTCGCCGCGAACTTCCGCAGGACTTGCGGCTGGCCGGATACCTGGGAACGTATTACCTGGGTTTCCAGTGCGACTCTGGTGCTTTTGCCGGCCAGGCAGGATTGCGCCGCGCCTTGTCGCTGGTGATTGACCGCGAGGTGCTCGCGGAAAAAGTCCTGCACGGACTGGGAATGCCGGCGCAGCACTGGATTCCGCCCGGCGTTGCCGGGTACCAGTCGCCGCAATCGCCCGATGCCGGCCTTGGTCGCGAGGCCCGCGTGGCCGAGGCACGGCGCCTGTACGCCGCGGCCGGCTACAGCGCGCAGCGGCCGCTGGCGTTTTCGCTCCGTTACGCCACCAGTCCCGACAGCCGTCGGCTGGCGACGGTGCTGGCTGCAATGTGGAAACAGGCCTTGGGGGTGAGAGTGAGCCTGGTCAACGAAGAAAATCGGGCGCTGCTGTCGCGCATGAAACGCGGCGGCGAGTTGCAGGCTTTCCTCTGGTCGTGGATCGGTGATTACAACGATCCCTCCACCTTTGCTGCGGTGCTGGGCAGCGATTCGGCGGTGAACTACAGTCGCTGGCACGACGCCGAATATGACGCGCGCCTGCTGCAGGCGACCAACGCGGCCGATTTGGCGGCGCGCCAGCAGGCCTACGCGCAAGCCGAGGCGCGTTTGCTGGCAGAAGTCCCGATCGCGCCGCTGTACTTCTACCGCTCGCGCCATCTGGTGCAACCGCGGGTTGCCGGCTGGGTCGACCATCTGCTTGACTACCACTACTCCCGCGACCTGTCGCTGCGGCAACCCTGACCATGCGGACCTGGATCCTGAAGCGCGTGCTGGTGGCGATTCCAACGCTGCTGGTTTTGTTGACCCTGACTTTTGCGCTGGTTCGCGCAGCGCCGGGCGGGCCGTTTGACAGCGAGCGCAGCCTGTCGCCGGCGGTGGAGCGGGCCATGGCGACGGCCTATCACCTGGACGAACCGGTCCACCGGCAATACCTGCGCTACATGGCCGCAATCCTGGCCGGCGACCTGGGTCCGTCGTTCCAGTACCCCGGGATTCGCGTTTCCGACCTGCTGGCGGCCGGGTTTCCGGTGTCCTTTACGCTGGGCGTGAACGCCCTGATGTTGGCGCTGGTCCTGGGGATCGGGATTGGTTTCTACTCGGCGGTGCATCAGGGCCGCTGGCAAGACCGGGGACTGATGGCCGTGGCCATGGCCGGAGTCGCGACGCCGGTCTTTGTGGTCGCCCCGCTGCTGGTGCTTGTCGTCGCCCTGCATTGGGAGTTGCTGCCGGCCGGTGGGCTGGACGCCGGCTGGCGCTCCTATGTGTTGCCGGTGGTCGCGCTTGCGCTGCCGCTGGCCGCCACCGTGGCCCGTCTGGCACGGGCGTCGCTGATCGAGGTGCTGTCGCAGGACTTTGTGCGCGCCGCCCGCGCCCGCGGCCTGCCCGAAACCGCGGTGATCCTGCGGCATGCCCTGCGCCCGGCTCTGGTGCCGATCGTGTCCTGGCTCGGGCCGGCCGCGGCCGGCGTGATGACCGGATCTGTCGTCGTCGAGCAAATCTTTGACTTGCCGGGAATTGGCCGCTTTTTCGTGCAGGGCGCACTCAACCGGGACTACACCCTGGTGACGGGCGTGGTGTTGCTGTACGGCATGCTGATCGTGTTTTTCAATTTGCTGGTGGACCTGGCCTATGCACGGCTGGATCCACGGACGCGCCTTTCATGAGCGGCGCCGCGCCCTCGCGCTGGCGTGACGTCGGACGCCGGTTCTGGCGACAGCCGGGCGCGAAGATCGCCACCGGCGTCCTTTGCACGGTCGTGTTCCTCGCCGCCGTCGGCCCCTGGCTGTCGCCGCACGCCGTCGACCAGATCGACTTCGATGCCGACTGGAGCCAGTCGCCGACGCTGGTCAATTCCCACTGGTTCGGAACCGACAGTCTGGGGCGCGACCTTTTTGTGCGCACGCTGGAAGGCGGGCGCGTGTCACTCGCGATCGGCCTCGCCGCCACCTTGCTGAGCCTGGTGGTCGGCGTTGCCTGGGGTGCGGTGGCCGGCTACCGCGGCGGCCGGCTGGACGCCCTGCTGATGCGCATGGTCGACGTCCTGTATGCCCTGCCGTTCGTGTTCCTGGTCATGCTGCTGATGGCTATTTTTGGGCGCGAGCCCTGGTTGATGCTGGCGGCGATCGCGGCGGTGAGCTGGCTGGACCTGGCGCGGATTTCCCGCGGACAGGCGCTGGCCCTGCGCGGACAGGACTTTATTGCGGCGGCGCGCCTGGCGGGTCTTGGGTCCAGCGACATCGTACGGCGGCACGTCATTCCAAACCTGCTGGGTGTCGTGGCCGTCTACGGCACGCTGATGGTCCCGCAGGTGATCCTGCTGGAGTCCTTCCTCAGCTTCCTGGGCCTGGGCGTCCAGGAGCCGGCGACCAGCTGGGGGGTACTGGTCAGCGACGGTGCGCGCGAGATGGAGGAGGCGCCCTGGTCGCTGCTGTTCCCGGCCGGATTTCTGGCGCTGACCCTGTATGCGTTCAATGCACTGGGCGATGCCCTGCGCGATGCGCTTGACCCGCGCGGGAGCGGCTGGTGAGCCTGCTCGAGGTTTGCGACCTGTCGGTCACTGTCGCGACCGCAGCCGGGCCGCAGCGCCTGCTCGATTCGGTCTCCTTCGAGCTGGATGCCGGCACCACCCTGGGGGTGATGGGCGGATCCGGTTCCGGCAAATCCACGCTCGCCCTGGCCTTGCCCGGCCTGTTGGGCCCGGGCATGCAGGTCAGCGGATCGTTGCTGTTCGACGGCCGTGAGCGGATCGGTGACGCGGCGGCGATGAAGGCGCTGCGCGGCACCGGAATTGGCCTGGTCTTCCAGAATGCCCTGACCAGCCTGAATCCCTACCTGCCAATCGGCGAGCAGCTGATTGAGGTCCTGATGCACCACCGGCGACTGGGCCGTGCCGCAGCACTGTCCGAATCCGTGCGCCTGCTGGACGCGGTCCAGATCGCCCACCCGTCGCGCCGCCTGTTCGACCATCCGCACCAGTTTTCCGGTGGCATGCGCCAGCGGGTCATGATCGCCATTGCGCTGGCCGCCCAGCCGCCGCTGCTGGTAGCCGACGAACCGACCTCGGCGCTGGACGTTACCGTGCAGTCGCAGATTCTGGCGCTGCTGAATGCGTTGCGGCGCGATTTCGCGCTGGCCCTGTTGCTGATCTCGCACGACCCGGCGGTCATCCGGACCTGCTGCGACCGGGTCCTGACCATGCGGGGCGGGCAGTTGCTGGCTGCGCGGCCGGATTCGGACCCGGGGCTGGCGCGGGTGGCTGCCGGAACGGCTGGCTTGCCTGCAATGTAATCGGACTGGTAACTTGACCTCGCGCCCGGGTGACCGGTGCTGGAGGGGGAAACTAATGAGCGAATCAAAAAATCGCCGTCGCTGGGGCTGGATGGCCGTTCCGCTGGTGCTGGCCATGGGACCGGCCCACGCCATTACCTTTGAATGGGGCGACAGCCTGAACGGAACACTCAACACCATGATGACGGCCGGTGCCGGCGTCCGCATGCAGGATCGTTCCCACGATCTGGTCGGCAAGGGCAACCTGAATCCAGCCGCCTGCGGTGGCAACGCGCAGTCCTGCCAGGGCGTGTTTCGCGATCAGACCCATCCGGCGGCAACGCTCGCCGCGGCACCGGGTCAGGCATTCCTGAACGCCGATGACGGCAACTGGAACTACGAGCAGTACGACCTGACCCAGGCGGTGTTCAAGGTCACCCAGGACTTGAGCCTGACTTGGGGCGACTACGGATTCTTCGGCAAGTGGCTGTACTTCTACGATTTCGTCAACAACGAATTCACGGACTTTCACCCGAACCTGATCACCGCCGCCAATCGCAACCGCGTGGGTTGCGACGACACGAACTGCAACAACGTCACCGGCTTTGACCGCGCCTACGGGCCGGGTGAACCGACGCGGCGTCCGCGCGCCGATGGCGAAGTGTTGCGCCAGGTCGGCACCGACCTGCAACTGCTCGACTACTACTTTTACGGCAGCGTCGGCTTGCCGTTCTCCGACGAGAAGCAGCTGACTTTCAAGGTCGGCAACCAGACCATCAACTGGGGCGAGAGCACGGTCCTGCTGATCAACTCGCTGAACCAGGTCAACCCGATCAACGCCAATAACTTCACTCGCGTTGGCTTCGACCTCGGCGAACTGTTCGTACCCACCGGCATGGTGTTCCTCTCAACCGAACCGTTTGAGTCGACCACGATCGAAGCGTTCTATGGCTACGAGTGGAAGCCGGTCGAAATCTGGGCGCCAGGTTCGTTCTTCTCGTTTGCCGACCTCGGCACCAACAACGCCATCGACTACGCCTCGATCAGCTTTGGCGGGCCGGCGGAAGATCCCGACATCTGCGGCACCGGAGCGCCGCCAGCCGGAACCGACGCCGCGTTCGATTACTACAATCCACTCTCGGGTTGCGGCAGTCCGACCAACAATCCGCTGTCAGGCTTGACCAACACCGCGCTGACGATTCGACGCGTTCGCGACAATGAGCCGAAGAACACCGGCCAGTTCGGTGTCTCGATGAAGTACTTTGCCGATTGGCTGAACAACGGCACCGAGATTGGCCTGTACTTCATGAATTACCACTCGAAGCTGCCGTTTGTGAGCTTCTACTCGACGGTGGCCAGTTGTGCGCGCGCCGAGGGCAACACCCAGGGCATGGACGCGACCACCGGCGCCGAATTGGTGTCGTACTGCAACGACGCCGACACGGCGGCGCCCACCGACCTGCCGGTGGTCAGCTCGACCGCGGACGGCGCGCGCGCGGCGACCCGTAACGCGGTCCCCATTGATACGGTCCGCTACCAGGTCGAATACCCGGAGAATCTCCAGCTCTACGGCATGAGCTTCAATACCACGGTCGGCGATTTCTCGATCCAGGGAGAATTCGCTTTCCGGCCAGACAGTCCGCTGCAGGTGGATCTGCAGGACCTGACCTTCCATGCGCTGGGGCCGATGCTGGCCCGCTGCCACGACCCGGCTTCCGGCTGCACCGGATCCAGTGGCGGACAGTCGCAGGTGGATGGGGTGACCTACCAGTCCAGCGATTTCGCGCCGTACCCGGGCGTCACGGCTTATCCGGATACATTCGACCTCGCTGTCGGCGCGGGTGTTGGCTCGGCGCGCTCGTTCCCGAGCTTTATCGGGGCCTGGCGCGGAATCGCCCCAGGCGAGACTCCGCCCAGCAGCTACATCCGCGGCTGGGAATACTTTGACGTCTGGCAGACCAATATTGGCGGCACCTATATCCACGGCGCGACCGACAAGCTGTCGCTCGCTCTTGGCGCGGACCAAGTGATCTGGTTGCTCGAAGCCGGTGCGCAGTACGTTCCGGACCTGCCGGGCACCGACCAGTTGCAGATCGAGGCCCCGGGCACGTTCTACCACGCCAGTGCCGGCGCCGATGGCTCTGCCACCGGCAACATGGCGCAGGACTGCGCCCAAACGGTGGATTGCCATTACAGCGGCGTCCGGCCGGACGGCACCACCTTTGGCGATCCCGGTGTCAGCGGGACCTACGGCGATGGCCTGCGCTTCAACCCGCACCAGGAAGATGCCGCCGGTTACGCCGACAAGTTCTCGTGGGGTTACGCAATCGTCAACCTGACCCGCTACGAGAGCGTGTTGCCCGGCATCAGCCTGGCGCCGATCACGATCTTCCAGCACGACGTCAACGGCACCTCGACCGATGCGGCGGCGCAGTTCACCAAGGGCCGCAAGGATGTGATCTTCATCGTCGAGACGCGCTACAAGGAAGCGCTGTCGTTCAATGTGGGTTACGTCTGGATCTTTGGCGGCGGCAAGTACAACCTGCAGGCG
>JANNAK010000039.1:0-11266 GCA_031384195.1 Gammaproteobacteria bacterium
CCAGGACGCGCTCGAACGGCATAAGGTCGAGGCGCGGGTGCAGTCGGCCATCCGCATCAACGAGGTCTGCGAAGACTTCATCCGGCGCAAGGCGATCCGGCACCTTGAAAAAGGTCGGGTGGTGATCTTTGCCGCCGGTACCGGAAACCCGTTTTTCACCACCGATTCGGCTGCCGCGCTGCGCGCCATCGAGATCGGTGCCGACTTGCTGCTGAAAGCGACCAAGGTGGACGGCGTCTACACCGCCGACCCGGTCAAGGACAAGAAAGCCACAAAGTTCACCGAACTGAAGTTTGACGATGCGCTCGACCGGCGACTGGCGGTCATGGACCAGACCGCAATGGTGCTGTGCCGGGATCACAAGATCCCGCTGCGCGTATACAACATGAAAACCGCCGGAAACCTGCTGCGCCTCATGAAAGGCGCAAAAGACATCGGCACCCTGGTGAGGAGCTGAACGTGACTGACGACATCAAGAAGAGAGCCGCGGCCGGCATGGACAAGAGCGTGGACGCGTTGAAGCAGGAATACGGCAAGCTGCGGACGGGTCGTGCCAGCGCAGGACTGGTCGAGCACATCAAGGTCGAGTATTACGGCGCGCAAATGCAGATTTCGCAGACCGCCAGCGTGGTGGTGGAGGATGCGCGGACCATCGTCATTACACCGTGGGAAAAGTCCATGGTCGGGCCGATCGAGAAAGCGATCCTGGGCTCGGACCTGGGGATCACCCCGAATACCGCTGGCCTGGTGATCCGCATCGTGATGCCGCCGCTGACCGAGGAGCGCCGCAAGGACCTGGTGAAATCGGTCAAGAATTCAGCCGAGCAGGCCAAGATCAGCGTGCGCAATGTCCGTCGCGAGGCGCTGCAGGAGGTCAAGGATCTGGCGAAGAAGAAAGACATCAGCATCGACGACGAAAAGCGCGCCGAGACCGACATCCAGAAGCTCACCGACCAGCACATCTCCAAGATTGATGAAGTTTCGGCCGCCAAGGAGAAGGAGACGCTGTCCCTGTGACCAAGGCGCCGCCCCCGCTGCATCGGGAGTCCGTGCCGCGGCACGTCGCCGTCATCATGGACGGCAACGGACGATGGGCCCGACAGCGCGGGCAGCCGCGCGGGTTTGGACATCGGGCTGGCGTGCGCGCAGCCCGGCGCATCCTGCGGGCCTGCCACAAGCACGGGGTGGGTGCATTGACCGTGTTCGCGTTCAGCCAGGAAAATTGGCAGCGACCGGAAACCGAGGTGAGCTTGCTGATGCAGTTGTTCCTGCGGACGCTGTCCAAGGAACTGGAAGCCCTGCACCGCAACGGCGTGCGGCTGCGCTTCATCGGCGATCACTCCGGATTCTCCGCGGATTTGAGCGCTTTGATGCGCGACAGCGAAGTCCGCACCGCTGCCAATACCGCGCTGCAGCTGACCGTGGCCGTGGGCTATGGCGGACAATGGGACATCCTGCAGGCCGCCCGTGCCTGCGTTGCGGCGCAGCTGCCGCTGGACGCCGAAAACGTCGACGCCCGCCTCCAAACCGCCGCGCTGCCGCCGGTGGATCTGCTGATCCGCACCGGTGGCGAGCAGCGAATCAGCAACTTCATGCTGTGGCAGATCGCCTACAGCGAGCTGTATTTCACCGACACGCTGTGGCCGGAGTTCAGCGAGGACGAATTTGTCGGTGCCCTGGCCTGGTACGCCGGTCGCGAGCGGCGCTTCGGGCGCGTACCGGAGGCATCGTGAGCGGTTCGATCAAGGCGGCGCTGCCAGGACAGCACCAGTGCTGATCCAGCGCGTCATTACGGCGCTGGTCCTGCTGCCGCTGCTGATGGCGCTGGTCTGGTATGCCTCGCCGCCCTGGTTTTACGGAACGCTCAGCGTCATCGGCCTGGGCATCGCCTGGGAGTGGACCGGACTGATGGACCTGCGGCGAACCGGCGCCCGCATCGCCTACCTCGGGATGACGGCGCTGTTGCTGGCGGGCAGTTGGCAGGCGCGGGAATACTGGCTCTGGTTTGCCGAGGCTTCGCTGGTGTGGTGGCTCGCGGCGCTGTGGCTGCTCCGGGGATTTCCCGAGGTGTTCGCGCCGGGTCGCCCCGGAATCCTGTTCATGTCCGTGGTCGGGCAGGTTCTGATCTTGCCCACGCTGCTGTGCCTTGCGGTGCTGCAGGCCATGCCGGACGGTCCCCTGCGAGTACTGTTCATCCTGTTCCTGGTCTTTGCCGCGGATGTCGGGGCCTACCTTGCGGGACGCAACCTGGGCCGACGGAAGCTGGCCGCCGCCGTGTCCCCCGGAAAGACCGTCGAGGGCGCAATCGGCGGCCTGGTCTTGTGCGGGCTTTGGGCGCTTGCCGCTGGCAGCACGGTGTTCCACATCGAGACCGGAAACCAACTGCTCAAGCTGGTCGTGCTCAGCCTTTGTGTCGGCGCGTTCTCGATTGTTGGCGACCTCACCGAGAGCATGTTCAAGCGCATGTCCGGAGTGAAGGACAGCGGCACGCTGCTGCCCGGACACGGCGGCCTGCTGGACCGGGTTGACAGCATCGTCGCCGCCGTTCCGCTCATGACCCTGGGCCTTCACTGGCTGGGACTATGAGCTCGCGTCGCCTGGTGGTGCTCGGGGCCACCGGTTCTGTGGGTCAAAGCACGCTGGACGTCGTCCGCCGCCATCCGACTCGCCTGAGCATTCACGCCCTCTCGGCACGACGGAACGTGGAAGGACTGCTTGCGGCCTGCCGCGAGTTCCGGCCGGCGCTGGTGGCGATCGCCGATGCGTCGCGCGCCACCGAACTTGAGCGCGGCCTGCGCGCAGCCGGGCTGCCGACCCGCGTGCTGGCGGGGCCGGGCGCCGTATCCGAAATCGCGGCGGCTCCCGAGGCCGACCTGGTCATGGCGGCGATCGTTGGCGCCGCCGGCCTGGCGCCGGTGCTCGCGGCGGTCCGTGCCGGAAAGCGGGTCCTGGTGGCAAACAAGGAGCCGCTGGTGATGGCCGGGCGCCTGCTGCTGGCCGAGGCGACAGCGGCGGGGGCGACGCTGATCCCAATTGATAGTGAACACAATGCCATCTTCCAGTGTCTACCCGACGGCAGCCGCTGTGGAACGGCGGTCGCGGGCGTCCGGCGCCTGCTGCTGACGGCCTCGGGCGGTCCGTTTCGGGACCTGCCACTGAAGGACCTGAAGTCGGTGACGCCGGAGCAGGCGGTGCAGCACCCCAACTGGGTGATGGGGCCGAAGATTTCCGTGGACTCGGCCACGATGATGAACAAGGGGTTGGAGTTGATCGAAGCGCACTATTTGTTCGGGATGCCAAGTGACCGCCTGGAGGTGGTCCTGCACCCGCAGAGCGTCATTCATTCGTTGGTGGAGTACGTCGATGGCTCCACTCTGGCGCAATTGGGGCAACCGGACATGCGGGTGCCGATCGCCCACGCCCTGGCCGCGCCGGAACGATGGGAATCGGGAGTCAGCGGCTTGTCCCTGGCGGACATCGGTCGGCTGGATTTTCGGCCAGTCGATCCCGCGCGCTTTCCGGCGCTGGCCATCGCCCGCGGGGCCCTGGACGCCGGCGGCGCAATGCCGAACGTGCTGAACGCGGCCAACGAGATTGCTGTCGAGGCATTCCTGGATCGCCGGATCGGCTTCACCCGGATTGCCGGCCTGATCGGCCAAGTCCTGGAATCGGCAGCGGGCGAGTCGTTGCCGGCGGGTGAAACGCTGGCGGAAATCCTCGAGATTGACCACTGGGCCCGGGTTTGTGCCACCGCCGCCCTCGATCATCCGGCCCGGGCGGTGGGACATGCGTAGCCCGCAGCACTCGCGGCGGCGGGAGTCCTGACCGTGCTGTCCTTCCTCTGGAGTCTCGGATCCTTCGTCCTCGCGATCGGCGTGCTGGTCGCCTTCCACGAATTTGGCCATTTCTGGGTGGCGCGCCGCCTCGGCATCCGTGTGCTTCGATTTTCCATCGGCTTTGGCCGGCCGTTGTGGCGCCGCGTGGGCCGCGATGGCGTGGAATACGTGATCGCGGCCTTGCCCCTGGGCGGCTACGTCAAGATGCTGGATGAGCGCGAGGGTGAGGTGGCCGCGGCCGACCTGCCGCGGGCGTTCAATCGCCAACCGGTGTGGTCACGCATCGCCGTGGTTTCAGCCGGGCCGGCCGCCAATTTCCTGCTGGCGGCGGCGCTCTACTGGCTGGTCTTTGTCCTCGGTTCGCCGGGCCTCAAGCCGGTGGTTGACGAGCCCGCTCCCGAGAGCCGTGCGGCCGCCGCCGGACTCCAGCGTGGCGACGAAATTTTGGCGGTCAATGAAATACCGGTACCGACGTTCCAGATTTTGCGCGGGGAGCTCATCGAGCGGGCGTTGGACTCGGAATCACTGCAACTGGAAGTCCGGAATCCGGCGGGAGTGGTTCGTCAGGTGACGCTTGCGCTGTCGGGTATCCGGGTTGATCCGATTTACCTGTTCCAGGATTTGGGCGTTCGTCCGTTCCAGCCCGAGATCCCGGCGCTGCTGGCGCAGGTGATACCCGGTGGCGCGGCCGAGGCGGCGGGCCTGAAAGCGGGCGACCGACTGCTGGATTACGACGGAACGCAGATTTCCTCGTGGGGATCCTGGGCGGCATGGGTTCGCGCCCACCCTGGGGAGATCGTCACGCTCGGATACGACCGCGCCGGCGTCCGCCAGTCGGTCAACGTGATCGTTGGATCCGAGGTCGTGGATGGCGAAAGCATCGGCCGGATCGGTGCGCGCGTGGATGTTCCTGCCGGGCTGTGGGACAATCTCATGACCGAGTATCGTCTTGACGCAGTGGACGCGGCTCCGGCCGCGATCGCGCAGACTCTGCGCATGAGCGGTCTGACCTTGAAGCTCCTGTGGCGAATGGTGCTCGGTGATGTCTCGGTCAAAAACGTCAGCGGACCTATCCAGATTGCCCAGGTTGCCGGCTACACGGCCAGCATCGGGCTGGTTTCGTTCCTGAATTTCGTGGCGATTGTTAGCGTGAGCCTGTTCGTGTTGAACCTGTTGCCGGTGCCGGTGCTCGATGGCGGTCACCTGCTTTATTACGGCGTAGAGGCGGTGAAAGGATCACCGCTGTCGGAGCAGGCGCAGGTCTTCGGACAGAAGGTAGGGTTGGTGCTGATTGTGGCCCTGATGGGTCTGGCGATTTACAACGACATATTGAGCTTGATCCACTGATGAACCAGGTATTCCGACCGTCACGCTGGGTGGCGCTGGCCGCGCTGTGCGTCGCCTTCCGCGCCTTTGCGATTGACCCCTTCACGATTTCCGGCATCCGGGCCGAAGGCCTGCAGCGCCTGGACATCGGCACCGTGCTCTCCTACCTGCCGGTGGCGGTGGGGGACACCCTCAACGACCAGACCTCCAGCCAGGCGATCCGCGCGCTGTACGCGTCCGGGCTATTTCAGGACGTTCAGTTTGAGCGTGATGGAACCGAGCTGGTGGTGCGAATTTCCGAGCGCCCGGCGATCTCGAGCTTCACGATTGATGGCAACAAGAAAATCGGCGGCGACGAGCTTAAGGAATCACTCAAGCAACTGGGTCTGGCGCAGGGCGAACCGTTCAAGCGGGCCTTGCTGGACCAGGTCGAGCAGGAATTGCGCCGGCAGTACTACGCGAACGGCTACTACGACGTCGGCATCAAGGCCGAGGTCAAAGACGAGGGGGGCAACCGGGTCAGCCTGAAGATTGATGTCGTCGAAGGCAAGGTGACACGCATTCGCCAGATCAACCTGATTGGCAACAAGGCGTTCCCGACTTCCGAACTGCTGGCCCAGTTGAAGCTGGAGCAGACCGACTGGGTGCCGTTCCAGACCAGCGACCGCTACTCCAAGCAGCAATTGCTGGGGGATCTGGAGTCGCTCACGTCGTACTACCAGGATCGCGGCTACCTCAAGTTCACCATCACCTCGGTCCAGGTGGCGCTGTCCCCGGACAAGGAGGCAATTTACCTGACGGTGAATCTCGAGGAGGGCGAGATCTACACGGTCAAGGAGCGGAAGTTCTCCGGCGAGACCGTGCTGAACGAAAAATTCCTCGAGGTGTTGGTGCAGACGCCGGCGGGCTCGACGTTCTCGCGCAAGCTGGCGACCGAGAGCGCCAACCGGATTGAGGAATCGCTGGCGGACGTCGGCTATGCCTTCGCCGAGGTGCAACCGATTCCCGAGGTCGATGACGAGCGCCGCGAAGTCACCCTGAATTACTTCGTCCAGCCGGGCAAGCGCGCCTACGTCCGGCGCATTGCCTTCTCCGGGCACGGCAGCACCAATGACGAGACGCTGCGCCGCGAAATGCGCCAGCTGGAAGCCTCACCGTTCTCGAAGGGCCTGATCGAGCGCTCCAGGATTCGCCTGGCGCGCTTGCCGTTCATTGAGTCGGTCGAAGTGGATACCAAGCCGGTGCCGGGCACGGACGACCTGGTCGACGTTGAATTTACGGTCAAGGAGCGCCCGCCGGGATCGATCCAGTTCGGCGTCGGCTACTCGGGCGCCTCCGGGTTTCTGGTCACTGGAAACGTGACGCACACCAACGTCTTCGGCACCGGCAACCGGGCCTCGGTCGAGGTCGATTCCAACACCATTTCCCGCCGCTTCAGCTTCAGCTGGCAGGATCCGTACTTCACCGAGGATGGCATCAGCCAGACCTGGTCCTGGTTCTATCGCCGGACCACGGGCCTGAACCGCCTGCTGTCCTCGGGCCTCATCCTCAACGTGATTGGCGCCAACCTGACCTATGGCATCCCGCTGTCGGAATACTCGACCCTGCGTGCAGGCCTCGGTATCGAGGACACGGCCCTGACGACGTTTGCGAGCAGCAGCACCAGCATCCTCGAGTTTGCCGTCGCCAACGGCACGCGCTACCTGAATTACGAATTGCGCACCGGGTTCAGTTATGACACCCGAAACGCCGTGCTCTTCGCCACCCGCGGCAACCTGCAACAGCTGGACGTGGATATCGTGGTGCCGGGCAGTGACCTGCAGTACTACCGGGCCGATTACCGTATGCAGAAGTACCTGGCCCTGCCGTTCAAGACCAAGCTGGAGACCAACGTCCGCCTGGGCCTGATCGACGGGTACGGCGGCGGTGGCGGCGATCCGCCGCCTTACGAGTACTTCTTTGGCGGCGGCGCCAAGACCGTCCGTGGCTATCGCGAGAGCAGCCTTGGGCCGATCGACCCCTTCACCGGCTTGCCCGCCGGCGGCAAGTTCCGCGCCACCAGCCAGATTGAGTTGATCGTCCCGACGCCGATGGAATCGGACGGCAAGTCAACGCGAACCAGCCTGTTTTACGACATCGGCAACGTCTATGCGAAACCGGGCGACCTGAGCTACGACAGCCTGCGCTCGTCCGCCGGACTTGCATTTACTTGGTACACGCCCTTCCTCGGTATACTTGACCTCAGCTACGCCTTCCCGCTTGCCGACGAACCGGGCGACCGTACCGACCGCTTCCAGATTACGTTCGGCACCCCGTTCTGAACCCCACCACCAAGAGACCGTCATGCGCACTTCCATCGCTTCCATCCTGACTCTGACCCTGTTTGCCATCTCCCTGCCTGCCGCTGCCGAGTTGAAAATCGGCGTGATCAGTATGCCGCGCCTGCAGCGCGAGGCGCCGCAGATCAAGACGGCCAACGACAAGATGCGCGCCGAGTTTGAAAAGAAGCAGCAGGGCATGGAGTCCGACGGCCGGCGTCTGGAAGAGGACATCAAGAAGTTTCAGCGCGAGGGCTCGGTCATGAGCAGCGAACAGCGCGCCAAGAGCGAAAAGGAACTCAGCACCCGCAAGATCGACTTCGAAGCCAAGCAGCGTGATTTGTCGGAGCAGGCCCAGAATCGCCAGCGTGAAATGCTTCGCGAACTGCAGACCACCTTCGATGCCGCGATCAAGGCCGTGGTGCAGGAGCAGGGCCTCAATCTGGTGGTTCCCGATCCGGTCTATGCCGACGACGGCCTCGACATCACGGATACGGTGCTGAAGAAGCTTGCCGACGACGCCAAGTCTGGCGACTCGAAGGGCAAGAAGAAAAAATAGTCCCGTACCTCCGCAGCCATGGCGCACACCCTGGCGCAGCTGGCACAGCGTTTTGGGCTGGAGCTGGTGGCGGACGGCGACATCGGCATTGACGGTGTCTGCACGCTGACGCCCGGCGAACCCGGTCGCGTGGCGTTCCTGGCCAATCCGCGCTACCGCTCGCAGCTGGCGGGGACCAGGGCGGCGGCGGTCATCGTCGGACCCAAGGACGCGCCGCACTATGCCGGCGCCAAGCTGGTGGCGCGCGACCCGTACCTGGCGTTTGCCCGAATAGCCGCCTTGTTCGACGGCAGCCGGGAGTTTGCTCCCGGCATTCATCCGGCGGCGGCCATTGCCGCCGGTGTGGTCATCCCTGCCAGTGCCCATGTCGGAGCGGTCGCGGTGGTGGGCGCGGGTTCGGTGATTTCAGCCGGCGTCTACCTTGGGGCTGGCTGCGTGGTCGGGCGCGGCGTCCAGATTGGCGAGGGGAGCTGGATTGCCTCGCGTGCGGTGCTGGAAGACGGGGTGCAACTTGGCAAGCGTTGCCGCGTCCAGTCGGGCGCGGTGATTGGCTCGCGCGGATTCGGACTGGCGCGGGGTCCGGCGGGCTGGGAGGAAGTCCCGCAGCTTGGCAGCGTCATCCTCGGCGACGACGTCGAGGTCGGGGCGAATACCACCATCGATCGGGGCGCCATTGGCGACACCGTCCTTGCTGACGGTGTGAAGCTCGATAACCAGATCCAGATCGCCCACAACGTCCAGATTGGCGCGCATACCGCGATCGCGGCCTGCGTTGGTATCGCCGGGTCTACCCGCATTGGGGCGCGCTGTATGATTGGTGGCGGCGCGGGCGTTGCCGGCCACCTTGAGATTGGCGACGACGTCATCATCCTGGGCTGGACGATGGTGACGCACCCGCTGCGGGAGCCGGGCCAGTACGGGTCGGGGATGCCGGCGCAGCCGGCGCGCGAATGGCGGCGGACGGTCGCCCGGGTCCAGCGGCTCGGCCGGTTCGCGGAGCGGTTAGGGGCGGTTGAGGACAAGATCGGGATCACGCGGTCACGGCAGGGGGACGACGGTGACAACGCCGGCTAGGCAGGGACCATTCGACATCCGCGAGATCATGCGGCTGATCCCGCATCGGGCGCCGTTCCTGATGGTCGACCGGATCCTTGAATACGACGGTGGCGACACGCTGACCGCCCTCAAGAACGTCACCTACAACGAGCCGTTTTTCCCCGGGCACTTTCCGGCGGTGCCGACCATGCCCGGGGTGCTGATCCTGGAGGCGATGGCGCAAGCCAGCGGCATCCTGGCGGTGCTCAAGTCCGGCGTGCGGCCTGAATCCGGGCTGATCCTGTATCTCGCCGGTATTGACGAGGCGCGGTTCAAGCGCCCGGTGGTTCCAGGCGACCAGTTGCTGTTCCACGTGACCCTGGACAAGCACAAGCGCGACCTGTGGCGGTTCCGCACGACGGCGAAGGTCGGCGGCGAATTGGCCTGCGAGGCGCTGATGATGTGTGTGCTCAAGCGACCCGACGGGAACGTCCCGGGATGAGCGCAGCGCGCATCCATCCGACGGCGATTGTCGATCCCAAGGCCGAACTGCACGGCAGCGTGGAGGTCGGGCCGTACTCGATCATCGATGCCGGCGTCGTCGTCGGCGAGAACACCTGGATCGGTCCGCACGTGGTCCTGCGCGGGCCGATGACCATTGGCCGCGACAACAAGATTTACCAGTTCGCCTCACTGGGCGAACTTTCCCAGGACAAGACCTCCGCGCTGGACCAACCGACCTCAACGGTGATCGGCGACGGCAACGTCATCCGCGAGTACGTCAGCATCCAGCGCGGAACGATGAAGGAGTTTGAGTCCAAGCGCGGCGCGACCCGCATTGGCGACCGCAACTGGATCATGAATTACTGCCACATCGCCCACGATTGCCTGGTGGGCAGCGACACCATCTTTGCCAACAACGCGAGCCTTGCGGGCCACGTCGAGATTGGCGACTGGGTGATCCTCGGCGGCTACACCCTGGTGTTCCAGTTCACCCGCATCGGCCCGCACGCCTTCACGGCATTCAGCACCGGATTGTCAGGCGACGTGCCGCCGTTCGTGATGATGCAGGGGGCCCCGGCCGAACCGCGCGGGATCAACAAGGAAGGCCTGCGCCGTCGCCAGTTTACGGCCGCCGACATCGAGGCGATAGAAGCCGCCTACAAGCTGATCTACCGATCCGGCAAGGTCCTGGCCGAGGTCAAGACCGAGCTTGCCGAGATGGCGTCGACCTCCGTCCACGTTCAGCAGATGCTGGATTTCATCCAGAACGGCAAGCGTCCGCTGCAACGCTAGGCAGGGCGCAAACCGGCCGGGCCGCAGCCACCACCAGCAGCTGACCAGAGTGTCGTCGAAATGCACATCGCGTTAGTGGCGGGCGAGGCGTCCGGGGATATCCTCGGCGCGGCCTTGATTCGTTCCATCCGTGCGCGCGAACCGGGTGCTCGTTTCAGCGGGGTCGCCGGGCCGCTGATGATCGAGGCAGGCTGCGAGGCGGTCGCGGGCATAGAAGAATTGTCCGTCATGGGCCTGGTCGAGGTTCTGCGGCACTTGCCACGGTTGCTGCGGCTGCGGCGCAAGCTGACTCGCCACTACATCGACGGGCGGCCTGATGTCTTTATCGGGATTGATGCTCCCGACTTCAACCTTGGCCTTGAGCGCCGGCTGCGAACGGCAGGCGTTCGCACAGTGCACTGGGTGAGCCCCAGTGTCTGGGCATGGCGGCAAGGGCGAATCCATTCCATCAAGGAGTCGGTGGACCTGATGTTGTGCCTGTTGCCATTCGAGCAGGACATCTACAAGCGTCATGGCGTCCCGGTCGCGTTCACCGGCCATCCGTTGGCCGATGAACTCGTCCCGGAAGCCTCGACAGGCCCGGCGCGGCAAGCGCTTGGAATCCCCGCCGGCGGTCCGCTGGTCGCCTTGCTGCCCGGCAGCCGCCGCGGCGAAATGAAATATCTCGCCGCGCCGTTTGCCCAGGCCGCCGCACGACTGGCGACGACGAATCCGGCGCTGCGTTTTGTGGTGCCGATTGCCAAGCCATCGTTGCGGGCCACTTTTGAAGCCGCGGTGAGGGAGCATGCCCCGCACGCCGACATCTTGATGGTGGACGGCCAGTCAAGGCTGGCGATGCAGGCGGCCGACGTGGTGCTGCTGGCCTCGGGGACCGCGACGCTGGAGTGCCTGCTGCT
>JANNAK010000051.1:0-3881 GCA_031384195.1 Gammaproteobacteria bacterium
GCGTGCCGCGGTCGGGTACTCGGCCGAGGTGATCGGCAGCACCTGCGCCAAGGCCTCGCCAGGGCAGCGCCGGGCTTCGCTGCGGCGAATTTCCGCAGCGAAGTCGTACCAGCTGGCAACGCCGGCGTCCGTCCAGTGGTAGACCCCGCGCGCTTCGGTTTGCAGGGCCAGCCGCCACAGCGCCGTGGCCAGCCCGGCGGCATGCGTCGGCGTGCCGATTTGGTCGCACACGACCCGCACCTCCCGTCGTTCGCGCAACAGCCGGTGCATCGTGGCAACAAAATTGGATCCGCTGGACGCGTACACCCAGGCGGCGCGTACGACGACGGCGGCGCCGTCGGTCCGATCGATAACCGCCTGCTCACCCGCCAGCTTGCTGGCTCCGTAGACGTTGAGCGGGTTCGGCCGGTCGCTCGGTAGATACGGGCGTGACTGACTGCCGTCAAAGACGTAGTCGGTTGAAACATGCACCAGTCGTGCCTTGTGCACCTGGGCCGCCTCGGCGAGGTGTGCGGCGGCGTCGCGGTTGACGGTATATGCCAGTTCCGACTCACGCTCGGCCCGGTCCACTGCGGTATAGGCCGCTGCATTGACGATCAGTCCGGGGCGGAAGGCGGCGACGGCGTCGAGCACCTTCGCTCGGTCCGTGATATCCAGGTGTGCACGGCCCGCGGCGAACAATTCAGTCGTGTCCGGGGCGCTGCGCCGCAATTCGGTTCCCAGTTGCCCGAAGGCGCCGGTGACCAGCACCCGGAGCGGGGTAGCCCGGCTCATGCGAATAATGTTGCCTGTGCAAGGTTAAGGCCGAGCGCATCCTGTCGTGACAGGACCGGTGCCGTTACGCCCCAGTCAATCGCCAAAACGGGGTCGTTCCAGAGAAGGCAATGCTGGTCGTCGGGCGTGTAGTAATCGGTGACCTTGTAAATCACGTCGGCGTGATCGGACAAGACCAGGAATCCGTGGCCGAATCCGGCCGGCACCCAGAGCTGCCGCTGGTTTTCCGCGGACAGGCTGAAGGCCTCCCAGCGCAAAAAAGTTTTCGAGGAGCGGCGAAGGTCGACGACGACGTCCAAAATCTCGCCGCTCACAACGCGAATCAGCTTGTCCTGCGGTTTCTTCAACTGATAGTGCAGGCCGCGCAGCACGCCCTTGGCGGAGCGTGAGTGGTTGTCCTGGACAAATGCCCGGTTGCACCCGGTGATCTCCGGGAAGGTGCGTGCGTTGTAGCTTTCGAGGAAGAAACCGCGCGCGTCGCCATGAATACGGGGCTCGAGCTGCAGGATGTCCGGCAACGTGGTTGGAATCGCGCGCATCAGAAAATCCGGTCCTCAAGTACGCGCAACAGGTAGGTGCCATAGCCACTCTTCAGCAGTGGTTGCGCCAGGGCACGCAGCTGGTCGGCGTTGATGTAGCCATTGCGGTAGGCCACTTCCTCCGGACAGGCAATCTTCAGACCCTGTCGTTTCTCCAGGGTCTGGATAAACGTGGAGGCGTCGAGCAAAGAATCGTGCGTGCCGGTATCCAGCCAGGCCATTCCGCGGCCCATCAGCTCAACTCGCAGCGATCCGCTCTCAAGGTAGCGTCGGTTGAGGTCCGTGATCTCAAGTTCGCCCCGGGCAGAGGGCTTGAGTGAACGCGCCAGACGCACGACGTCCTGATCGTAAAAATAAAGACCAGTCACGGCGTAGCGCGATCGGGGGTGTGTGGGCTTTTCCTCGATCGAGACCGCACGGCCCGCATCGTCAAACTCCACGACGCCGTACCGCTCGGGATCCTGTACCGGATAGGCGAACACGGTCGCGCCCGAGTCCTGCGCGCTGGCCCGGCGAAGCATCGACACCATGTCGTGGCCGTAAAAAAGATTGTCGCCCAGCACCAGGGCACAGCGGTCGTCGCCAATAAAGTCCGATCCGATCAAGAACGCCTGCGCCAAACCATCGGGACTGGCCTGGACCGCGTAGGCGAGGCGCAGGCCCCATTGATGGCCGTCGCCCAGGAGGTCGCGAAAGCGCGGTGTGTCCTGCGGCGTCGAGATGACCAGAATGTCGCGAATTCCCGCCAGCATCAGCGTGCTAAGCGGGTAGTACACCATCGGCTTGTCATAGACCGGCAGCAGTTGCTTCGAAACGACCTGGGTCGAGGGATGCAACCGCGTTCCGCTACCACCGGCGAGAATGATTCCTTTCAAGGGGCGCCTCCACGTGTCAGGCCGAGCCGCTCGCGCTGGTATCCGCGGCTGTGTATCAATGCGCACCAGTCCCGGTGGTCGAGGTACCAGCGCACGGTTTGCCGGATTCCGTCCGAGAATGTCAGCCGGGGTTCCCAGCCGAGTTCGCGGTGGATTTTGCCCGCATCAATGGCGTAACGCCGGTCGTGTCCGGGGCGGTCTGGTACGAACGTGATGAGTTCGTGCCTGGGGCGCGCGGCGGGGCTCAGTTCGTCCAGTAACGCGCAGACGGCCCGGACCACGTCGATATTCCGCATTTCGCTGTCGCCGCCGATGTTGTATTCCTCACCGAGCCGGCCGCGCTCCAGCACCGTGAGCAGGGCGCGCACGTGGTCGTCGACGTGCAGCCAATCGCGCACGTTTTCACCATTGCCGTAAACCGGCAACGATTTGCCGTCCACGGCGTTCAAAATCATGAGCGGAATTAGTTTTTCCGGAAACTGGTAGGGGCCATAATTGTTCGAGCAATTGGTCATCACGACCGGCAGCCCGTAGGTGTGGTGCCAGGCGCGAACCAGATGGTCCGAGGCCGCCTTGCTGGCCGAGTACGGCGAATTTGGAGCGTAGGGCGTCGTTTCGGTGAAGCGGCCTGTTGGTCCGAGGCTCCCGAAGACCTCGTCGGTGGAGACGTGGTGAAACCGGAACCGGGCTTGGCGCTCGGCGGGCAGCAACCGAAAGTACGCCAGCGCGGCCTCGAGCAGGTGGTAGGTTCCGACGATATTGGTTTGGATGAACTCGGACGGCCCGTCGATCGAGCGGTCGACGTGCGACTCCGCGGCCAAGTGCATGACGGCGTCCGGTTGGTGGCGGGCGAACACGGCGCGCAGCCCCGGCGCGTCGCCAATATCGATTCGCTCGTGGACGTGCCGCGGACTCTCGCGCGCGAAGTCGAGAGCTTCGAGGCTGGCGGCGTAGGTAAGTTTGTCGACGTTGACCACGTCGTGCGACGTTTCGGCAACAAGGTGCCGAATCAGGGCCGAGCCGATGAAGCCTGCGCCTCCGGTGATCAGGATTTTCATGCCGTGTTGATCAAGAATCTGGAAGGTGGAATGCGAATTGACCGACGGAGGTGTATTCCAAGGCTACTATGATACTGCGGGACACCTCCCCGTAATTTGGGTCTCACGTCTATCGCCGGAAGAACTCCGGTCAACCGTCGGCTCGGGCGGGGGCTGTGGCGCCTGCCGGAATCCTGCGCTAATCAGGCGCGTGAGCGTCGCTCTGGTAACGCTGTTCTTTGTACAGCCATGCCGGCATTAGCGCGTTGGCCAGGACTCGCTTGACGGTCGGCTCGTCCGCCCCGAAAAGTGGCGTCAAGGCGCCGGTGTTCGGGTCGAAGGTGAATTGTCGCGCCTGGCCCTCGGCGTCGGCATCGGCATCATCTGGCGACAGCACGGTTAACGTGTTGCCCTCAAGCCAGCCGAAATTCTGGTTGTACTGCATGAGCGCGCGCGGCCGCACCGGTGGCTTGCGGTTGCCAAATTCCGGCAGCGTGCGGGTCAGGTCACGTCCGATGAACGGGAAACGGCCGGACACCCCAAGCATTGATAGAAGCGTCGGCGCGATATCAATCTGGCTGGCGGTGCTGCGTATTTGAAGTGGGTGTGTGTCGGCGCCCAGAATCAATCCCGGGATGTGGAAGCCGGTCACCGGC
>JANNAK010000069.1:0-11461 GCA_031384195.1 Gammaproteobacteria bacterium
GCGAGGTCCAGATCGAGATACGGCACCCGCACTTCCAGACCCACCGCCATGCTGGCGCGGTCCTCATGCCAAAGCAGGTCGTTGACCATTTTGTTCTGCCACTCAAACTCCGCGAAGGCCTCGAGCGGCTCGGCCCTTTCCGGCCAAAGCCCATTGAGCGTGTCAAAAGCATCCGGCAGTTGCTGGTCCAGCATCCGCGGCCCGTAAATCCACTGGCGCAGCGAGGGTGCATCCCACAGGTTCCGCAGCAGCCCATAGGCGCGCGACCAGTTGCCGCCTGTTTGCAGCATCAAGCCCGCCCGTTCCGCTTCACTCCAGGGGACCGTGCTGCCGCGGGCGGTGGCACTGATCAGGCGGCCGGCAATGTTGGCCGGGATGCGGGCGCTTCCGCCGAGGAGTTTCTGCAGGCCGAAGAAGATGGCATGTGCGTTGTAACCGTAAAACAGCTCGTCGGCGCCCAAGCCCGAGAGCGTCACCTTGACCGAACGCCGCGCGAATGTCGCAAGCCGGAATGACTGCCAGGCGTTGGCCTTGGGAACTTCCAGATGCTGGACCAGGTGCATCAACTCATCCGGACGTGGCGCTGATGCGTCGCCGCGCAGATTTTCGATGCCAAGCTCCCTGGCGGTGCGCGCGGCATTGTCGGCTTCTGCCGGGTCGTCACCGATGGGCAAGGTGAAGCTGCGCAGCGGCCGATCCGCCCGGGTTGCCGCCAGGGCGCATAACAGGGCGGAATCAACGCCGCCGGACAAATAGGCGCCCACTTCCACATCCGAAACCAGATGGCGTTCGACGCTCTGTTCCAGCAGCGGCGCCAGTTCAAGATTGCGCTCGTCGGGCGGGCCGATGTTTTCCTTGCGCAGACGGCCGCTTTTCCAGGTCAGGATTTGTCCCGGCACCAGTTGCTCGATGCCCCGGAACAGCGTGTGTTGGCCGGGCAGGTAGCGGAAATTCATCAGTAGGTGCAGCGCCTGCGCGTCCAGCGACGATTGTCCGGTAGCAGCGACAATCGCCTTGGCCTCGGACCCAAACATCAGCGTCCCGTCAGATTGTGTCGATATGAACAAGGGTTTGATGCCAACGGGGTCGCGCACCAGGACTCCACAGCGCTCCTGGCTGTCCCACAGCGCAAAGGCATACATCCCGCGCAGGTGCCGGAATCCCTGGGTGCCGTGTACCCGGTACCATTCGATGACAACTTCCGTGTCCGATGCGGTCAGGAACCTGGAGCCGCGCTGCCGCAATTTTTCGCGCAGTGCCCGGTAGTTGTAAATCTCGCCGTTAAAAACAATCGCGAAACGCCGATCGTGGCTGAACAGGGGCTGGCGGCCGCCTTCGAGATCAATGACCGCAAGCCGGGTGTGGGCCAGGTGGGCCTGCCCTTCGTGCCACCAGGCGCTGCCGTCCGGTCCGCGGTGGGCGAGCGACCGGGCCATGGCGGGCAGCACGGTTTCGGCGTCCAGGGTGCCGCTGCCGTCGCCGAACCACCCCGCAATGCCGCACATGGTTCGGGTCGCTCAGCGGGGTCGGCGCTGGCCGAATTCCGCTGCCAACTCGACAATCATTGCCGTGACGTCCACCGTGTCATCCAGCAGCGCCTGGCGCGCGACCTTCCAGTCCGGAACGGCCAGCACCGCATCGATCATTTCAAGGATGGCCGACGCCGACAGATCGGTAACATTGCGCACCAATCCATACTTCTTTTCCTGTTCGTCAGTGTAGCCACGGCCGGTGGTCGCTGCGTAAATTGCCGGAACTCCCAGAACCGCCGCTTCGGATGCCAGGGTGGCGCTTTCTCCCACCACCATGCGGCAATGCGCGAGGACATGGTGCAGCGCCGTCGCGGTTCCGGCGTAGCGGTAAGCCGCAAGATCCTGCGGCAGCGCACCCTCCGCGGATATCAGCACCTTTCCAATGGCGGCGAGCCGCCCGACGACAGCCGACAGCAAGTCGCGGGACCAGCCACGCTCGCCGATGTCGTGGTTTGCCTGCCAAGACACGCAACGTATGAGGAATGTGGGGCCGCGCTCCGAAAGCCCGTTGGCGAGCGCGATGCCCCGGTCCGGCGTGAAGTAGGTTGGATGAAGATAGGCCAGTTCGTGATAGCCGGCGTATTTCCGGTGATGCCGTGGCAGCCAGCCGCGGTACGACCGCGGCACGACGATGCAGCGGGCGAACGGGTAGGTAATCGCGTTTTGCAGGCGGGCGTTCTCGGTGTCGTAAAAAATCACCGAGGGGATCCGGGTCAGCGCACCGACATGGGCGATGAACGTGCCACCGATGGCCAGCATCACATCCGGACGTTCGCGTCGGGCTACCCGCGATAGCGCGAAATCGCGCTGCCAGAGTTCCCGCGCCATCGGCACGATCCCTCCCGAACTCATGGACGACAGCGGGCGATGCGGGATGCCCATCTCGTCGAGGAGTTGAAGCGTGCAATCCTTGTCCCGGCTGGTGACCGTCAGCTCATGCCCAGCGTCCTTCAGGACAGCCGCTGCATTCTTGAAAAAATGGACGTGGGCAGGATGGCAAATGTCAATGAGAACCTTCACGCGCGGTCGCCAGACGCTCCGGCTTTTGGGTCAGCCGGCTCGATCTCGCTGGCGTTGGAGGAATACAGCAATGTGGTGACCTGCTCCGACACCAGGCCGATCAGGAACACCAACACAGACGTCATGTATAGCAATGCGCCGAGATTTGTAAAACGACCCCAAGCAATCGCGGTGTAGCCGTAGTAAAGCGTCGCTGTCACGAAAAAGAACAGGCTCAGCGGGGCGAAGACCTTCAGCGGGGAATACAGCGTCCCGACGCGAAAGATGATCAGGAAGAAGCGACCACCATCGCGCAAGGGCCGGATGTGACTCTGGGTGCCGGCGGCCCGGGGCGCGACCTCGGTGCGGACGTAGCCCACTGAATGACCGGCGCGAAGCATGGCCATTGTAATGGTCGTGGGATAGGAAAATCCGTTCGGCAGCAGTGAAAGGAAGCTCCGGAACAGTTTTCCATTCACCGCACGAAAGCCGGAAGTGAGGTCGAGAATCTGTGTGCCAGTGATCCAGCTGGCGAGCGTGTTGTAAACGCCATTGGCCAGGCGCCGCCCGAAACTGGCGTGCGCGCTTGCGGAACGCGTTCCAACCGCCATGTCGTAACCCTGATCGAGAAATGCCAGAAGTCGCGGTATCTCTGACGGCACATGCTGGCCGTCGGCATCCATGAAGACCAGCACGTCGCCCCTTGCGTGCCGGGCGCCCGATTTGATTGCGGCGCCGTTGCCGCGGCTGACGGGATGATTGACGACGCGCGCGCCGGCGGCGGCGGCGGCCGCCCCAGTGTCATCGGTGGAGCCATCATTGACGACAACCACTTCCGCATCCGGCAGAACTTTGCCGATGGATGCCACCAGCTCACCGATGCTGGCCGCTTCATTCTTGGCTGGGATGACGACGGAAATATTGAACTTCTCAGCGGCGGTCAATCGAGGCTCCCATTCTTCGCACCCGGCGATTCTATATGAGGCGCGATGTCGGGCCGCGTCTGCGGCGCCGGGACCGGGGCCGATTCCGCAGGCGGAATCCAGGCCTCGAGTCGTGACAGTGCCGAGGCGTCCAGCCAGCGCCGGAAGGGGTTTCGGCTTGAATATTTTCTGGCAGCGGCAGCGTAGGCTCGGGCACGTGACCATCGGTGGCCGGCGACTGACCACTGGGTCGCGACGTCGAATACCGCCAGATCGGGTTTGAGTGCGAGTGCCTGATCCAGCTCCGACAGCGCCGTATCGAGGTCTCCTTCGAGATAGAGCAGCCTAGCGAGCATGATGTGATGGGCGTCATTCCGGAAGCCCCGAAACGCTGCTGAGCCAAACGTCATGTCCACCAAGGTTCTGAGTTCGCTTGTGCCGTAGCGGTCGCAGAGGCCGTTTTCCCTGAGCTTGATGAGGCGGTCCAGCAGATTGAGGGTGGATAGGGTGTGTCCGTCATATTGAGCAAGGCTTCTCTCGATTTTCTCGATGGCGGGTATTTCTGCGTCCGGCAGCACGCATACCTTTCCCATCAATCCAAAAATATGGGTTGTTTCCCCGGGCCATCGCTCCAGAGCCTGCCGGTGCACCTGCAAGGCCGCCAGCGGGTGATAGTTTCGAAAATGAGCATCGGCCAACTCGAAGCTGACGCGGCGGGAATCCGGCTGGGCCATGCCCCAGTAGGCCATCATCTCGTAGGGTCGCCCCCACAGGTTGGCGCTCTGCCACAACGCAAAGCCGAGAAGTACGACATAGGTCGCCAGGCCCGCATATATCGGTGCGCGAATGCGCCGGGACTGCGGATGCTCCAGGACCGCGGCGGCGCCGCAGACCAGCGTCACGACGACCCCCACGCTGGCCAGATAGTTCCGATGATCAAATGCGATTTCGAGCGGAATGAAGCTCGACTCCAGTGCGTGGCAGCCGAGGAACCAGAAGATCGCCCAGACGAATAGCGGGGCCCGGCGTCGCCACGCCCAGGCAAGGCTGGCCAGCAAGGCCCAACCGAGCACGCTTGCCCACGTCGTCCAGGGCGTCAGTAGCGACCGCGAGACCGGCAGGTCGTCATACATGATGCGAATGCTGAACAAGTCCGGCAATAGAAGCTTTTGTAGGTAGAGGAACAGCACGCGGGGCTGGCTGAGGAGTCGCTCCGGCGTCGTGACGCCCATCAGGGAGGTCGCGCCCCAGTCGCCGGGAAGTCGCCAGAGCAGGTAGCCGGCGAGTGCTGCCAGCGGAATCCCGAGGAACACCGCCGCCCATCGAGACCACGCGATGGCACGCGGGCGCTCCGCCAGCAGCGTGAACTCCGTGATCAGGACCAGCAATGGAAACAGAACGGCGTTTTCCTTGGCCAGGACGCCAAGGCCCAGCCCCACTCCAATGCCGCCACTCATCCAGGTCAGGCCGGCCCGCGGCGTCTCTGGATTCAGCCGCTGCCTTCCAATCAGGTACAGCAGAAAACCCGCCAGCATGCAGGTCCCGGCGAGTACGGTCATTCTCTGCACGATGTAAAGCACCGCACCGCCTGACAGGGGGGAAATCAGCCATACCAGCGTTGCGGCGATGGCAAGGTGCTCGGCATTCCCGCGCGGCGGCGGTGCCAGGCGGAACAGCAACAGCAGGCACCAGCAGAGCAGTGCTCCATTCAACAGGTGAAGGAGGATGTTGGCGCGAAGAAAATCCTCGGGATGCCTGGGCCAGCTGTCGTGCTGCAAGGCGAAACTGGCAACGGACAATGGGCGCCCCAAACTGCTGGAAACGCCGCCTAGAAGATACTGGGAGTACGAGGCCAGGCCGGGGTCGGCGTTGATCTGCGACAGGCCGGACAGGTTCGGGTAGTCATCAAAGATGAATTCGCCGCCAAGCCCTGGCGCATACAGAAGCCAGGTGGCAGCCAGAGCAAGGTAAAGCGCCAATCCACTACGCAGGCGACTGTTCCGCATCATCCAGAATTCCTGGAAAAAAAGCCGTGTTGAATTCAGGGCCACAAAAAAGAATGGCCGCCATAGGCGGCCATCCGTTACGCGTGACTGCTTAAGCTGTTACTTGCAAGCGCCCGGCAGGTACTTGGTGTCGATTGCCGAGGTCGTGCCGGTCGAGCAAGCCCAGGTTGCGCCGCCGTCGGTGGTCTTCATGTCGATGTTCTTGCCAAACAGGTTCTTGTTGATCCCGGCGGTCTTCATCGTAGCCGTCAAGATCGCAGTGGGGGCAGTAAGAGTTGAACCCGTGCTGAGGGCGATGGACTGGGTGTACTTGCCCGGACCAACGTTGCCCATCACGGACAGCGCAGCGGTCGGCCAGACGCCCTTGTCGGAATAGAATTCCGCCATCGGGGTTTTGCCGCCGGCGAGCAGCTGCACCGCTTCCGAAACCTGGGCGCGGGCGATGTAGTCCTGGTAAGCCGGGATAGCGATGGCCGCCAAGATGCCGATGATCGCGACCACGATCATCAGTTCGATCAGCGTAAAGCCTTTCTGATTCTTCATTTGTGACTCCTGAGTAGGTTTTATGGGTTTAATCCCGATATTGGTAAAGCAACACATGTGCCACCCTGAAAAGTTCGATAAAACACATATAAATCAGTTGCTTGATTAGCTACTACCCGGCGTTGCTTGACTCATTTGGCTGACGCGATTGACGTAGTGAACTGACAAAGGTTGTCAGTTACTTGCAGGCCGATGGCAAGAACCGGGAATCAACGCCGCTTGCTCCACCCGGGGAGTAGCAGCGCCATTTGGCGCCGGCATTGGTGGTTTCGAACAGCAGGGTCTTGCCCTGGATCGCGCGGGAGATCCCCGACGTTTTGAAGGTCGCCTTCAGGGCGAGTGTCGGGGTGGTCCCGTTGCCGCCGCCGACAAACTCCACCGATGAAACGACATATTTGCCGGATGTGTTCAGGCCGATTTCGTCCGGATCGGCCGGCCACACACCCTTGTCGGCATAGTACTCCGCCAGAGGCGCCTTGACGCCGCTGAACAGTACCAGTGCCTCCGACGCCTGCGCCCGGGCAATGTAATCCTGATACGCGGGGATTGCGATGGCGGCCAGGATGCCAATGATCGCGACCACGATCATCAACTCAATCAGCGTAAAGCCCTTGTTGGTTTTCACGAAATACCCCTCGCGCGCGCTTGGACTACAAGGAATGCAGGCAATGTTCGCGCCAAATCCGGCGGCGCGAAATAACCATTGTTTTCATCTGGATATGGTACGCCTGCCGGTGGGCTCGGGGCGAGCGACTGCGGGATGACGCCAATGTTTGTCAGCACCGCAGGGCTCGGCGGCCCCGCTGCTAAACTAGCCGCCGCTTCCAGCCACCGGCCACCATGCAGCACGAATACGATCCGCGCAGCGTCGAGCGTGCGGCGCAGCATTTTTGGGATTCCCGGAATTCGTTCCGCGCGACCGAAGATCCGGACCGCGAAAAGTTCTACTGCCTGTGCATGTTTCCCTATCCCAGCGGGCGGCTGCACATGGGGCACGTGCGCAACTACACCATCGGCGACGTGATTTCCCGCTACCAGCGCATGCGCGGCAAGAACGTGTTGCAGCCAATTGGTTTTGACGCTTTCGGCCTGCCGGCCGAGAACGCGGCGATGGCCAACAACGTGCCGCCGGCGCAGTGGACCTGGGACAACATCGCCTACATGAAGCGCCAACTGCAGGCGCTGGGCTTTGCCATCGACTGGTCGCGCGAACTGGCCACTTGCGAGCCGGAGTACTACCGCTGGAACCAGTGGCTGTTCCTGCGCATGCTGGAAAAAGGCATCGCCTACAAGAAAACCGGGGTGGTGAACTGGGACCCGGTGGACAAGACCGTGCTGGCCAACGAGCAGGTCATCGAGGGGCGCGGCTGGCGCACCGGTGCGCTGGTGGAAAAGCGCGAGATCCCGATGTACTACCTGCGCATCACCGGCCACTCGGAATCCTTGCTGGCTGATCTTGACTCGCTGCCCGGCTGGCCGGAGCGGGTCCGCGCCATGCAGGCCAACTGGATTGGGCGCTCCGAGGGCGTGCGCCTCGCGTTTCGCTATGCCATCGATGGCCGCGACGAGAAGCTGTGGGTGTTCACCACCCGCGCCGACACCCTGATGGGTGCGACCTTTGTCGCGGTGGCGGCTGAGCACCCGCTGGCACTACGACTGGCGCGCGACAATCCGGCGCTGGCGAACTTCATTGAGGAATGCCGCAAGGGCGGCGTGACCGAGGCCGAAATCGCGACGCAAGAGAAAAAGGGAATGGCGACGGGATTTGCCGTGCGCCACCCCCTGAGCGGCGCGTCCTTGCCGGTGTGGGTCGGCAACTACGTCCTGATGTCCTATGGCGAGGGCGCGGTGATGGGCGTGCCGGGGCATGACGAGCGCGATTTCGCCTTTGCCCTCAAGTATCCGTTGCCGATCGTTCAGGTGATTGATGTCGAACAGCGCGCGTACGACAGCCAGAACTGGCAGGAGTGGTACGCCGACAAGCGCGGCACCTGCGTGAATTCGGGTGCCTACGATGGCCTCCCGTATGAAAAAGCGGTGGCTGCGATCGCCGCCGATCTCACCGCTAAGGGCCTGGGCGAAAAGCAGGTGCAATGGCGCCTGCGCGATTGGGGCATTTCGCGCCAGCGGTATTGGGGCTGCCCGATCCCGATCATCCATTGTGCAAAGTGCGGCGATGTGCCGGTGCCGGAGGAGCAGTTGCCGGTGGTGCTGCCGGACAATCTGGTTCCCGATGGCAGCGGCAATCCGCTGGCCAAGCATGAGGCTTTCCTGTCTTGCCGGTGCCCGTCCTGCGACGGTGCCGCGCGACGCGAAACCGACACCATGGACACCTTCGTGGACTCGTCCTGGTACTTCCTGCGCTATTGCTCGAAGGACAACAACGAGGCCATGGTGGACAGCCGTGCGAATTACTGGATGCCGGTGGACCAGTACATCGGCGGCATCGAGCACGCCATCCTGCACCTGCTCTATTCCCGCTTCTGGACCAAGGTCATGCAGGAACTAGGGCTGGTCTCGGTGCGCGAGCCGTTCCGCAACCTGCTGACGCAGGGCATGGTGCTGAACCAGATCTATTTCCGTCGCGAGGACAGTGGCCGCCTCCGCTATTTCAACCCGACCGACGTCAAGGTCGAGGGCACGGATCCGCCGCGCGCCATCCTGGTGCGGGACGGCCAGCCGGTCGAGGTGGGTGGCCTGGGCACCATGTCCAAGTCCAGGAACAATGGCGTCGACCCGCAAATCCTGGTCGACCGTTACGGCGCGGATACGGTGCGCCTGTACACGATGTTCGCCTCGCCGCCGGAGGACACGCTGGAATGGTCCGACGCCAGCGTCGAAGGTTCGGCACGCTTTCTGAAGAAATTGTGGAAGCGTGTGCACGAGCAGGTGTCGGCGGGCGCGGCGCCGGCGCTGGACCGCAACGCGCTCAACGACGGGCAGAAGCGCCTGCGCCAGAAACTCCACGAGACCCTGCAAAAAGCGGGCGACGATATCTCCCGGCGGCTCAAGTTCAACAATGTGGTGGCCAGCGGCATGGAGCTGCTGAACGCGATCAACGCCTTTGAAGACTCCAGTCCGCAGGGTCGGGCGGTGGCGCACGAAGCGCTGTCGTCACTGGTGGCAATGCTGTCGCCGATCGTGCCGCACATCTGCCACGGACTCTGGATTTCACTCGGCCACGAGGGTGCCGTCATTGATGCGCCGTGGCCGGAGCCGGAGCCGCAGGCGCTGCTCGCCGCCACCGTCGCGCTGGTGGTCCAGGTCAACGGCAAGCTGCGCGGTCGCATCGAGGTCGCTGTCGATGCCGGCCAGGAGGCCGTCATCGAGGCCGCGCTGGCCGACGAAAACGTGCAGAAATTCGTGGCCGGACTGCCGATCAAGAAGCAGATCGTGGTCCCCGGCAAGCTGGTCAATTTCGTCGTCTGATGCTGCGTTCCGCCGTGGTCCTGTGTGCCGCTCTGCTGTCGGGCTGCGGATTCCATTTTGCCGGCAGCCGGCCGTTGCCAGAGGCGCTGGACTCGGTCTACATCGACTTGTTGACGCCCTACCGGGTGTCCAAGCCCGAGCTGGAGTCTGCCCTGCGCGCACGCCTGCTCCGGCGCGGAGCGCAGGTGACCGGCAGCCTGGGCGCGGCACGATCGGTCCTGCGCGTCTCAAACATGACCGAAGTTCGGCAAATCCTGTCGGTGGATCCCTTCGGCAAGGCGGTGGAGTACCAGCTCACCGTGAAGGTGACCTACGAATTGCACTCCGGCGGCAAGGTGCTCGTGGCAGCCGAAGAATTGCAGGTGTCGCGCGACTACAGTTTCAATGCGCAGCAAATCCTCGCCAAGGAAGCCGAGGAGGCGCGGTTGCAGGCCTTCATCCAGGATGAACTCGCCGAAGTCCTGCTGCTCAAGCTGGAGGCGATGCTCCTGCGTCCAGCTGCTGTGCCAGCAGCCGAACCGGGTGCCACACCGGCACCTTGATCCCGGCGCGCCGCAAGCCGGCTGCCAGGTGCATGGAGCAGCCGACATTGCTGGACAGGACGTAGTCCGGACGCTGGACTTCCGCCAGCGCCAGCTTCGGCTCCAGCAAGCGGTCGGCCATCTCGGGCTGGCTGACGAAATAGCTGCCGGCGGCGCCGCAGCACTGGCTGTCCATCGGGATCACTTCCAGTTCCGGGATCCGAGCCAGCAGCGCGCGCACGGCAGCATCGCCCTTGATCACGTTTCGCAGCGTGCACGGCGTCTGCAGCAGGACGCGGGCCTTGAGCGGGCGAAAGCGCAGTCGCGCCGTGTCCGCGTGCGCGGACAGGAAACCATGGATGTCGCTGGTTTTCCCGGCGAAGGCCTCGGCGGCCGCGCCCTCTAACAGCTGGTCGTATTCCACCAGTTGGGCGGTGCAGCCGCTGGCGATGCCGACCACCGCAGGCGCCGCCTTGAAACATTCGACATTGCGCCGCGCACAGGCGCCGGCGGCTGCCGCCAGGCCGGCGTGCTGATGCATCGCCCCGCAGCAGGTCTGGCGGTCCGGAACCGTGACCGTGCAGCCGAGGGCTTCGAGCAACTGCACCGCGGACTGCAAGGCCTGCGGTTCGGACAGGGGGCTGGTGCAATTGGTGAACAAGCTGACATCACCTCCCGATCCACTTCGACCGGACGTCACCGGTTGGCGCGGCAGGTGGATGTCCGGCAGCAGTGACTCCAGTCGCGCCAGCTTGCCGCGACCCAGCAGGTGGCCCGCGCGCACCAGAGCCTGCACTCCCAATTTCCGGTAGGTCCACAGTGCCAGCGCCACCCAAACCCGAATCGGGCGATTAACCAGTGCAAACGCCATCAGCCGCGTCAGGCGCGTGCGCGCCGGCCGGCGTTCGGCAAGGATCGTGCGGACCGAATCGATCAGGCGCCCGTAGGGCACATCGGCAGGACACACCGCCTCGCAGGCGCGACAGCCCAGGCAACGGTCGAGGTGCCCGTCGAGTGCGGCGCCGGGTTGCAGGCGGCCGGTGACCAGGCCCTGCATCAGCATGATGCGGCCGCGCGGCGACTCGGCCTCGTCCAGAGTCGCACCGTAAGTGGGGCAGTGCGGCAGGCACATGCCGCACTTGACGCATAGGTCGGCCGCCTCGATCGGGAACCGGTGTGACGCGGCTGTGGACATGCCCGGTATCATAGGAGTTCCAGTCGATTCCGACCTGAGCGAGAGGTGGATTTCATGCGCGGCCATCATCCCGATCGCATCGAAGGACCGCCCGGCCTGTCGCCATGAGCTACTACCAGCGACATGTGTTTTTCTGCTGCAACCAGCGCTCGGCCGACGACCCGCGTGGCTGCTGCAATGACAAGGGCGCGACCCGCGTGCGCGACTACGCCAAGGCCGAAGTGAAGAAGCTGGGACTGGCCGGAAAGGGAAAAGTCCGGATCAACCAGTCCGGCTGCCTGGACCGCTGTGAACTGGGTCCGGTGGCGGTGGT
>JANNAK010000090.1:0-20377 GCA_031384195.1 Gammaproteobacteria bacterium
CAGTATAGGGGTGCGAAGGAGCAGTGCGACGGCCAGCACCATGTAGGCCGAGGCCAGCACGTCGCTGGGGTAGTGCGCGCTTTCAAACACCCGGGACAAGCCGCCCACGGAGGCCATCGCCAGCAGCGGCCAGCGCCAACGCGGCAGGCACAGGGCCAGCGGCAGGCACAAGCCGAAGTAGAGCGCCGTGTGCCCCGAGGGGAAGGACGTATTGCCCGCAACGAAAAACATGGGTGCGTCCGGGCCCGCGGCAATTTGGTCCAGCGGTCGCAAGCGGCCGAACACACCCTTCAAGACGTTCGCGAGTTGGTGCGAGGCGAAAAGCGTGGCCGCCACAAACCAGGCAATGCGGGCTTCGGCGCGACCGAGCAGGTAGAGGAGTACGCCCGCCGTTACGGCGGCGGCAGCGAGCGCATGCTTCCAAACCGGAATCAGCACCAGCCACTCCAGGGCCGAGGTCAGGACCTTGCCCAGCGCGCCGACGGCGGGTGTCGCCTGGATGAAGGCCGCAAGCGGGCGGTCGACCCACGCGATCAAAATCGCGGTGGTCCCAAGGAAAAGCAGGCTCAACAGAACGAACAGTCCCGGTTTCAAAAGCGTTCTCCGAAAAGTTGGCGGTGTGCGTCACTGGGCACAGTAACAAGCGAATCCTGTGCCAGCGTTGCGGCCGCGCAGGGTGGGGCGATGAACTCCCGCCGACGCTACCGATACCGCTCGTGCCGGTGCCGGCACCAATGCCGCCGGTTTCGGCAGGAAATTCCCCAGGCCCGCATAAAAAGCCCTTCAAAGTCAGTGACCTGCATCTGGCCCCGATGTTGCAATAACAGGGCTGAACGTTGCGCCACCAGGGGAAATGCCGATGAAGAACTCAAAATCAAACTCGCTACACCGCAGCGTGCAGCTGCTGGGCTGCGCCGCGGCTCTGGTAATGGCCGGGTTGCCGCACGCCGAGGCCGTCGCGGGCCCGGCGGCAGACTCGTCGAGCGAATCGCAAATGCGTGGCCCCGAGGTGTTTGGCTACGTCCAGACGTTTTTCCAGCAGGCCTACCACACCGGAGAAGACCCGGACGCCGACAACGACTTCTTTCGCATCCAGCGCCTGCGTCTCGGCGTGAAGGGCGACATCAACCCGATCGTCTCCTACGACCTCGAGATTGATCCGCGCGCACCAGAAGTCAGCGGCATTCTGCGCGACGCGTTCATCGACGTGAAGCTGATCCCGCGTCATGTCATCCGCATCGGCCAGCAGAAGACGCCGTTCGGCTACGAGAACGACGTGTCGTCCAGCAAACTGTACACCGTCAACCGGACCGAACTGTCCGAGAGCCTGGGGCGCGGCATCAATCTGCGCGACATCGGCGTCAGCGTCAGGGGCAACGTAAAGCTGGGCGGCGGGTTCCGCCTTGAAGATGCCATCGCGGTGGTCAATGGCGCCGGCATAAACGTGCAGGCCGACAACAGCCAGCGCAAGAACCTGTGGGGCCGGATTGGCTTCCGCTACAAGGACAACGACACGGAAGACAGCCGCAACGACTTCATCGTGCGCGCGGGCCTGTCGGCGGCGTCCGGCGACATGTTGGAAGTGGAAGATCCGAATGACCCGACTGACGATATCTTTATTGAGTTCAAGCGGGTCGGCATTGATGTGCAGGTGGAGCAGCGCTGGCTCCTCGCCAGCGCCGAGTACGCACAAGGCCAGGAAACCATCGTGTCCAGCCCGATTCCAGCGGACATCGGCACGGACGAGCCGGCCGGCTGGTACTACACCCTGGTCGGACGCTCGGACTACCAGGTCGGCCCGGTGGTTCGCTTTGACCAATTCGACGACGATTTCAAGCGCTGGACCGTGGGCGCCTACTACGGCGAAGCTTCGGCCCCGGTTCGGGTGTTGCTGAACTACGAGTACCGCCAGCTTCGCGATGGCGCACGCCAGGACGACAAGCTGTACCTCTGGCTGCAGGTGAGGTTCTAGGCCAATGCCCATCACCGAACTGGAGTGGCTGCGGCTGCTGGCCTCGTTCCCGGTCGCCACGCCCACCCTGCTGGCCAGCAGCGAGTTGGGACGGCGCACCGACATCAAGTTCGTGCTGCCGCTGGCCGCCACGCTGGAGTTCATCCGCCAATTGCGCGGCGACTACGCCAAGTTGCCCGGTGGCGCCGCGGACGGGCTGGCGCAGTACCGGACGCTGTACTTCGATACGGAAAACCTGGAGTTGTTCCACGCCCACCGGCGCGGCTGTCGCGTGCGCCACAAGGTCCGGCTGCGCCACTACACCGACCGGCAGCTCAGCCAGCTGGAGATCAAGACCCGCCGCGGCGAGAACCTGACCGTCAAGACCCGCCGCCCGCACGCCTACGGCGACAACTGCCTGAGTGCCGAGGACCAGGCCTTCGTTCGTTCCACCACTGGCATCACCGCGGTCCTGCAACCGCAGGCCTGCACCGAATACCGGCGCGTGACGCTGATCGGGTTGCGTCATCCCGAGCGCGTGACCATCGACTTTGACCTGCGGTTTGGTACCGGGAACGCCAACGTCGCCCGTGCCTCGGTGGGCATGGCCGTCATTGAAATCAAGCAAGCGCGTTGCCGCCGCGACACCCCGGCCATGCGCCGGCTGCGCGACAGCGGGTTTCGGCCGAGTTGGTCCAGCAAGTACTGCGCCGCCATCGCCAGCACCCGGCCCGAGGTGCGCCGCAACCGCCTGCTGCCGGGTCTGCGGCGTCTGCTGCCGGAGGTCGCATGAACGCCCTGTTGGGTACCGGCACGCTTGTCGATGGCGCGGCGCTGCTCACGCTTCTGTGGCGGCTGGCGCTGGACCTGATCGTCGCCACCCTGATCATCCGGCAGGTCTATTTCCGGCGTTATCGCAATCGCGAAATGCTGTTCATCAGCTTCCTGTTCAACGTGGTGACGTTTTGCCTGTGCATGGTCCTGAGCAAGCTTTCGACCGGCATGGCCTTTGGCCTGGCGCTGTTCGGCATCTTTGGCGTTCTGCGCTTCCGCACCGAGCAAATTCGCAGCCGCGACCTGACGTACCTGTTCATCGCCATTGGCGTCGGCATCATCAATGCGGTTGCCGCAACTGAAATGTCCCTGGCGGAACTGCTGGTCGTGAATGGCGTGATTGCCGGGCTTGCGGCCTTGCTGGAACTCGGGCCCTCTGCCAACGAGCGTTCCACCCTGATGCTCTACGACCGAATCGAGTTGCTGAGCCCCGGCAGTGAAACGCGGCTGGCCGAAGACATCGCGACCCGCACCGGATTGCAGGTGCTGCGGGTGGACGTGCTGCAGGTAGACCTGCTGCGGGACGCCGCCGAACTCAGCGTGATTCATCGCCCCGGCGCGCCCGCCGCGCCGCCGGGACTACTCCCACTGACCAAGTGAGAGACGAAAAATGGACAGCCAATATCGAAAGCTGAAGACGGAAATTCTATGCCTCACGCAAGCGACCCTGCTCGCCGGCGTTGCCTGCACGGCGGCGGCGGGTGAGGCAACGCAGCGGGACATCGGACAAGCCGGCGACGCCTTGCAGGTTGGATTGCCGCTGGCCGCCCTGGCGCTGACGTTCCTGGAGTACGACGACCGGGACGTCGACAGCGCCGCGCCACTGCAGGCGGGTGCCGCGACGATGCCGGGCTCGATGTTTGACGGCCTGACGCTGAACGGCACGCCGCGCCATGACCTGGCCGTGGCGATGGTCCGGACCGAGGTCGTGACCTACGCCCTGAAGTACAGCATCGACGCCGAGCGGCCGAACGGTTCGGGTCAGTCCTTTCCGTCGGGCCACACAGCGGCGGCGTTTACGGGGGCCGAGTTCATCCGCATCCATTACGGCAACTGGTCGGGCGCCGCGGCCTACGTGGCCGCCGGATTCACCGGCTGGAGCCGTGTCGCCACCGGCAACCACTGGCCGCGTGACGTGGCGGCCGGCGCCGTAATCGGCATCCTCAGCAACCACGAGCTGACGCGTTGGGAGTTTCCGTTCGGGCGACTGGCGATCACGCCCACCGCGATGGATTTCGAGGGCGCGGCGAGTGGCCTGAAGCCCGCGCTGCAGTTCCAGTTGAGCTTCTGAGTCGCGCCAGGAAAAAGGCCCCGGAGTCCGGGGCCTTTTTTTATTGCAGCAAACTTGCCTTACAGCAGCGGCACCAGCAGCAGGGCCACAATGTTAATGATCTTGATCAGCGGGTTGATCGCCGGGCCGGCGGTGTCCTTGTAGGGATCGCCCACGGTGTCGCCGGTGACCGCGGCCTTGTGCGCCTCGGAACCCTTGCCGCCGAAGTGGCCGTCCTCAATGTACTTCTTGGCATTGTCCCAGGCACCGCCGCCGGTGGTCATCGAGATGGCCAAGAACAGGCCGGTGACGATGGTGCCAATCAGCACGCCGCCGAGGGCCTTGGGTCCCAGCACCAAGCCGACGATGACCGGTACGAAGATCGGCAACAGCGACGGGACGATCATTTCCTTGATCGCCGCCTTGGTCAGCATGTCGACCGCAACGCCGTACTCCGGCTTGGCGGTGCCTTCCATGATGCCCTTGATATCCCGGAACTGGCGGCGGACTTCGATCACCACCGCGCCGGCGGCGCGGCCGACCGCTTCCATGCCCATCGCGCCGAACAGGTAGGGAACCATGCCGCCGATGAACAGGCCGATGATCACCATGTGATCCGACAGGTCAAAGGTCATGCCCGCGTACTTCGGCATCAGGTTGAGGTTGTGGGTGTAGTCGGCGAACAGCACCAGCGCGGCGAGGCCCGCCGAACCGATGGCGTACCCCTTGGTGACGGCCTTGGTGGTGTTGCCCACCGCGTCGAGCGGATCGGTGATGTTGCGGATTTCCTTGGGCAGCTTGGCCATCTCGGCAATGCCGCCGGCGTTGTCCGTGATCGGGCCGTAGGCGTCCAGCGCAACGATCATGCCGGTCATCGACAACATCGCGGTCGCGGCGGTGGCGATGCCGTACAGGCCGCCCAGCTCGTAGGCGCCGTAGATGGCGGCGCAAACTGCCAGCACCGGCCAGGCCGTGGACTTCATCGAGATGCCCAGGCCCGCGATCATGTTGGTGGCGTGGCCGGTCTGCGAGGCCGCCGCGATGTGCTGCACCGGCTTGAAGTTCGTGCCGGTGTAGTACTCGGTGATGAACATGATGACGCCGGTCAGGACCAGACCGATGAACGCGCACCAGAACAGGTTGTTGCCCAGGGCGGTGTCGCCGAAGAACTGGATCGTGATCGGGTAGAACGCAATCAGTGCGAGTACGCCCGACACGGCGACGCCCTTGTACAGCGCGTTCATGATGTTGCCGCCTTCCTTCGTCTTGACGAAGAACGTGCCGACGATCGAGGCGATGATCGAGACGCCGCCAAGGACCAGCGGATAGAGCACGGCGTTGGGGCCGAGCGTCGCGGCCATCAGGCCGACGAGCACCATGGTGGCGACGACGGTCACCGCGTAGGTCTCGAACAAGTCGGCCGCCATGCCGGCGCAGTCGCCGACGTTGTCACCGACGTTGTCGGCGATGACCGCCGGGTTGCGCGGATCATCTTCCGGAATGCCGGCTTCGACTTTACCGACCAGATCGGCGCCGACGTCAGCGCCCTTGGTGAAGATGCCGCCGCCGAGGCGCGCGAAGATCGAGATCAGCGAGCCGCCGAAGGCCAGGCCGACCAGGCCGTGCAGCGCAACGTCCTGGCCCGCCATGCGGCTGACGACCATGAAGTAGCCGGCGACGCCGAGCAGGCCGAGGCCCACGACCAGCATGCCGGTGATGGCGCCGCCGCGGAAGGCAACCGCCAGCGCGGCGTTCATGCCCTCGTGCGCGGCCTGCGCCGTGCGGGAGTTGGAGCGCACGGAGACGTTCATGCCGATGTAACCGGTGGCGCCGGAAAGTATCGCGCCGATCGCGAAGCCAATCGCGGTGTACCAGCCCAGCGCAAACCCGAGGGCGACGAACAGGATTCCGCCGACGATGCCGATCGTCGCGTACTGGCGGTTCAGGTAAGCCATCGCGCCTTCCTGGATGGCGGCAGCAATTTCCTGCATGCGCGCGTTGCCGGGCGACTTCGCCAGCACCCAACGCACCGAGATGATTCCGTAGACGATCGCAGCAAGGGCGCAGCCCAGCGCGATCCAAAGACCGTTGGTAACCAGCATGAAAATCTCCTGATGCTTTAAGTAGTTAGCTATGCAGAAAACGGGGACTGTCCCCATTTTTCTGTCCGAAATAGGGGCTGTCCCCGTTTTCTGCCCCCCCCGAAACGCGCGCGATAATAACAGGGGATGCGCCGCCGGGACAGGGGCGCAGGCGGGTACTCCATTCGGGTGTCCCGCTACTTTTTCAGCTCAAACGGCGGGCACTTTTTTGCCACCGGCGCGTTCTTCAGCCGCACGTAGCGCGGCATGCCGTTCTTGTAGACCGGGTAGTCCTCGCCGGCGATCAGCGGGGCGAGGTAACGCCGGCACTTGTCGGTGATGTGGAAACCGTCCGCGCTAATGAAATCGCGTGGCATTTTCTTTTCGACATTCGCCACTTTATCCAACGGCGCTTCCCCGACGGTCCAGCGATAGGGCTGGTCGGACTTGCGCACGATACTGGCCATCACGCCACTCTTGCCCTTCACGGCCAATTCGACCGCGTGCTTGCCTACGGCATAGGCCTGGTCGAGGTCGGTTTTGCTGGCGATGTGGCGCGCCGAGCGCATCAGGTAGTCGGCGACCGCCCAGTGGTACTTCAGGCCCAGCTTGTCCTTGAGCAGTTTGGCCAGCAGTGGCGCAAGGCCACCCAGTTGCGAGTGGCCAAAGGCATCCTTGCCGCCGGCCTCGGACAGGAACTCGCCCGAGGGCGCGTGCAGGCCTTCACTGGCGACAATGGTGCACCAGCCGACCTTCTTCACCGTCGCGTCGACCTTGGCCAGGAACTTGGCCTCGTCGAACACGATTTCGGGAAACAGGATCACCTGCGGGCCGTCGGCCTCGGTCTCGGCGGCAAGGCCGCCCGCCGCGGCAGTCCAGCCGGCGTGCCGGCCCATCACCTCAAGGATGAAGACTTTGGTCGAGGTCTTGGACATCGAGGCAAGGTCGTAGCCGGCCTCACGAATCGACACGGCGGTGTACTTGGCGGCCGAGCCAAAGCCGGGGCAGGTATCGGTTAGCGGCAGGTCGTTGTCCATGGTCTTGGGCACATGCAGGGCCTGGATCGGATAACCCAGCTTTGCGCTGATCTGCGAGACCTTGAGGCAGGTGTCGGCCGAGTCGCCGCCGCCGTTGTAGAAGAAGTAACCGATGTCGTGAGCCTTGAAGACCTGAATGAGGCGCTCGTACTCGGCCTGATTCTTGTCAAAGCCCTTCAGCTTGTAGCGGCAGGAGCCAAAGGCACCGGCCGGGGTCTGCCGCAGGGCGGCGATGTTGGCCGCGGATTCCTTGCTGGTGTCGATCAAGTCTTCGGTCAGCGCGCCGATAATGCCGTTGCGCCCCGCGTACACCTTGCCGATGTGTTTCTTGTGCTTGCGGGCGGTCTGGATGACGCCGGCCGCGGAGGCATTGATGACGGCGGTGACGCCGCCGGACTGGGCATAAAAGGCATTGCGTGGCTTGGGCATGTCGCGCTCCGAAATGAGGCGCACAGGATACGGATTGACGGCCACTCGGGCCAGCAGTTACCGTGCAAACCGACTTCGGCGAGCAGGCCCTGACATGAGACTGGTTTTCTTCGGTGCGCCCGGCTCGGGCAAGGGCACCCAGGCCCGCCGGCTGATGGAGGAGTACGCCAACCCCCAGATCTCGACCGGCGACCTGCTGCGTGCGGCGGTGGCGGCCGGTACCGAACTCGGTGCCAAGGCCAAGAGTGCGATGGACGCGGGCAAGCTGGTGGCGGACGACATCGTGGTCGGCATGATCCGCGAGCGCCTGCAGCACAAGGACACCCGCTTCGGATTCATCCTGGATGGCTTCCCCCGCTCGCTGCCGCAGGCGAGCGCGCTGGACGGGATGCTGGCGGCGGAAGACAAGCCGCTGCACAAGGCAATCCTGCTCGACGTGAAATTCGAGAACCTGATCAAGCGCCTGACCGGTCGCCGCACCTGCAAGGTTTGCGGGCACCTCTACAACATCCACTTCAGTCCGACCCGGAAGGAAGGGATCTGCGATATCGACGGCGGCGAGCTGGTGCACCGCGCCGACGACAACGAGGAAACGATCCGCAGCCGGTTGAAGGTCTACCAGGAACAGACCGAGCCGTTGATCGATTACTACAAGAAGCAAAACAAGTTTGTCTCGGTCGACGGCGAGGGGAGGATGGAAGACATCTTCCACCGCATCCAGGCCGCGCTGCCTTAGCGCCGCGAAGGCGCTGCGGCAGCGGCGCTACGTTCCCAGCAGCGCGTTGCCGGCCACGTCCCGGCGCCAGCCGCGTAACAGTGGAATGTCGGCGGACGCACCGTCGGTGGCCAGGGCCTCCAGGTCGCTGCGGGTCGCGATCAGGGTCGCCGCGATTTGTTCCTTCTCGGCGATCTGGGTCAGCGTGTCGCGCAGCGCCTGCACCTTGCGCCGCAACTCGGCATCCGGGCGCTCATCGCGCACCAGAACGTCGGTCGACGCCGCAGGTTCCTGCAACACCGTGACCAGCTCAGCGCCGACGCGTGCGATCAGCTTGTCGGAAATGCCCTCCAGGCCCTTCATCTGTTCCGGTGCCGTCGGTGGGCGCTGGGCCAGGCGGCACAGCGCCTCGTCATCCAGGATCCAGCGCCGGGGACGATTGCGCTTCTGTGCCTCAAGCTCACGCCAGGCCGCCAGCTTGGCGGCCCGTTGCTGCGCGGCGCCGTCCAGCCGGGCCAGGCCCTTCAGCGAACGCCAGGCCAGTTCCGGCTTCGGCAGATAGCGCGCCGCCTCGGTCCAGCGCGCGCATTCCTCCTCCAGCCAGGCCAGTCGACCGCGGTGCTCCAGTTCCTTGCGCAGGCCGGGATACATCACCGCCAGGTGACGCACATCGTCCGCCGCGTACGCGATCGCCGCCGGCGGCAGCGGCCGCTGGGTCCAGTCGGTGCGCGACAGGGTCTTGTCCACTTTTTCGCCCAGCCGACGCTCAACCAGCGCGGCGTATCCCAGTTGCTCACCGTGTCCCAACAGGGCGGCTGCAACCTGGGTGTCGAATAGCGGGCGCGGACAATTGCCGGTGTGCTGTACAAACAATTCCAGGTCCTGGCCGGCGGAGTGAAATACCTTGGTCATGGACGGGCGCGCCAGGAACTCGAACACCGGCGCGGGATCAATCGCGGTGACATCCACGCACAGCGAGGTGGTGCCGTCGCCAATCTGGACCAGACACAGCAGGGCGCGATAGGTTTCCTCGCGTACGAATTCGGTGTCGACGGCGATCCAGGGGCGGTCGCGCCAGGCCTCGAGGGCGGGCAGGAGGGCGTCGGTCGTGTCGATGAAAGTTGGCTTTGTCATACCCGGTAGAATAACCGTTAGTACCGGCGGCTACGCCGCGGCACTAACGGCGCGGATTGCAACGTCACGGGGTGACGGTGAATCCGCGCAACTAATTGGACGAATCGCGATGCTTACAGAACTGGCCCGCACCACCCTGAAACTCCTGCAATTTCGTGCAGGGCCGCAGGATTTTCCGTTTTCCCTGCAGGCGACGCGCACGGTGGTGATGGTGGCGGTGGCGGTTTCCTATTTTCAGTATCGGCTGACCCTGCCACCGCTGCCGGCGCTGGTGCACGCCCTGGTGTCGCTGGGCGTAATGGCCGCGCTGACCTGGCAATTGCTGAACTGGCGCCGGGTCGGCAACCGCGCGCAGCAGACCATCAACAGCCTGTTTGCCACCGGCAGTGCGCTGACCATCCTGCTGCTGCCGCTGCTGACGGCTGTTGCGCCGCAAATCATCAAGATGGCGGAAACCCCGGACACGGCCACCACCGAGGCGCTGCCGCCGCTGCCGATGCTGGGGTTGCTGGCGCTGTCCCTCTGGAGCCTCGCGGTGTCGGCCAACATCTACCGGCATGCCTTGAACCTGCCGCTCATGATGGGCCTGCTTGCGTCCCTGTTTACCGCGTTGGTTTCGGTGTCGGTCGCCGGCACCATCAGTGGCTTGCTCATCGACTGACCCGCTCCCCGCATGCATTTACACATTCTTGGAATTTGTGGAACGTTCATGGCCGGCGTCGCGGCGCTCGCGCGTGCGGCGGGTCACCGCGTGACCGGATCGGATGCCGCGGCCTGGCCGCCAATGAGTACCCAGCTGGAGTCGCTCGGCATTGGCTTGATGCGCGGTTACGAAGCCGCCCATCTCACGCCGGCGCCGGATGTGGTGGTCGTGGGCAACGTGGTGTCGCGCGGAAATCCGGCGGTGGAGCACGTGCTGGACGCCGGCTTGCCCTATGTCTCGGGGCCGCAATGGCTGGCCGAGAACGTCCTGCGCGGGCAGCACGTGCTCGCGGTCGCCGGCACCCACGGCAAGACCACCACCGCCAGCCTGCTGGCCTGGATGCTGGAGCATGCCGGCCTTGCGCCGGGATTCCTGATCGGCGGCGTGCCGCGAAACTTTGGCGTATCCGCGCGACTGGGATCGGGCAAGTTTTTCGTCGTCGAGGCGGATGAGTACGACACGGCATTCTTCGACAAGCGCAGCAAATTCGTCCACTACGGCCCGCGCACCCTGGTCCTGAACAACCTCGAATTCGACCACGCCGACATCTTCCCGGACCTCGCCAGCATCGAGCGCCAGTTTCACCACCTGGTGCGCACGGTGCCGGGCAGCGGCCGCATCCTGTCCAACGCCCGCGACGCCGCGCTCACGCGCGTGCTGGCGCAGGGCAGCTGGAGCGAGGTCGAGCGCTTCAACGATCCGAAGGGCTGGTCTGCAACCCTCGAGGGCGGCGAGTTGCGGGTCTGCTTTGACGACAAGCCCGTGGCGACGGGACCGACGCCGCTGGCCGGTGAGCACAACGCCAGCAACGCGCTGGCGGCGATTGCGGCGGCCGCACACGTTGGGGTTCCGCCGCAGACCGCCCTGGACGCGCTAGCCTCGTTTGAGAATGTCAGCCGCCGGCTGGAGCGCATCGGCGAGGCGCGCGGCGTGACCGTGTACGACGACTTCGCGCACCATCCCACGGCGATCGCGGCCACGATCGAGGCGCTGCGCTCGCAGGTGGGCGGCCGCATCCTCGCGGTGCTGGAACCGCGCTCCAACACCATGCGTCTGGGCGTGCACGCGCAGGCGCTCGCTGAAAGCTTGCGGGACGCCGATGCGGTGTATGTTTTCCAGCGACCGGACCTGCAGTGGGATGCGCTCGGTGTCCTCGGCGCACAGGCCGTGGTGCACGAGGATCTGGATCGTCTGGTCGCAGACCTGGCGACATCCGCCAAGTCGGGCGACCGGCTGCTGTTCATGAGCAACGGCGATTTCGGCGGCGTGCATGCCCGCATGCTGGCGGCCCTGCGCGCATGAACGCCCTGGCGCCGCGGTTTGTGTTGCCCGAGCGTCTCGAGCTGGAGTCGGGCGTGACCCGGGCGCTGAACGCGGCGGCCAGGCTTGGCGCGAGCGCGGCGGATGCCAGCCTGTCAGTGAGTCGCGGCCTGTCGGTGACGGTGCGACGTGGCGAAGTCGACTCCCTGGAGTTTCACCACGATCGTGGCCTGAGCCTGACGGTGTATGACGGGCACCGCAGCGGATCGGCCAGCAGCGCGGACCTGACCGCCGCCGGCATCGCCCAGGCCGCTGCCTCCGCCTGGGCGATTGCGCGCGCCAGCGGCGAGGACAACTGCAATGGCCTGGCGGATGCCTCGCGCATGGCGACCCTGTTTCCCGACCTTGATCTCGACCATCCCTGGAACATCACCCCGGACGAGGCCATTGAACGGGCCCGCGAATGCGAGGCCGCCGCGCTGGCGGTGAACGGCGTTGCGCAAACCGAGGGTGCCAGCCTGCACACCTCGCGCGGCCTTGAGTTGTACGGAAACTCGCACGGCTTCATCGCCGAGCGCCGCGGCTCGGAGCATTACCTGGCCTGCTCGGCCATCGTGCAGAACGACGGAAAGATGCAGCGCGACGACTGGTACAGCACCGCGCGCCATCCGGGCGACCTCGAATCCGAAGCATCGGTCGGTCGTCGCGCCGGCGAGCGCGCCGTGGCCCGCACCGGGGCGCGGCAGGTGGCCACGCAGCGCGCGCCGGTGTTGTTTGTCCCGGAGATGGCGCGCGGGTTCTGGGGCCATTTCGTGTCCGCGGTTTCCGGCGGCGCGCTGTACCGCAAGGCGAGCTTCCTGCTCGACAAGTTGGGACAGCCGGTGTTTGCGCCATGGGTCCGGCTGAGCCAGCAACCGTTCATCCCGCGCGGCGCGTCCAGCGCGGCCTTCGACCAGGAGGGCGTGGCCACCACCGAGCGCACGCTGGTTGAGGCGGGTGTCCTGCAGGGATACCTCCTGGGCAGTTACACGGCGCGCAAGCTGGGCATGGAGTCCACTGGCAACGCGGGTGGCGTGTTCAACCTGGTGGCGGATTCCGGCCCGAAGGGGTTTGAGGATTTGTTGCGCGAGATGGACACGGGACTGGTGGTGACGGAGTTGATGGGGCAGGGCGTGAACCCGGTGACGGGGGATTATTCGCGTGGCGCCGCCGGCTACTGGGTGGAGAAGGGCGAGCGCGTCTTTCCGGTGGAGGAGATCACGATCGCCGGCAACTTGCCGGAGATGTTCCGGGCAATCCGGGCGGTCGGCAACGATGTCGACGCCCGCAGCGGCATCCACACCGGCTCGGTGCTGATCGACGCGATGACCATCGCCGGCAACTAGCCAGCGCCGCCCGCGTCTTCGGCTTGGCGCGCTTGGGTTAATGGAAGCCGCGCCGGTCGCGGCTTGTCTCCGCGAATGGCTCGCCGGACCGCCGCTCGGCGAGCCTCGCCATGTCTCGGCCCGCCCTCGGGTTCCAGTCCTTGCTCGCTTTACTTCGCTACGCCAAGCCAACGACCGTTCCGCGGCAATCCGGTGCGGGGCGTCCAGCGATTCAGCAAGTAGCCTGGCCCGGGTCCGCGGGCGCCCGGGTCGACACCGCCGCGCCCGGAGAACTGGCTTGCGTGGCGAACGTAAAGCGCAGCCGACCGGAGCCCGAGGGCGTTAGCCCGACGGGTGCCGCGTAGCGGCAGTCGGCGAGCCAGTTCGCAGACGCAAGCCAGACTCGGGCGCGGCTTCGATGAACCCAAGAGCGCCAGTTCGCAGACTCAAGCCAGACTCGGGCGCGGCTTCCATGAACCCAAGAGCGCCAGTTCGCAGAGACAAGCCGGGCGGTGGCGCACGCCGTTCTTCGCTAACATGCGCGGCCCATGACCGCCAAACTCACGCTTGCCCTGTCCAAGGGCCGCATCCTCGAAGAAAGCGCCCCGCTGCTCGAGGCCATCGGCCTTGCGCCCAAGGCCGGCCTCGACGACCGCAAGCTGCGCCTGCCCTCGCGCGATCCCAACGTCGAACTCCTGATCATCCGCCCCACCGACGTCCCGACCTATGTCGAGCACGGCGCGGCCGATTTCGGCATCGTCGGCAAGGACGTCCTGATGGAGCACGGTGGCGACGCCCTGTACGAACCGGTTGACCTGCAGATCGCCCGCTGCCGGCTGTCGGTGGCCGCCGCGGCGGGCCGCCCGCCGATCCGCGGGCGACTGCGGGTGGCCACCAAGTACCCGGAGATCACCCGTCGTTATTTTGCCGACAAGGGCGAACAAGTCGAGATCATCAAGCTTTACGGCTCGATGGAACTGGCGCCGCTGGTGGGCCTCGCCGACTGCATCGTCGACCTGGTCAACACCGGCAGCACCCTGCGCGCCAATGGCTTGAAGGAAACCGAAGTCATCACCCAGATCAGTACGCGGCTGGTGGTAAACAAGGCAGCGATGAAGATGAAGCACGCTGAAATGCGCTACTGGCTGGACCGCTTCCGCGACGCGGTGGCGCGGAAGGCCGCATGAGCCGGCGACCGCGCGGCCGCGGACGCGGCGGCGAGCGCGTCGCCCCGCTGGAGATTCGGCGGCTCGAATCACGCGATGCGGGCTTTGAGACGGAATTTGCCCGCCTGATGGACCGTGCGCCGCAGTCCCGTGCCGAGTTGACCGAGAGCGTTGCCCAGATCATCGATGAGGTTCGCCGCCGCGGCGATGCTGCGGTGATTGAGTACACCGACCGCTTCGATCGGCACCGCGCCCGGACGGTGGCCGACCTGGAGATTTCCAGCGAGAGTCGCGGCGGGGCGTGGCGCTCACTGTCGGCGGACCTGCGCGGCGCGCTGGAAACGGCGGCCGCGCGCATCAAGGCCTACGCCGAGAAACAGTCGCTGGCCGACTTTGAGTACACCGACGAACACGGCAACAAGCTGGGGCAGCGCATCACACCGCTGGATCGGGTGGGCCTGTATGTGCCGGGCGGCAAGGCGGCCTATCCGTCGTCGGTACTGATGAACGCGATCCCGGCCAAGGTGGCCGGCGTTTCGGAAATCATCATGTGCGTGCCCACGCCGCAAGGCGAGCGCAACCCACTGGTCATGGCCGCCGCACACCTGGCTGGCGTGGACCGGGTGTACGCCATTGGCGGTGCCCAGGCGATCGCCGCCATGGCCTACGGCACGCCGACCATCCCGGCGGTCGACAAAATCGTCGGGCCGGGCAACGCCTACGTCGCCGCTGCCAAGCGACAGGTGTTCGGGCAGGTCGGCATCGACTCGGTCGCTGGCCCGTCGGAAATCGTGATCATCTGTGACGGCCAGACCGATCCCAACTGGATCGCGATGGACCTGTTCTCGCAGGCCGAGCACGACGAAGACTCGCAATGCATCCTGCTGTCGCCGGATGCGGCATTCCTGGACAAGGTCGCCGCCGCCATGCAGGAGCGCTCCAGGGAGCTTCCGCGCCGGCGCATCATCGCCGCCTCGCTGAAGGATCGCGGTGCGTTGATCCTGACCCGCAGCATCACCGAGGCGGTGCAGATCTCCAACCGCATCGCGCCCGAGCACCTGGAGCTGTCGGTCGAGAACCCGACCGTACTGCTGAAGCAGGTGCGTCACGCCGGTGCCATTTTTCTCGGCCGCCACTCGCCGGAGGCGATCGGGGACTACTGCGCCGGGCCCAACCACGTGCTGCCGACCTCGCGCGCGGCGCGTTATGCGAATCCCCTGGGTGTGTACGAATTCCAGAAGCGCAGCAGCCTGATTGCCTGCACACCGGACGGCGCGAAGAAACTGGCGCCGATCGCGGCAGCCCTGGCCGACGCCGAGGGTTTGCAGGCCCACGCCGCCTCGGCCCGCGACCGCTGCTGAAAAGCCGGAAAAGCAGGGACGTGTTCGCTACTTTTCCAGAATCTGCCGAAGTGCCCGGTAGCCGTCGACCAGCCGCGGGCCGGGTCGCCCAAGGTACGCCTCGGTAATCGGATGGATGCGGCCATTCCTGACGGCCGGAACCCCTTCCCAGCCGGGGCGGCGGGCCACCACATTGGCGCGATACTTTTCTTCCTTCACGCCGCACCAGCTCATCACGATGGCATCGGGGGCGGCGCTGCGTGCGTCTTCGGCGGTCACTTCGACGCTCTGGCCGTCACGTGATTTCCAGGGATTTATCCCGCCGGCGAGCTGCAGCAGGTCATTGACCCAGGACAGGCGCGCTGGCGCAATCACCGGTTTGGGCCACCACTCCACCAGCACTTTCGGCCGCGGTCCGCGAGGCTCGACCGGCGGCATCTCGGCCTGCATCCGGGCCACCAGGGTGCGGCCACGTTTCAACACGCCCAGTGCCTCGGCAATCTGCGCGATGCTGGTGTAGACCCCATCCAGGCCAATCGGGTCGATGACCAGGGCGGGAAGATTTGCGGCACGCAGGGCCTCGACCACGCGCTGGTGACCGGGGACGGTGAGCGAGGTCAGCACCAGGTCCGGCTTGAGTGCCGCCACCCGCGCAACATCGAGGTCCAGGTCGCGGCCGAGCTGGGGCAGGGGACCGACGACCTCGGGCGGAAAATCCGAGTCATTGTCCACGCCAACCAGGCGGTCGGCGCAACCCAGCGCGGCGACAATCTCGGTGTTGGAGCAGGTGTGGGAGACGATGCGCATCTGGATTTTGTGTCATCCCGAAGGCACCTGGAGGACCTGGCCAGGTCCCTCGCCTCGCCCGGGAAGAAAGGCGCGGCGCGGTGCTTCCTTACGCCTCGCCCGACTGCGAAAGGTCGTCAATGGCTCGCGAGACACCGCGTTGCCAGGACGCACACAGCACCGAGGCGAGCAGGCCACCGGTCAGCGGGATTCTTGGGTCGAATTCGATGGTGTAGAGCAGCTTGGTCCCGCCCGGTACGTCGCTGAACTCCAGCCTGCCGACATGGTTCTTGAGCGGTCCGCCGCGGGTGATCCGGTACTCGATACCGGACGGCGGCTCAAAGCCGGTGATGGTTTCCTCGAACGCCAGGCCCGCGGTGCGGATTTCGCGGACCGAGCCCAGGCCGTTGGGATTGACGGGGTCGGCACTGACCTGGGTGCGGCGGAAAGTGCCGGGCCAAATGCGCCCGAATCGCTCGTGGTCCGCGAAATACTCGAAGACCCGCGCGCGCGGTGCGGCGAAAAACTGTTCAAAACGCACCCTCTGTTGGGGCATGGCGTCCTCCTCGACGGCAATTACTGTAGCAGTCCGTCTCCCAATTGAAACCATCGGTCGTGGACGCTGCCCCATTTTCCCGCTAGCGTTGCCACCTCAACGACCTTTCGCCATGCCAAGAAGCCGCCAGACCGACAATCCATTCGACAAGGTGCAACGCATCCATGCGGCGCTCGAGGGCGGCAAGGCCCAGACCGTGCGTCGCACCCTGCATGCATTGCACCCGTCGGAGATTGCGCGACTGGTTGAGTCGCTGCCCCACGGCGTGCGCGAGGCGGTCTGGGCCCTGGTCGATGCCGAGGACCGCGGTGAGGTACTGGTCCACCTGCCGGACGGGGTGCGCGACGGCCTTGTCGAGTTGATGAATGTCAGCGACATCGTGGCCGCCGCCCGTGAGCTGGAAATCGATGACCTCGCCGACCTTGTCGACGACCTGCCCGAGACTGTCACCGCGCAATTGCTGAAGGCCCTCGATTCCGAGGACCGGCAGCGCCTGGAGCAGGTGCTGGCCTACGCCCCGGACACCGCCGGCGGCATGATGAACACCAACACGGTGACCGTGCGCCCGGACGTGTCCCTGGACGTGGTGCACCGCTACCTGCGCATGCGCGGACGCCTGTGGGCCAACACCGACATGCTGTTCGTCGTCGACCGCTACGGTCGCTACCTCGGATCGCTGCCGCTGGCGATGATCGTGACGCGCGAACCCGAGGCGCTGGTGCACACGGTAATGTTGCGCGAGGCCGAGGCCCTGTCGGCCACGCTGCCCGACTCGGAGGTGGCGAAGCGCTTCGAGAGCCTCGACCTCCTGTCGGCACCGGTGGTCGATGACCAGAATCGGCTGGTCGGGCGAATCACGGTGGACGACGTGGTGGACGTGATCCGGCGTGAGGCAGAACACCGCCTGATGCGCATGGCCGGCTTGTCCGGGGAAGAGGACATGTTCGCGACGGTGGCGGTGGCCTCGCGCAAGCGCGCCGTCTGGCTGGGCATCAACCTGGTGACGGCGTTCATCGCCTCCTGGGTGGTCGGCTTCTTTGAGGCGACCATCGTCGAGGTGGTGGCGCTCGCGGTGTTGATGCCGGTGGTGGCGAGCATGGGCGGCATCGGCGGCAGCCAAGTGTTGACGTTGATGATTCGCGGCCTGTCGCTGGGGCAGATTGGCAGCTCGAACGTGAAGGCGCTGCTGAAGAAGGAGATCCGGGTCGCGATGATCAACGGCATCGTCTGGGCGATCGTCGTGGGGTCGGTGACGGCGCTGTGGTTCGACAATATCCCGCTGGCGTTCGTGATTGGCGCCGCGCTGTTCCTGAACCAGATCAATGGCGCCTTCATGGGCGTCTGGCTGCCGCTGACGCTGAAGCGCATCGGGGTTGATCCGGCGCTGGCCGGTTCGGTGATCCTGACCACGTTCACCGACGTCGGTGGATTCTTCGCGCTGCTCGGCCTGGGCTCCATCTTCCTGCGCCACTAGGCCGCAATCCCGTACGGCTATCCGACGCGAGCTATTTGGCGACGCGGCGGATCCGGGCGCCGAGCATCTGCAGCTTTTCCTCGATGTGCTCGTAGCCGCGATCGATGTGGTAAATCCGCTCCACCCGCGTCTCGCCCTGCGCCACCAGCGCCGCCAGCACCAGCGAAGCCGAGGCCCGCAAGTCGGTGGCCATCACGGGCGCCCCGGTCAGGAACTCCTGGCCGGTGACGATGGCCGTATTGCCCTCGATGCGGATGTCCGCGCCCAGGCGCTGCAATTCCTGCGCGTGCATGAACCGGTTCTCGAAAATCGTCTCGACGATGGTCGAGGTGCCGTTTGCGATGCAATCCAGCGCCATGAATTGCGCCTGCATGTCGGTCGGGAAGCCCGGGTGCGGCGTGGTGTGGATGTCCACCGACTCCGGCCGCTTGCCCGTCATGTCCAGCACGATGAAATCCTTGCCGGTCTCGATCGTTGCCCCGGCCTCGCGCAGCTTCTGCAAGACCGCGTCCAGCAGCGAGGGGTCGGTGTCGCGGATGCGGATGCGGCCGCCGGTAATCGCGGCGGCGATCAGGAAGGTGCCTGTTTCAATGCGGTCTGGCAGCACGCGGTACTGGGCGCCGTGCAGCTTGGCTACGCCGGTGATGTGGATGGTGGAGGTTCCTGCTCCCTGGATTCTTGCGCCCATTGCGACCAGGCAGCGGGCGAGGTCGATGACTTCCGGTTCGCGCGCCGAGTTTTCCAGCACGGTGTCGCCGTCGGCGAGGCAAGCCGCCATCATCAGGTTCTCGGTGCCGGTCACCGTCACCGTGTCCATCACGATGCGTGCGCCTTTCAAGCGCCTGGCCTTGGCGTGGATGTAACCGCCTTCGACGCGAATCTCCGCTCCCATCGCTTCCAGGCCCTTCAGGTGCTGGTCCACCGGCCGTGCACCAATGGCGCAACCGCCGGGCAGCGAAACATTCGCCTCGCCGTGGCGCGCGACCAGCGGCCCGAGCACCAGGATCGCCGCACGCATGGTTTTCACCAATTCGTAGGGGGCGGTGCAGGACGTCAGGGACTTGGCGTCCACCACCAGCGTGTCGCGCTCGGAAATGGTCACTTCGGCGCCGAGTTGACGCAGTAGCCGGTTGCAGGTCGCGACGTCTTCGAGGTGCGGCACGTTGTCGACCGACAGGGGTTCGTCGCAGAGCAGCCCCGCGCACAGGATCGGCAGGGTGGCATTCTTGGCGCCCGAGGCGCGGATCTCGCCGTTCAGCACAATCCCGCCCTCAATCAGGAGCTTGTCCACGACTCAGGCCGCCCGGGTGCGCAGCTGCAGCGCGTGGATGTCACGCCCCATCTTTTCGCCCAGCGTCGCGTAGACCATGCGGTGCTGGACCAGCGGCGGCTTGCCCGCAAACGCGGCGCAGACCACTTCGGCCTCAAAGTGCTGGCCGTCGTCGCCGGATACGGAAACCTTGGAGTCGGGAAGGCCCGACTCAATCAACTGGCGAATCTCATCCTTGGTCATGTCAGGGTCTCAGCTTGTAGCCGCGGGTCAGCATCAGCAGGCAAACCGCCGAGGCCAGCAGGAAAAAGGCGCCAGTCCAGGCGAAACACTGCCAAACCGCCACATCGCCCACGCCGAGAAAGCCGTGGCGGAAGCCGTCAATCATGTAGAAGAAAGGATTGAGGTGGCTGACCGAATACCAGAACGGCGGCAGGGTATGGATGGAATAAAACACGCCGGACAGGAACGAGGCCGGCAGGATCAGGAAGTTCTGAAACGCGGCCAGGTGGTCAAACTTGGCCGCGACGATGCCGGCGATCAAGCCGATGACGGCGAGCGTCGAGCCGGCCAGCAGGAACATTCCGAGCAGCACCAAGGGTTGCGCCACCGGCAGGTGCACGAACGGCCAGGTGGCGGCGTAGAGCACCAGCCCTACGGCACCGGCTCGAATCAGGCTGGCGGCGATATAGGCGACGAACAAGTCCACCGCGGCGAGCGGCGCCATCAGGATAAAGACCAGGTTGCCCAGCAGTTTGGACTGGATTAGCGACGAAGAACTGTTGGCAAAGGCGTTCTGGATCACGCTCATCATGATCAGGCCGGGAAGCAGGAACTGGCTGAAGCTGACACCGGGATACACCTCGACCCGGCCCTCCATTACCTGATGGAACACCAACAGGTAGAGCAGCGCGGTCACCACCGGCGCGGTGACGGTCTGGCCGAACACGCTGTAAAAGCGCTTCACTTCCTTGACCGTGAGCGTGCGCAGGCCGATCCAGTTTCGC
>JANNAK010000082.1:0-21526 GCA_031384195.1 Gammaproteobacteria bacterium
CTCCTCGGTCACGAAAAAATCCGGGGTGACTTCCGGCAGCCCCAGTTCGCGGCCGAGGGCGTCCGCACCATCGCCCATGAACAACACATGCGGGGTTCGCTCCATCACCGCCCGCGCAAGCCGAATGGGGCTGCGGGTGCGACTGACGCCGGCAACCGCCCCGCATCGACCGCCGTCACCGCTCATGATCGCGGCGTCCAGCTCCGGCTGACCGTCGCAGTTCAGGACCGCGCCAATCCCGGAATTGAACAGCGGGCAGTCCTCCAGACGCACGACCATCTGCTCGACGACATCCAGCGCCGACGCGCCGCCGGACAGCAAGGCGGCGCCCTCGTCGGCAAATTCCCGGAGCGCCTGCCGGTAGGCGGTATCGTCGTGGCCGGCAGCCGGGTCGCCAGCGCCGCCGTGAAGGGCGAGTCGGATCATGTGGGGGACCGTCCAGAGGCGGTTCAGGATTCGCCGCCAGACTCTAGCAGTTCGGTTTCAATCTGCGAATCAATCCCCGACCCCGTTGTCGTAAGCTAACCGCCCCACTGGAGAGCTCCATGCGAACCGCCCAATCGATTGCCCTGTACCTTGCCGCCTCGTTGCTGGCCGGCTGCTATTCCACGTCCGCCACCGTGGTGAGCTCCGGCGGCGGCCAGTCCATCTCCCAGGCCCAGGCCGCCCCCTACAACGGCCCGCAAAGGCGCATCGCGGTCAGCGACTTTGATGTTCGCTCGGGCCAGGATTCCCGCGAGATTGGCTCGGGCATGTCGGACATGCTGACCAACGCCCTGTTCAATACCGGCCGGTTCATCGTGCTGGAACGCGACCAGCTGGACGAGGTCATGAAGGAACAGGACCTGGCCAACTCCGGCCGGTTCAAGAAGGAGACGGCCGCCGCCAAGGGGCAGCTGGAAGGGGCCGAGCTGCTGATTCGCGGCTCGATCATCCAGTTTGAGCCTAACTGCAAGGGCGGATCGGCCATCCTGGTATCGGGCAAGCAGGCTTGCATGACCATCAACCTGCGCATCGTCGATGCCGCGACCGGCCGCGTCGTCAACGCGACCTCGGTCGAGGGCACCTCCGCCTCAAACCGCGTCGGCATCGTCTGGACCCGCGGTTCCTCGCTGCCGGTTGGACTGGGCACCTACAGCAAGACGCCGATGGAGACCGCTATCCGCAACTGCATCGACGCAGCGGTCCAGCACATCGTCGACAGCAAGCTCTAGACGGATAACCGGTGCGGATATCAGGCGCGCCGGCGCTGCTGCTTTGCGCCCTGCTGGGCGCCTGCTCCAGCAATTCGGTGGTCACCCGCGGTGGCGGGGCGTCGTTGCAGGCGGCCCAATCCGAATCCACCCTCGGCGGCAAGTACCGCATTGCGGTCGGCCGAATCATCGACAAGTCCGGCTCCGGAAGTGAGCGCTCGATCGCAACCCAGATCGAGCGCATCAACGAAGGGCGCGCCGGCGGCGAGACAATGACCGAGGACAGCATCCTGCTCGGCGTGCAGGACATGCTGGTCACCGAATTGTTTGGATCGGATCGGTTCATCGTCCTGGAGCGCGACGGCCTCGACAAGGTCATCACCGAGCAGGAGTTCTCCCGCTCCGTCCGGGTCGGCGATGCCACGGCCATTCCGCCCAGGCAGCTGGAAGGTGCCGAACTGATCGTCCTTGGCGCCATTACCGCCTTTGATGCCGGCGTCGAGGGCGGGGCTTTGCCGATCCCGATCCCGCTGGGCAACCGGGGCGATTTTGGCGTATTGAAGCTGGCCTTTTCGCGCGGCTACGTCGCCATGGACCTGCGCGTGGTTGATGCCCGCACCGGGCGGGTGCTGTCCTCGGTGGCCGTCGAGGGCCGAAATTCTCGCTTTGGCATGGATTTCGGCGTGCACCTTCGCGGGCGCAATCACCGGCTCGACCTGCCTGGCGCGCTGACTTACTTCCAGAACACGCCGGTGGAGAAGGCCTTGCAGGAAATGACCATCATCGCCGTGGAGCACATCACCCAACGCATCCCGTAAGATATTCTCCGACCGGAGAACCTGGTGCTTGGCTGCACTCTTGGCTATGTCGGCCTGCAGTTGCTGATCGCCGCGCTGGCCGCTTACGTCGTGGCGGCGAACAGCAGGGAAGCTTGCTTGAGCATGGAAAGTCTCCGTCAGGGAAGGCGGTCAACAGCTTCTGTGACCGTATCGCGCGTAAGAAGTTGCGGCAGTATTTCTGGATCGCCCGTCGGCGGATACAGCAGGTACAGCGGGACGCCGGGCCGGCCGAATGCCGTGAGCAGCCGCGTGATTTCCGGGTCGGCATTGGTCCAGTCGCCGGTCAGCCAGGCAACGTTCTTCGCGGCAAAGGCGGCCTTGACCGCGTCGGAGTCCAGGACAACTTCATTCGCCTTGCAGGTAATGCACCAGTCAGCGGTGAAGTTGATAAACACGCTGCGTCCACCGGCTCGCAAGTCCGCGACGCGTTTTTCGGACCACGCAGCGGACTCCGTGCCACCCCGGGCTTCCGGATCCTGAGCCCAAGGTTTTAGTGCCGGATGCAGTAGCAAGCCAATCGAGGCGGCGATCACCGCCGCGCCGATCCAGCGAGCGAGTCCGGTGCTGCGTGCGATCAACCAAAGCGCGAATGCGAGCAAGACCAGCCCGCACATCACCAGGGCCGCACCATTGGAGCCCGTCTGCCGGGACAGGACCCAAAGCAGCCAAACCACGGTCAGGTAAAGCGGGAACGCCATGAGCTGCTTGAAGGTTTCCATCCAGGCGCCGGGCTTGGGCAGGAGGCGGCCGACAACGGGAAATAATCCCAGCAGCAGAAACGGCATCGCCAGTCCGAAGCCCAGCGCGGCAAAGATCAGCAATGCGATTGGTGCCGGCTGCGTCAGTGCGAAGCCGAGGGACGTCCCCATGAACGGCGCGGTGCAGGGGCTGGCCACCACCACCGCCAGTACTCCGGTAAAGAAGGAGCCGGTGTATCCCGGCTTTTCCGTCAGAGACTGGCCGATGCCCATCAGGCCGGTGCCGAACTCCAGCACGCCTGACATCGACAGTCCCAGGGCGAAAATCAGGTAGGCCAGCAACGCCACGAACCCGGGTGACTGCAACTGGAAACCCCAGCCCAGTTGTTCGCCGCCCGCGCGCAGCCCCAGCAGCAACGCGGCGACCGCGATACTGCTGCCGACGACACCCGCCGCGTACGCCATTGCATGGGCCCGCTCGTTGCGGTGCGACTCAAGCACCGCAACCGCCTTGATCGCCAGTATCGGGAACACGCAAGGCATCAGGTTGAGGATCATCCCTCCCAGCACCGCGAAACCGAGAATCAGCCAAAGGCCTGGATCCGTCGCCGGCCGCGGCGTCGACGGATGCCGCTCGTTCGTCGCGGTTTTCAATGCAGGTGGCGGGGCGTCGCCTCCGACCGCCGCCACTGCTGCCTCGACAGCGCGTACTGGAATCGCCCGGGCGCCTGAACCGTGGAGTACCAGCAGCCCCTCGACCGGACCCTCTGGCGCGACGTAAAAGGCGCTGAGCGCCTGGGTAAAACGGACTCGCCCCGGCTCCAGCGCAACGCGCTGGGCGGCACCGTGATTTACCAAGTCATTGGCATACGGAAAAAACTCCGCGCGCGTGGCTCCGCCAAGGAGCTCATTGTCGAACTCCACCTGCAGTCGAAAGGCGCCGTCGGCAATCTGGTATCCGCCCGCCCGTGCCCGACTCTCCGGCAATCGCTGCCGCGCATCGAGGAAGGACGCGTTCCAGCGCGGGTCTACGGTCGCGATGCCACCGACCGGAAGCTCGAGCGAAAGATCCGCTTCCCCCGGAATACAAATGTCCTTGCACACCAGCCATTTGGCCTTGGCCCGGACCGTGGCCGTGGGTCCCGATTGCACCTCGGGCACGCGCAAGGTGACCAGATGCAGGGTTTCGCGTCCGTAGCCGTAATTGACCAGTTCACCCAGGGCTTCAGTAGAGGGGTATGGCCATTGGATGCCCCCGGCCGACCAGGCCGGCGGCAAGCTCCACTCAAGCTTGGTGGGCAGCCCCGAGTCCCCGGGATTGCGCCAGTAGGTATGCCAGCCGTCCTCCGGCTTCACGCGCAGCGCAATTTCGTTGGCCGCGCCGGGCAGCCAGGCGGTCCGCTCGGCAACCAGTTCCACCTCGACATGGGGCGCCCGCACGCTGGCGGCGAACGCGCTTCCAGTGCCGAGCAAAATCGCGGCAATCAGAATGGTGGAAATCGCCGTCAACCGATTTTTTAACATTGACCTGATGGACCCGGTTGAAATTTGCAACGCATTCTCGCAGGAATTTCTCCGCCCCTGCGCCTTGCGCCCTGCAACATCGCCATCGACGACAAGACACCAGCTTCGGTGCCAGTTGCGGAGGCCACCGTTACGGCACGCGGCTCACCCGGCACCGGCGCGCACTCTGCGATAATCCGGCACCGACCAAATCCGCGAGAGCCCTGCATGCCCCACGATCGCCGCTACGACATCGTGCTGTTTGGCGCCACCGGCTTCACCGGCAAGCTCACCGCCGAGTACCTCGCCCGGCACGCGCCGGCCACCACCCGCTGGGCGCTGGCCGGCCGCAATCGCAGCAAGCTTGAGTCGGTCCGCAAGGACCTCGCGGCGATCAATCCGGCCTGCGCAGAAATGGCCCTGCTGCAGGCCGACACCGGCAACCCGGACTCGATCCGGGCGGTCGCCGAATCGGCACGCGTGGTCATCACGACGGTTGGACCCTACATCCTGCACGGCGAACCCCTGGTGGCGGCCTGTGCCAAGTCCGGCACGGACTATGTCGACCTCACCGGTGAGCCGGAGTTCGTGGACCAGATGTGGTTGCGATACCACGAGCAGGCCCTGCGGTCCGGCGCCCGCCTGGTGCACTGCTGCGGATTCGACTCCATTCCGCATGACCTTGGTGCCTACTTCACGGTTCAGCAACTGCCGGAGAACACCCCGCTGAAGGTCGAGGGCTTTGTGCGCGCGGCAGGCACGTTTTCCGCCGGCACCTACCACTCTGCAATCAATGCCATGGCGCGCATGCGCGCGTACGGGACGATTCGCAAGGAACGTCAAGGCCGCGAGGGCCAACCCGCTGGCCGTCGCGTCGGCACAACGGGCGGCAAGTTCCGGCACGAAAAATCGCTCGGCAGCTGGGTGCTTCCCTTCCCCACCATCGACGGACCCGTGGTCCGGCGCTCGGCCGCGGCAGTGGACCGTTACGGCCCGGACTTCCGTTACGAACACTATCTGTCACTGAAGAAATTGAGCAGCGTCGCGGGCCTCGCCGGTGGCGTAGGTGCCCTGTTCACATTGGCGCAATTCAAACCGACCCGGAATTGGCTGCTGTCGAAGAAATCCTCGGGGGAAGGCCCCAGCGAAGCCGAGCGCGCGAAGGCCTGGTTCAAAGTCCGCTTCCACGGCGAAGGCGGCGGAAAGAAAGTCGTCACCGAGGTCAGCGGCGGCGACCCGGGCTACGGCGAGACGTCCAAGATGCTGGCGGAATCGGCGTTGTGCCTTGCGTACGACGAGCTGCCGAAACGGGCCGGCCAGCTCACGCCGGTCGCGGCGATGGGCGATGCACTGATGGCGCGCCTGCAGAAGCAGGGGATCAAGTTCGCCGTGCTCGAAAAAAAGTAGGGACGCACCCTACTTTTCGGACATCGTGGCCAAGCGCTGCAACTGAAGTAAGTTGAAAACCAGGGTGCGTCCCTGTTTTTTCGTCAGCTTTCGTACTTGAAGCTCAACTCGACCTTGACCCGGTACTGGTCGATCTTCCCCTTTTTGTCGAGCGTTGCATCCATCTCGATCACGCGCGCCACGCGCAGGTTTCGCAGGGCTTTGGCGGCCCCGACGGCGGCCTGTGTAGCATCTTCCCAACTCTTTGGACTGGTGCCCACGACCAAAATTATCTTGTAAGCGCTCACGAGTTTCTCCTGTTCGGATTGGTTTAAATCTCATGCGACGCAGCCTCGCGCCCTGCCAAACACTAGGCCAATCGGCCGGGCCCCGCAAACCCGGGATCCCGCCGAAGGCCCGGAATGACGCAAAATAGGCTCCTTTTCCGGAGGCTTGGATGAAACAGTTCCTGCTGGTACTCACGGCGCTGCTGGTCGCCGCCGGCCTCGCGCTGGCCATGACCTTCCGGGCGCGGACACTGGACGTCCCGCCGGAATTCTCCTTCGCGATCCCCGCGGCGAGCCCACCCGCCAGTTTCACCCTTTCAGTCATGCACACCGGACGCATGCACAGCCGCGCGGCCCTTGCCTACCGCGGAGGCTCGTTCGGGGACGAACGGGTGTTCGGCATGGCCGCAGTCGTCCTGCAGCATCCCAAGGGAACCCTGCTGGTGGATGCCGGTTTTGGTCGCAATGTGGACGCCCACGTCCTCACCACACCGTTCCTGATGCGCGCGCTGTCGAAGTACGACAAGGAGCCGTCGGCCGCCGAGCAGCTCCATGCGGCCGGCCTCTCCCCCCGCGACCTCATGGGCGTGATCCTTACGCACGCGCATTGGGACCACGTCAGCGGCGTGGAAGACCTGGCCGGGACCCCGGTCTGGGTTACTCAAGCCGAGCGTGACTTCATCCGGGGGTGCAGCGAGCCTGTCGCGCTGGCCTGCTCGTTCGGAGAATTGCCCTATCACGTCTACGGGTTTCCCGACCGGCCATTTCTGGGCTTTGGGGCCAGCAACGATGTATTCGGCGACGGATCCGTCGTGCTGGTTCCGATGCCGGGCCACACGCCCGGATCGGTCGCCGTATTCGTCACGCTCGCCAGCGGCAAACGCTATGCATTCATCGGCGACACTGCCTGGCAGAAAGAAGGCGTTGACCTCCCGGCGGAGCGTCCCTGGCTACCGCGGACCCTGCTTCGGGAAGACGCCGCATCGGTCCGCCGCTGGCTGGTGCACCTGAACCAACTGCAGCAGTCCATCCCCGGCCTGGTGATTGTCCCGGCACATGACCGCCGTATCCTCGAAACATTGCCCACGTTTAATTCACAAGCAAGGACCCACTCATGAGCACGCATGAATACACCGCCACCGTTACCTGGACGCGTCCGGCCGACGCCAAGTTCTCGGACAACCGCTATTCCCGCGCCCATGAGTGGACGTTCGACGGTGGCACCAAGGTGCCCGCCTCCAGTTCGCCGCTCGTGGTGCCGGTCCCGATGTCAGTCACTGCCGCCGTGGATCCGGAGGAAGCGTTCATTGCCTCGCTGTCGTCCTGCCACATGCTGTTTTTTCTGTTTCACGCGGCCAAGCGCGGATTCATCGTCGAGCGCTACGAGGATCGCGCCATCGGCCTGATGGGCAAGAATGCCGAAGGCCGCACGGCGATGGTGAAGGTGGTGATGAAACCGGCCGTTACCTGGGGTGGCGACAAGCAACCCGATGCTGCGACGCTCGAGGCGATTCATCATCAGTCCCACTTGGACTGCTACATCGCGAACTCGGTGAACACCGTGGTGACGGTGGAGCCGACGGCTTGAACCGGCTTTGGGCAAAAAAAAAGGCGTGACGGCGAACCGTCACGCCGAGTGCACGTTTACTCTACTTTTTCTTTTTCTTAGCTTTTTTCTTGGCAGCCATGGTGTTCCTCCTGATCGGATGGTCGTCGGCGGCTAACCCCATTGGCACCCACGCCTGCGGTCGGCTAACCCCACTCAATAGTGGCATTGAATCTTTGTGAACACAATAGGTAGTGGCACCGCCCCCGAGTCCCGGTTTAGCTCCCGAGCGACGCACTTCCTGACGGCGGCACAGGCACTGGCGGAGATTCTGCTTGCACGCCGCCCTGCGGATGCGATCGTCCACGATCACTTTCGCAAGGCCCGAAGTGGTTCGCGCGACCGGGCGCTGATTTCATCCTTGGTGTACGGCGTGCTTCGCGAAATTTTCCCGCTGCGTACCTTGCTGGGGACATCGGCGTCGACGCTGGATTTCTGCGTCGCGCACGCCTGCCGCGCCGGGATCAAACTGCCGCCGTTGCGGGAAACCGACCCGGATTCCTTGCGCGCAACGATGGCCGCCGGCCCCGATCTGCCGGCGGCCGCGCGGCACAACCTGTCGGACACACTGTGGCAGCGACTGGTCGCGCAGTACTCCGAACCGGAAGCCTCGGCACTGGCGATGGCCCTGAACCAGGAAGCCGCCGTGGACCTGCGGATCAACCTCTTGCGCGGAACCCGTGAACAAGGCCTGGCCCGACTCGCCGCCGACGGCGTGGAGGCGTACGCCACGGCGCACGCCGAAACCGGGGTGCGCGTGGACCGGCGCCTGCCATTGCAGAGTCTTCCCTCCTACCTCGAGGGGTGGATCGAGCCGCAAGACGAAGGGAGCCAATTGCTCGCCCTGGCCATGGCCCCGAAATCGGGGGAACGCATTGCGGATTTTTGCGCCGGCGCCGGCGGCAAGACGCTTGCGCTGGGGGCGCTGATGGGGAACACAGGGGAATTGCACGCCTTCGACTCGAGCGGCGCGCGCCTTGACCGTATGACTCCCCGCCTGCAGCGCGCTGGATTGACCATGGTGACCCGCCACACGCTGGAGCCGGACGTCACCGTCCCGCCGGCAATGAGCGGGAGCTTTGACGCCGTCCTGGTGGATGCGCCCTGCTCGGGGAGCGGCACGCTGCGACGGCACCCGGAATTGCGCCTGCAGGATCCAGACCTGTTGTCCCTCGCGGCTACCCAGGCAGCAGTCCTGCGCAAGGCTGCGATCCTGGTTCGCCCGGGCGGGCGCCTGATGTACGCCACGTGCAGCGTGCTTGCAGAGGAAAACGAAGCGGTGACCACCGCGTTCCTGGCAAAAGACCGCGGCTTTATTGCGGGACAGACGCTCCGGCTACTGCCGCACCGTGACGGGACCGACGGCTACTACGCCCTCATGCTGCGGCGCGATCCGGCTCCGGGAGCGCCAGCCGCCCGGCGATAACACGGATCACCTCGGGGTTTACACCCATGCCCAGGTGGCTGCCGGAAACTTCCACGTTTTCGGTATTGGGCGCCGGGTTTTCCAGCGAGGTCTGCCAGGCGACGATCCCGTCGCTGCGGCTGTACACCGCCGTGCAGGGTACCGGTGGCGCCTGGCAGCGCTGCCGGAACGCCTCCAAGTCGGGCACGTAAGCGGGATTCAGGCGCCGGTAGAGGGCGTCGACATTGGTGGCGTCAGGGCGGTGGTTGATCGGGCTGCCCAGGGTGATGACACGCCGCACGTTTTCCGGCTGGTGGCGCGCCAGTTCGCGCGCAAACACCCCGCCCAGACTCCAGCCGATCAGGCTGACCCGGGAGCCGTGCTCCTTGTGCAGCGCCGGCAATAACGCGCGCAAGTGGTGGCGAATGACCCGATTCATGCCCAGGTTGCGGCCTTGTCCCCAGCCGTGGGCGGCGTAGCCGAGCCGCTCGAGCATGTCGCGCAGGGGACGTGTCGAGCGATCGTTGGCGCCAAACCCCGGCACCACCAGCACCGGATGGCCGTCGCCGCGGGGCAATTCGCGCAACAGCTCGCGGGCGCCAAAGCGGAGGCGGGCGTATTCCGCGATCGCCCGACCCTCCCGCATCAGCAACCAAACCGAGGGGGCCTTGATCGCCGTATTGCTCATATCCACTGCCGCTCCCGCAGTTCCTTCTTGAGGTAGGCATAGAAAATCGGTGCCACCACCAGTCCGGGAATTCCGAAGGCGGCTTCCATCACCAGCATGGACAGCAGCAACTCCCAGGCGCGGGCCTGGATGTGCAGGCCGATGATGCGGGCGTTGAGAAAATACTCCAGCTTGTGGATCACCACCAGGTAGGCCAGCGACGCCAGCGCCACTGACAGGGACTGGCTCAGGCTGACGACGAAAATGACGGAGTTCGAAACCAGGTTGCCCAGGATCGGCATCAGGCCGGCGAAAAAAGTCACGGCGATCATGGTCTTGACCAGCGGCACGTGGACCCCGAAAGACGGCAGGATCACCAGCAAGTAAATCGCCGTCAGCGTCGTGTTGATGCTGGAGATCCAGAACTGGGCGAAAACCACGCGCCGGAACGATTCACTCAGGCGGCGGGCGCGCTCGTAGATGACTCGCGTCAGGGGTCGTTCCGGGAGCGGCCCGACCAGCTGGAACGAAAGCAGCGCACCGATCACCATGCCGATCAGGACTTGAGCCAGCGCCCGTCCGAGCTCGGCGCCGGCAATTTGCAGCGCGCCGGCGTTGCTGCGCAACCATTGCACCAGCGTCAGGCGCAGCTGCTCGGCATCGGCGGGAATGTAGGCCAGCAACCACTCCGGCAACTGTTGGCGGGAGTTCTCGACGATCTGCGCCATCCGCGTAAACAGCTGCGGCAGGCTGTCCGCCTTTCCAAAATAGGCCGCGATGGTCAATCCGGCCGCCGTCAGGGCGGCGATCACTCCGGTTGCGATCAGCGTTACCGCCAGGACACGAGGGCCTTCCTGGCCCAGCGCCCGAAGCCGCAAACGCGGCACCAGCACGCTGACCAGCTCAAACACCAGCAATGCCGCCAGCACGGCCGGCACCAGTTTGAGGTGGAGAACCAGCAGCAAGACCACGCCAATCGCGCCGAACAAGACTGCGTCAGCACGCTGGAATGGCGTGCCTGCGGCGGAAATTTCGGCGGGATCGTTCATGGCAAGCGGCATGCTAACCGAAGGCAGCCCAACGGCGCGCGGCGCGGCAACGCTTCGGCGACAATACGCGAATGAGAATTGGCCCCTACACCCTGTCCGCGCCCGTGGTCCTGGCGCCGATGGCCGGCGTCACCGATCGTCCGTTCCGGCAGCTGTGCCGGCGTCTGGGCGCGGGCTTGGCCGTCTCCGAAATGACCAGCAGCAACCCGCGCGTGTGGGAGACCGAAAAGTCGCGTTTGCGCCGTGATCACGATGGCGAAGACGCGCCCATCGCCGTGCAGATTGCCGGCCACGACCCGCAATTGCTGGCAGATGCGGCGCGCTTCAACGTCGACCTGGGTGCGCAGATCATCGACATCAACATGGGCTGTCCGGCCAAGAAGGTCTGCCGCGTGGACTCGGGCTCGGCCCTGCTGCGCGACGCGGCCCTGGTCGGGCGTATCTGCGAGGCGGTCGTCAAGGCGGCCGGCGTTCCGGTCACCCTGAAGATCCGCACCGGATTCAGCCGGGCGCAGAAGAACGGGGTCGCCGTCGCCCGCATTGCGCAGGACGCCGGGATCGCCGCGCTCGCGGTCCACGGCCGCACCCGCGAGGACCATTTCGAGGGCGCCGCCGAGTACCAGACCATTGCCGCGATCCGGGACGCCGTGCGCATCCCGATCATGGCCAACGGCGATATCGAAAGTGCGGAGAAGGCCCGCGAAGTCTTGCTGAAGACCGGCGCCGACGCCGTCATGATCGGGCGTGCCGCGCTGGGCCGTCCCTGGATTTTCCGCGAGATTTCCCACCTGCTTGCCACCGGCGAGCGCTTGGCGCCTCCGGGTCCGGAGGAAATCCACCGCACCCTGCGCGAACACGTTTCCGGGCTGCACGATTTTTACGGCCCGGGGCGCGGCCTGCGCGTGGCCCGCAAGCACATCCAGTGGTATTGCCAGGACCATCCGGCGCAGCGAGCGCTCTGGACCGTCATCAACCGGGTGGACTGCGCCGACGCGCAGCTGGAAATGCTCGATGCCTGGCTGCAGCCCGAACCCCTCGCGGTCGCGGCCTGATAAGGAAATCCGGCGCGGCGCTATTTGACGATTCGAAGCTTCGGCTTCCCGCGCGGCGGCTTGCCCGGTCCCGGCCCGGGTCGCGTGTCGTTGCCGGAATCGGAAGATTCCACTTCGCTGAACACGATGCCCTCGCCGTTTTCGCGCGCAAAAACCGCCAGCACCGCGCCGCTGGGGACTTCCACCTCAAAGGGCTTGCCGCCGAAGCGGGCGAAAAAACGAATAGGGTCGCTGGCCAGGTCCAGGCCCTGGACGGCCATCGGCGCGATGTTCAGCGTGATGCGACCTTCCTTCACGAACTCGCGCGGAACCGCGACGCCCTCGGCATCCGCGGCAATCAGCAGGTGCGGGGTATAGCTGTTGTCGGCGGCCCAGTCGTAGACCGCGCGGATCAGGTAAGGGCGGCGGGATTTCGCCATCGAACGCAGTGCGGAATCAGCCGCGCAACGCGCGCTCGGCTGGGGTCAGGCTGCGCGCAAACGCCTGGCGGCTGAACACCCGCTCGGAATAACGCTGGATGATCTTGCCGGCCGAGGCACCGATGTCAATACCCAGCGATGGCAAGCGCCACAACAGCGCTGACCACAGGGCGTCGACGCAGCTGTAGTCACCGGACAGGAAATACGGGCGCGCCGCAAACAGCGGTGCACCGGCAATCAGACTTTCCTGCAGCTGACGCCGGGCCTTTTGCGCCGACGATGCCGGGCCGGCGTAGATCTGCGCGACCAGCGGAAACAGGTCCAACTCGATCCGGTACAGCGCCAGCCGCAAACGGGCTCGCGCCGAAGGTTCCACCGGCATCATCGGCGGATGCGGGTAACGCTCGTCGAGGTACTCCGTCGCAATGCGCGCAGAATTCAGGACCACTTCGCGATCGGCCAGCGTCGGCACGGTGTGGGTCGAGTCCAACGTCAGCAAGTCCTCGGCCATGACGCCGCGCTTGAGGTACTCGACGTGCAGGCCATCAATGTCCTTCTCGGCCGCCACGATCCGAACCCAATGGCTGGCGAGATCGTCCTCATAGGAATAAATGGACATCCCCGTGCGCGGGAGCGAGGGCGCTGCCACCGGCTTGCCCTTGCCCTTCATCCCTACCGCCATTCCCGGAATCAGGGGCCGACCACTCGCCGCAGCTCTCGGGGGGCTCATTTCAGTGCACGTCCTTCCAGTATTCCTGCTTCAGGAGATAGGCCAGGCCCCAGAACAGCAGGACATAGAGCAGGACCTTCCAGCCGGTTGAGATGCGCCGGTTGCGGCCGGGCTCGGCCGCGTAGGTCATGAAATTGGTGAGATCGGCAACAAAGTCCTTGTACTCGGCCGGCGACAGGCTTCCGGCCTTCACCAACTCAAACTTTGGCTTGCCGTGGCCGTGCTCGCCCTCGGCCTTGTGCAACGCCTGATAGCCCTGCAGGCCACCCAGCACGTGCGGCATCGCGGCGCCCGGCAGCACCAGGTTGTCCACTCCGGTCGGACGTGTCGGATCGAGGTAGAAGCTGAGCAGGTAGCTGTAAATCCAGTCCGGGCCACGCTCGCGCGCGGTCAGGGTGAGGTCGGGCGGCACGCGTCCAAACCACTTCTCCGAGTCCGCCGGCATCGCCGCCTTGATCACGTCGCCGGGCTTGGCGCCGGCCGGGATCAGGTGCTTCTTCAGCAGGTCCTCCGGGATTCCGAGATCCAGTCCGATGCGGTTGTAGCGCATCATCCGCATGGAGTGGCAGCCCGCGCAGTAGCTCATGAAGGCGCCGGCGCCGCGTTGCAGGGAGGCCTGATTGCCGGTGTCGGCCTTGTAGCTGAACGGCAGCTCCGCCCCGCCGGACGCCAGGCCCGGCGCCGACAGCGCCAGCGCGATCAGGCTCGCCGCGATCCGCGTCACGGCACCGTTCACGAGTTCACCCGGTCGGGCTCAGGCTTGGTTTTCTCGAATTTCGGGATGATCCAGAGCCCTGCGAAATAGGCGAAATAGAGGATGGTCCCGGTGCGCGCCAGGATCACGCCGGTGTCGGTTGGCGGCTGCAGTCCGAGGTAAGTCAGGACCGCGAAGGCCAGCGTGAACAGTCCCAGTGAAATCTTCGACAACGCGCCCTTGTAACGGATCGACTTGACCGGCGAGCGGTCCAGCCAAGGCAGCAGGAAGATCATGATCACGGCGCCAAACATGATGATGACGCCCAGCAACTTGTCCGGCACCGCGCGCAACATGGCGTAGAACGAGCCGAAGTACCAGGCCGGGGTGATGTGCTCGGGGGTCGCCAGTGGGTTGGCCGGCGTGAAGTTTGGCCTCTCGAGGAAGTAGCCGCCGCCGTCCGGCGCGAAGAAGATGATGCCGAAGAAGATAAACAGGAAGCCGGCCACGCCAACCAGGTCCTTGACCGTGTAATACGGGTGGAAGCCGATGCCGTCCAGCGGGATGCCGGTCTTGGGGTCCTTGTGCTTCTTGATCTCGACGCCGTCTGGATTGTTGGAGCCGACCTCGTGCAGCGCCATCAGGTGCGCCACCACCAGGCCCACCAGGATGAACGGCAGCATCACCACGTGGAAGGCGAACAGGCGGTTGAGCGTTGCGTCCGAGGGCACGAAGTCGCCCTGGATCCAGATCACCAGGTCAGGCCCGACCAGGGGGATGGCTCCAAATAGCGAAATAATCACCTGGGCGCCCCAGTAGCTCATGTTGCCCCAAGGCAGTACGTAGCCGCAGAACGCCTCGGCCATGAGCACAAAGAAGATCAGCGCACCGAACAGCCACAGCAACTCGCGCGGCTTGCGGTAGGACCCGTACAAAAGGCCACGGTACATGTGCAGGTACACCACGATGAAGAACAGCGAGGCGCCGGTGGAATGCATGTAGCGGATGATGTCGCCCCATGGCACGTCACGCCTGATGTATTCGACCGAGTCGAAGGCCTGCGCGGCATCCGGCTTGTAGTGCATCGCCAGCCAGATGCCGGACAGAAACTGGTTGACCAGCAGCAGCAGGGCGAGCGAGCCGAAGTAGTACCAAAAGTTGAAATTCTTCGGCGCGTAGTACTCGGTGAGATGGTCGCGCCATAGCTTGGTCAGCGGGAAGCGATCGTCAATCCAGCCCAGGAAGCCGGTGGTCTTGTAGGGATTCGGGACGATGGCCATTACGAAATCCCCGTCTCGTCTTCACCGATGATGATGGTGTGGTCATTCACATAACGGTGCGGCGGCACCGCGATGTTGAGCGGCGCCGGCACTCCGGAATAAACGCGGCCGGCCAGGTCGAATTTGGAACCGTGGCAGGGGCAGTAGAAGCCGCCCTTCCAGTCCTCGCCGACGTCTGCGCCCTTGGTGGCTTCCGGTCGGAACTTGGGCGAGCAGCCCAGGTGCGTGCAGACGCCCTTCATGATCATTACTTCGGGCTTGATCGAGCGGGTTTCCTTGCCGACGTAACTCGGCTGCTGCGGCTCTTTCGACTCCGGGTCGCGGAGGTGGCCGGCGACTGCCTGCAGGGTCGCCAGCATTTCCGGCGTGCGACGAACGATGAATACCGCCTGTCCGCGCCAGGCAATGATTTTCGGCGGGTCGCCAGGCTTCAGGTCCGAGATGTCGACTTCGACTGGCGCCCCCAGCGCTTTTGCCCGTTCGCTCGGGGCCATCGAGGCCACGAAAGGAACTGCCCATGCCGCCGCTCCTGCTGCGCCCACGGCCGTAGTGGCCATCGTCAGCATTTTCCGGCGGCCCGAATCCACGCCTTGCTTGCTCATCGCGTCACAACCCCAGAATGTTAGTTTTTGGCAGCGAACCCCACGCGACCGGCAGTATAGTGTGAGAGATGTTTCCTTGAACAGCGGTCCGGGGCATTTGACCCCCGGTTTCAGCCACGAAAACAGGGGGTTGGCGTGAGTGATCCGGCGCTGGATCTGGGCCGCCGCCTGGCCTCAAGCGGGCAGCTGCTCGCGGTGGCCGAGTCCTGCACAGGGGGTCTGCTGGCGAAGCGCATCACCGACGTGGCCGGAAGTTCCGGTTGGTTCGAGCGCGGATTGATCACCTATTCCAATCGGGCCAAGCAGGAACTTTTGGGCGTGCCGCCCGAAATTCTTGATTCGTGGGGAGCCGTGAGCCAGCAGATGGCGGAGGCGATGGCGCGCGGGCTGATGGTCATGACGCCGGCGGACTGGGGCATCGCCGTGACCGGCATCGCCGGACCGGGCGGTGGCTCGTTCGAGAAACCGGTCGGGCTGGTGTGGCTTGCATGGATCCGCCGCGGACAGCAGCCCGAGGCACAGGCATTTCAGTTTGCCGGCGACCGCGAGCAGGTCCGCGCGCAGGCTGCCGACACTGCTTTGGCCGGATTGCTGGGGCGGCTCACCGCCTGAGCTACCCCTGCGGGGATACTGCGAAAGCTGACACGCCGGATCGCCGAGATCACCGTAGACAGCCATTACCATACAGGTGTATGGTATGCGCAACCGCCGGGCCAAGCCATTGAATTGCTTGAGGTGAACACAGGGCCGCTTCCCGGGGCGCCTCCCAAGTCAAGACTATTCAAGGAGATCAACAGTGGCAACAATACGCGCCCTCAACGCTGACCAGAATCGCAAGGAAAAAGACGTGGCCATGAACGACAAGAAGATCGACGACGGCCGCCGCAAGGCCCTCGACGCGGCGCTGGTGCAGATTGAACGCCAGTTCGGCAAGGGCGCGGTGATGCGCCTGGGCGGCGCCGACTACTTGCGCGATGTCGAGACCGTCCCGACCGGTTCGCTGGCGCTGGACGCCGCGCTGGGTATCGGCGGCCTGCCGCGCGGCCGCGTGGTCGAAATTTACGGACCGGAATCGTCCGGCAAGACCACCCTGACGCTGCACGTGGTCGCGCAGGTGCAGAAAGCCGGCGGCGTCGCCGCCTTCATAGACGCCGAGCACGCACTCGACACCAGCTACGCCGCCAAACTCGGCGTGCAGGTGGACGACCTGCTGATCTCGCAACCGGACACCGGTGAGCAGGCGCTGGAAATCGCCGACATGCTGGTGCGCTCCGGCGGCGTGGACGTGGTGGTGATCGACTCGGTTGCCGCGCTGACACCCAAGGCCGAAATCGAGGGCGAGATGGGCGACCAGCTGCCCGGGTTGCAGGCGCGCCTGATGTCGCAGGCGCTGCGCAAGCTGACCGGCAACATCAAGCGCTCCAACACGATGGTCGTCTTCATCAACCAGCTGCGCCACAAGATCGGCATCATGATGCCGGGGCAGAGCCCGGAGACCACCACCGGCGGCAACGCGCTCAAGTTTTACGCCTCGATACGTCTCGACATCCGCCGCATCGGCGCGGTGAAGAAGGGGGACGAAGTGGTCGGCAACGAGACCAAGGTCAAGGTGGTCAAGAACAAGCTGGCTCCTCCGTTCAAGATCGTATTCTTCGAAATCATGTACGGCGAAGGTATTTCGCATGAGGGCGAGCTGATTGACCTTGGCGTCGAGCACAATCTGGTCGAGAAGGCAGGCGCCTGGTACGCCTACGAGGGCGAAAAGATCGGCCAGGGCAAGGACGCCGCCAAGCAGTACCTGAAGGACAACCCGAAGATCGCCGAGAAGATCGACAAGGCACTGCGCGCGATCATCATGCCGCCGAAGCCTGACCGTGCCGCGGCCGTCGTCGTCGAGGCCGAATAAGGCACCGGTCGATCCCAGGGCGCGCGGCGTCCAGCTACTGGCGCGCCGCGAGCACAGCTCGCGGGAACTCGCCCGCAAGCTGGAGCAGCGCGGGATTCCAAAAGACGAAGCCGAGGCCGCCGTCGCCGAACTGGGCCGGGACGGCTGGCAAAGCGACACCCGCTACGCCGGAATGCTGGTGCGTACGCGCATTTCTCAGGGCTTTGGACCTCTGCGCATCGATGCCGAGCTGCGTCAGGCTGGAATTTCCTCCGACGGGATCCGGCTGGCGCAGGACGAGGCCGGGGCCGACTGGCGGGCGATTTGTGCGGAGGTCCATGCCCGGCGCTTTGGCCAGCGTCCGACGACCGGAACCGAGCGCGCCAAGCAGTACCGCTACCTGCAGGGGCGTGGTTTTGATTCCGGCCAGATTGACGCGGTGCTGACGGGCAAAGCGGACTCCCAGGAGCGGCGTTAGGCCAGACGGTTCGCGCCTGACGGCGCTCCTACGATCTCCGTCGTCCAGGTATGGACCGGGGCGTGCCCTGCCCGCTCCCATTCCGGCGGCTTCCACAGGTGCTTGAGCCGTTCCCACAGCGGCCCCGGCGCGAGCACATCGCGAACCATGTCGACGAACTCGTGGACGTTCAACACGAGGAAGTTGTGTGACTTCACCTGCCGAACGATGCCGTACTCGACTTTCTCGACCTCGGGCTCGTAACTGCCAAACCAATGGTCGAAAATAATCAGGACACCGCCGTAGTTCTTGTCGATGTACTGCCGGTTGCGACCGTGGTGCACGCGGTGGTTTGACGGGGTGTTGAACAGGTACTCATACCAGCCCGGCAACTTGCGGATGGACTCGGTATGCACGAAGTACTGGTAGGCCAGGTCGACGGCGAGCATGAACAGCACCACGCCAGGCGGCACGCCCAGAATCACCGGCGGCAGGTAGAACACCCAGATGCCGATGAAGGCGTTCAGCACGCTCTGGCGCATCGCGGTGGTGAAGTTCATCACCTCGCCGCTATGGTGCGGCACGTGCGAACTCCAGAACCAGCGAATGCGGTGGCTGCTTCGGTGGAACCAGTAGTAACAAAATTCCACCAGCACAAAGATCGGTATCACGGTCCATGCATTCACCGGGATATCGAACAGGCGGTGCTGGTAGACCCAGATGAAAATGGCGGCCGTGACCAGCGCGGCCATGATGGCCTCGGCGACCTGGTAGGCGGCGCCCAGGCTGACGTTGGCGAGGATTTCCTTCCACCGGAACTGCGAATCGCGCCCGCGCCTCAGCATGACGCGCCATTCGATAAAGAACGTGAGCAGGAAAATCGGGGTCATTGCCCCCAGGAACAGGGTCTTCCAATCCACGTTGGGACCGAAGCTGGAGAGGATCCACTGGTACAGGGCTTCCATGACAAGAGCCTACTCGAACACGAAGCTGTCCACCGGCAGGCGTGTCAGCGTACGGCTGGGACGGACCATTGAACTTGCATGCGCGCCAGCCCGCGGCAGCAGGTGGTCGAAATAAAAGCGCGCCATGCCGATCTTGGCCTTGTAGAACTCGGGCTTCTCGCTGCCGCCTTTCTCGAGCTTCTCGTAGGCGACGGCGGCCTGCAGCGCCCAGAAGTAGCCCATGGTCACGTAGCCCGAATACATCAGGAAGTGGTGGCACGCACTGCCGACGATGTCGCGATCCTTGCGCGCGATCAGCATGATGCGCAGCGTCAGCAGGTTCCACTGCGCGGCCAGCTTGGCCAGCTCGCGCGCGTACCGGCTCATCTTGGGGTGGACCAGCCGGGCCAGCGCAAAACGCGCCATCGTGGCGGTAAATTCCCGCACCACCTTGCCGCGGCTGCCGATCAGCACCTTGCGACCCAACAGGTCCAGCGCCTGGATGCCGGTGGTGCCTTCGTAGAGGGTCGAAATGCGGGCGTCCCGCGCAATCTGCTCCATGCCGTGCTCGGCAATGTAGCCGTGTCCACCGAACACCTGCATGCCGAGGCTCGCCGCTTCCTGGCCCATCTCGGTAAGGAAGCCCTTCAGGATTGGGGTGAAGAAGCCGAGCCGGTCGTCCCACAGCTTGAATTTATTTTCGTCGCCTTCGAGGATGCCATTGACCATGTGGTCGGCGTACTGCGCCGCGAAGTAAATCATCGCGCGGCCGCCTTCGGCGATGGCTTTTTGCGTCATCAACATGCGGCGGACATCGGCGTGGTGAATCAGGGCATCGGCCACCTGCTCCGGCTCTTTCTTGCCGGAGAGCGAGCGCATCGAGCGGCGTTCCTTGGCGTAGCGCAGCGCCCCCTGGTAGGACAGCTCGGCGTGGGCCACGCCCTGGATGGAAGTGCCGATGCGGGCGGAATTCATGAAGGTGAACATGGCCTCGAGGCCCTTGTTCGGCTCGCCGATCATCACGCCGTGCGCCCGCTCGAAATTAAGCACGGCGGTGGACGAGGCTTTGATTCCCATCTTGTGCTCGATCGAGCTGCAGACCACGCCATTGCGCTCGCCCAGCGAACCATCGGCATGGACCCGCACCTTGGGCACCACGAACAACGAAATTCCACGGGTGCCGGGCGGCGCATCCGGCAGGCGAGCCAGCACGACGTGAACGATGTTCTCGGTCAGGTCGTGTTCGCCGGACGAGATGAAGATCTTGGTGCCGGTGACGGCGTAGTTTCCGTCCGGCAGTGGCTCGGCGCGGGCCTTGATCTGGCCCAGGTCGGTGCCGCACTGGGCCTCGGTCAGACACATGGTGCCGGTCCAGCGCCCTTCGGTCAGCGGCGGCATATAGAGGTTTTTCAACCCGCTGCTGCCGTATTGCATGATCGTGTTCATCGCGCCCAGCGACAGTCCGGGATACATGTTGAACGACCAGTTGGCCGTTCCCATCATCTCGGTCTTGAACACGCCCATCGAGATCGGCAGGCCCTGGCCGCCGTACTCCACTGGATGCGACAGGCCCTGCCAGCCGCCAGCGACAAACTGGTCGTAGGCCGCCTTGAAGCCCTTCGGCGTGGTGACGACTCCGTTTTCCAGCTTGCAGCCTTCCTGGTCGCCGGTCAGGTTTAGCGGCGACAGCACGTCTTCACACATCTTGGCGCATTCGCCAAGGATCGCGTCAACGGTCTCGGGGTCCGCGTCCTTGCCGTTGGCCAGGCTGCGGTAGTGCGAGGGAAAGTCGAACACATCGTTGATCAGGAATCGCATGTCGCGCAGCGGGGCTTTATAGGCGGGCATGTTCGGAACTCGTCTCTGGATGTGTGGAAGCAAAACGCAACTCAGGCGCGCTGCAGGGCAGGTCCGGGAAAGGCCAGGCGCAGGTTTTTCAGCCAGGTGGTTCCGAACTGCCGCGTCAGCGAACCGGTGTTGTACGGCAGGCCGTAGCGGGCCGCAAGCGCGCGCACCCGCGGCGCGACTTCCGGGTAGCGGTTGCTGCACAGGTCGGGAAACAGGTGATGCTCGATCTGGTGGGAGAGGTTGCCTGACAGGATGTGGAACAGCTTGCCGCCGCCAATGTTGCAAGAGCCCAGCAACTGCCGCACATACCAGCCGCCGCGCGTCTCGTTTTCCACCTGCTTCTGGGTGAAGTTGTGCACACCTTCGGGAAAGTGACCGCAGAAAATGATCATGAACGTCCAGATGTTGCGGATGATGTTGGCGATGGCGTTGGCGCCGGCGACCAGGCCGAACGCGAGCCACGGCGAGGCCGGCACGTAGAACGAGATCGGGATCGCGACCAGCGCCGCGGCGCCGGGCCACATGACGTAGTCCTTGAGCACCTGCCGCCAGACCTTGCGGCCGATGTGCCTGAGCACCGGCATGATTTCCTTCAGGGTCTTCTTGCCCTTCATGTGGTCGTCGATCGCCTGCTCGTGCAGCGCCACGCCTTCTTCGAAGAACAGCATCAACAGCAGGAAGGAAATCGGCTGGAACAGGTAGGCCGGATGCCATTTCTGCATCGGCGTGACGCGCATGATGCCGTAGCCAACGTCGAGGTCCTTGTGCAGCACGTTGGTCCAGGTGTGGTGCACCACGTTGTGCGAATGCATCCAGCGATCGGACGGGCTCATGGTGTCCCATTCCCAGGTGCTGGACTGGATTTCCGGATCCTTCATCCAGTCCCACTGCGCGTGCAGGATGTTGTGGGCGATCTCCATGTTCTCGAGGATCTTGGCGATGCCGAGCATGAACACGCCCAGGCCCATGACGGCGAGCGCCG
>JANNAK010000103.1:0-2569 GCA_031384195.1 Gammaproteobacteria bacterium
GGCATCCAGGAAACGGCTCATTTCCTGCTGAAACGCCCGATTCGCTTCGCCTGATCCCAGAAACGCCTGCCGCTCTTTCAGGCGTTGCACAAAATTCTCCGGCGCAATTTTGTAATCCCCGACCTTCCTTTGGATCAACTCAAGATCCACCTCCTGGCCGCCATCCTCCAGGAACTTGAGATCCCACACATCCCGGTACTTCAGGTAAGGCCGCGCGCCCAGAGCAATCACCTTGTCCGCCATGATTTCCCGGCGGGTTTCCGCGCGAACCAGCATGGAACGAAACGGCGAAGGCAGGTGCGGATAGTTCGCGGACACCGGCAGCAGCTCGTAGTCATGCGCGGGCACGCCGGCGATCTCGACGTTGATCAACTGCTTTTGCTGAGCGCTGCGATCGGCGTTTGGAATCTCGATCTTGAGGTTGACTCGCGCCACCTGAACCAGGGAGCCTTCCCGTGGCTCGATCCGCTGGCGCGCGCTGACCGCCAGCCCGTAGGCGCCGGCGATCTGGGTGCGCAGCACTTTCTCGAAACGATCCAGCGCTGCGCCCGGCAGCATCCGGCCGGCAACAAAATCGAGGTCCTCGGAATAACGCGTGCCGCGGTGACACAGCCGCAGGCAGGTACCCCCCTGGAACACCAGATTTTCCGCCGCACCGCTCTCCAGCAGCGCGTAGAGAATCTCGTAGTGCAGCAGCTCTTTGATGATCGTGGCAACCGGTGCGCGCCGCTCCGCCGCATACCGGCCGGCCAGCACGAGCAGGTTTTCGCGCGAGCGGATCATGAATCGCCCCCCCGGTCCTGAAGCAGGCCGGTGTTGCGACCAACCCGCTTGAGGTCGCGCACCGCCACAGATTCCGTCGCCCGGTACAAGCCAGCCACCGGAGTCTCCAGCAACTGCTCTTTCAGGTTCGCCAGGTTTCGCCGGGTGTGTACGAATTCGATATCGCCGTAGGGCGTTCTTTGCAGCCAGCTTTTCCCGGTGGACATTATCGTAAGGCGCCCCGGCACCTGGCTGATACGTCCGTAGTCGGACAGCGCCGATTCCAGGCTCACGTAGTTCATTTCAAACGGCCGTAGCCACGGCACCAGCGCCGGCAGAATGTCCGGGGGCAGCGACCGCGCGCGCGGATTCACGTAAAGACCTTTGGCGACTTTGAGGACATAGCCGTTTTTCTGGTGAGCGCTCAGCGATTTGAGCAAGGCGCGATCAGACTGCTGAAAGCGCAGTTTCAGGCTCGAATACTTGAATGCCCAGATCCCCTGTTTATCCAAGGTATCCAAGGCTTTGATGAGATCTCGGGTCTTCATATTTTGCCTATGTAACCATATAGTGAACTAATTAGTTCATCTTAAGCAAGGCTTGAATAACATGAAACCGCGGCACTGTCCGAGCAAGCCCTCGCCAAGGATTGGGACCGCTCCGAGGAAGATAAAGCGTGGTCACACCTTCAGTAGGCTCAGTTCAAGACGGCGGCCACGGGCCGCCCTACAACACCAATGAGAAGACGGCGGCATGGTAATGCCGCCCCACAAGGCCACATACAACATCATCCTTTTGGGCCAGATCCTGCGCTAACATAGCCCCATGGAGATTGTCTTTGCGGTAACTCAAGAAGGCGATGGCGGTTATGTGGCCGAATGCCTGTCGCATGACATTTTCACGCAAGGCGACACTTGGGATGAGTTGCGTACCGCGGTGCAAGAAGCCGCAGCGGCTTATTTCTTTGATCAAGCCGTCCCGTCACGGATTCGCTTGCACCTGGTTCGAGATGAGGTGTTGGCGCCGGCATGAAGCTGCCACGGGATGTGAGTGGCGCGGATTTGATTCAGGTGCTATGCAAGCACTACGGCTACCGTCGCGTTAATCAGGTCGGAAGTCACGTCATCCTGGAAACCGCGCAACCCTCCCATCACCGCATTGCAGTGCCGCAGCATCGCTCGCTGCGAGTGGGCACCCTGGCCGCTATTCTTCGCGCCGTTGCCGAAGCGCAAGGTCTGGACAAGCGCGATATCGCCCTTCGTATCTGAAACTCGGCGGCATGGGGATGCCGCCCTACGAATTGGTTCGATGAGGGACGTAGAGCCTGCCCCGGACCCGATCCGGGGTCGGCACCCGTTTTGCCGACGTTGGTTCAATGGCGGCCACGGGCCGCCGTACAAAAACAGGAACAATGTCGGCAAGGTATTGCCGACCTACACGGCGCCGATTGAATCGGACGGTGACCGGCACACGTGCTTTTGTAGGGCGGCATTACCATGCCGCCGTCTTTCCTCTACAGTTTCACCGTGACCCATCCCCTCGCCCCGCTGCTGCCGCCGCTGACTCGCTTCCTGCTGGAAGAAGTGTGCTGGCCGGTGGAAAAACCGGGGACTGTCCCCTTTCGCGGCATTTCGAAAAAGGCGGACTGTCCGCCGCCTTTCCCGGCCGCCGACCTCGCCACCGAAGCCGCACGCCAGGGCGTCACCGGCCTGCTGCACCAATGGGCGCAACGCAATGCCGGCACTCCGGTCGCCGACCAACTGGTCACCAGCCTCGCCCCGCAGCTTCACGCCAACGCCCTGCACGC
>JANNAK010000146.1:0-7086 GCA_031384195.1 Gammaproteobacteria bacterium
GGCGAGCGTGGCACCAGCACCCGCTCATCGACGAAAAATCGCAGTCCGGCGTACCAGATCTCGCCGATCAGGTAGGCGGCCGGCCGGCCCGACTCCATCCGCTGCGTAATCAGGGCCTCGATGCGCCTGGCCTGTCTGGGACCCGGAATCGCCTTAAGGCGCTTGGCCGAGGGTTGGTGCGGAAGGCGCAGCGCCCAGCGAATCAGGGTGTCGGCCTCGTCGCGGGCGTTGTCGGTTCCGTGACCGAAAAAAAGCCCGGCGGCCTGCAGCCGACGACCGCCCCAAGCGACCCATTGCTGGATGCTTCGTCGCGCGGCGGCAGAGGTGGCTGGCAACGGAGAGGGGCCCGGTTGGTTAAGATGCGCGCCGTTACCGGCGCCGCATTATGCGGCCAACTCCAAGGACCCGCAGCATGGCCTCCAGCAGCAGGAATTTGGTCCCCGCATTCGCTGCGCTGGCGGCGCTGGGACTTGGCGTGTTCGCCGCCACCCAGTTCTACCCGCCAGCGGTTGCGAAATTCGATTCGGGCATTTACCTGCCCCAGTCCCGCGCCGTCGGCGCCTTCGAGCTTACCGACCAGGACGACCAGCCCTTCACCAATGCGCAGTTGCAGGGGCACTGGACCATCCTGTTTGCGGGTTTTACCCACTGCCCCGACGTCTGCCCGAGCACCCTGTCGTTGCTGAAACATTTGTCAGATCGGATGCTGCAATCCGGGCGACGACTGGACACTGTCTTCCTGTCCGTTGATCCGGAGCGCGACACACCCGAACAGCTCCTGAGCTACGTCCGTTATTTCAGCCCTGACTTCACCGGCATCAGTGGATCCAGGCAACAGCTGGACAGCCTTACGGCCAGCCTGGGCCTTGCCTACGTCAAGGTTCCCGGTGCCAGCGATGCGGACTACACCATGGACCACAGCGCCGCCATGGTCCTGCTGAACCCCGAGGGACAGGTGGCGGGCTACTTCCAGCCGCCATTCAAGATCGATCTACTCGCCAGCGACCTTGAGCGGGTGATCCGGCGAACGCCATGAAAACCCTGACCCTCGCGATCCTGCTGCAGGTCGGAAGCGCACTGGCCTGCGACGGCCTGGTGGTCGAGCAGGGGTGGATCCGGCCGCCCATGCCGGGGATGGGCATGACGGCCGGCTACGCCCGGCTCTCCAACCACGGCCGACGACCGCTGGCGGTGGAGAAGGTGTCCAGCCCGGATTTTGTCGGGACCGAGTTGCACCGCACCCTGGTGGAGAATGGAGTTTCGCGCATGCGTCCCGGCCTTCCCCTGCCGCTGGCCCCAGGCGCCGTGCAGACGCTGAAGCCGGGCGAGTATCATCTAATGCTGTTTGAGCCGAAGCGCCCGCTCAAGGTGGGCGATTCGGTGCTGGTGGAGTTCCGGTGCGGAACCCAATCGATGCAAGCCCCGTTCACTCTCCGGCTGGAAATTCCATGACCCAAGCAGCCCCCAGCAAGTTCAAGGAGTTCCGGGAGCGCTGCTTCATCGCGCTGCAAATGACCCTGCCGACCCACTTCCTGTCCTGGCTCATCCATCACATCGCCCAGATCAAGAACGAACCATTCAAGAATTTCCTGATCAAGGCCTTCGTCCGGGGTTTCAAGATCGACCTCTCGGACGCCGAGTTCGAGCTGGGCGAGAACTACAAGGACTTCAATACCTTCTTCACCCGAGCCCTCAAGACGGACGCCCGCCCGCTGGACCCCAATCCGGCCGCGCTGCTGTCGCCGGTGGATGGCCGAATCAGCCAGATGGGTCCGGTGAAGAACGGCACCCTGATCCAGGCCAAGGGTCATGACTACACCGTGAGTGAACTGCTGGGCGGCACGCCGGCGGCCAAGCTGTTTCACAACGGCAGCTTCTGCACCATTTACCTGGCCCCCTACGACTACCACCGCATCCACATGCCTGCCAATGGCCGGCTGCGCGAATGGGGCTACCAGCCCGGCCGGCTGTTCAGCGTGAACGATGTCTCCGCCGCCCGAATCCCGAATTTATTTGCGCGAAACGAACGCGTGGTCGCCTTGTTCGAAACCGATTTTGGCCCCATGGCGATGGTCCTGGTCGGCGCCCTGTTTGTTGGCTCAATCGAAACCACCTGGCAGGGGAAAATCACGCCGCCGCACGGCCAGAAGGCCGGACAGTACAGCGCCCCTGGCCAGGTGGTGATCATGCGTGGACGCGAGGTTGGCAGATTCAACATGGGATCAACGGTCATCCTGCTGGGCGCGCCGAAGATGATTACCTGGCACCCGCAACTTGCTGCCGGCGCGGTGCTGCGCATGGGCCAGGGCATTGGCGCCCTGCGCAAGATCGTTTGAGCAGCGCAGGTCCGGCTGAACTTTGGCAGCGGGCCGCTCTCTAATCCGTACCCGACCCTCCCCCGCCAGGCACCCGCCTTGATTCGTTCACTGCCCCTGCTGTTGCTTAGCACCTGCCTGACCGCGGCGGCGGCCGCAAACCCGGTGGACCTGCCACGGATTGGCGAGCCCGCTGACGTTGCGCTTTCGCCGCAGGAGGAAGCCAAGCTTGGCAGCCGGGTGGTCGCCCAGCTGTACGCCTACGATTACGTACTCGAGGATCCGGAAATCACCGAGTACGTGTCCAGCCTCGCCTGGCGCCTGGTGGCCGCGGCCGACACCGACCTGCAGAAGCTGTCGGTGTTTGTCATCCGCGATCCACGCATCAATGCATTCGCATTGCCGGGCGGCTATATCGGTGTGAATGCCGGATTGCTGACCGCCTCGCAAAATGAAAGCGAACTCGCCGGCGTCCTGGGCCACGAGCTGGCGCACGTCACGCAACGGCACATCGCCCGAACCATCGACGGCACCGAGGCCGCCAATCTCGCCACCTGGGCCGCGGTGCTTGCGACCATCATTGCGGCCTCCGCCAATCCGGAGATTGTCATTGCCGCCTTGTCCGTCGGCCAGGCTGCCAACTACCAGCGCGAGGTGAACTTCACCCGTGCCCATGAACTGGAGGCCGACCGCGTCGGCATCCGCACGCTGGCCAAGGCCGGTTTTGACACCGAGGCGGTCGCCGGATTTTTCGTAAGGCTGGAGCAACAAAGCCGCCTGTACGGCAATCAGGTACCCGAGTTCCTGCGCACCCATCCGGTCAACACCACCCGCATCAGCGAGGCGCGCAGCCGCGCGGCCGACTATCCGAAGGTGACGATCAAGGACCCGGTTGATTTTGGCCTGATGCAGGCACGGGCCCGGGTCCTCAGTGTCGAGCGCGCCAGCCTGGCGTCCGAATACTTCATCGGACAATTGATCAACGGCAACGCCATCGGCGACCGATACGGCCTGGCGCTGTCGCTCAGCCAGCTGGGCGAGAACGATCGCGCCCTCGAGGCCCTGAAGCCGGCCATTGATGCGCAGCCGCGCCAGCCGAACATCGCCTTGCTGCAAGCCAAGATCCTGCTGGCCCAGGGGAAGCAGGAACCGGCGCTGGCGCGCCTTGCCAAGATCCTCGAACATCATCCGCGCTACGCGCCGGCGATCCTGGAGTACGCCGACGCCTTGCTGGCGGCGAAGCGGCCGGATGACGCCCGCCAGGTGCTGATCTCGCACGAGCAGGCGCTGGGCATTCGCATGGAGACCTACCGCTTGCTGGCGTATGCCGCGCGCGACACCGGCAACGACCCGGAGGCGCAGTACCAGATGGCGAACTACCTGTTTGCGCGCGGCGATTCGCGCGCGGCCCTGGGCCAGATTGACGCGGCGCTGCGGCTGGACAGCCTGCCGGAGCAGGACCGCCTGAAGCTGAAGGCGCGCCGCATCGAAATCGCCGCGGCCGTCGCGCTGCTGCCCCCGGACCCAAATCGCAACAAGCGCTAGCGGCGCGCCAGGCGCTGATCGTTTCGGCGCCCGGTGCGGGCCCGACTCAAGAAAGCTCGTCGATTGGGACGATGGTCGACCACTGCTTGCAGCGCGGGCACTGCCAGAACAGCATCCCCGGCTGGAAGCCACAGCCCTGGCACTGGTAGCGCGGCCGCTTCTGCATGAACGTGTCCAGCGCCTTGCGCAACTGCTCCAGCATCGGCGACACCGGTCCTGATTGTGGCGCCAACTGCGCCAGCAGCAAATTCAGCCCCGGCCACTGTGGCTTCGCCGACACCTTCTCCGCCAGATATGAAACCGGGTCATGGCCCTGCGACTGCATGAACAGCGCCCGCTCCGCCGTCACCTGCGGATGCGGCCAGAACTCCTCGGCATCGGCCAGGAACTTGCCGTAACCAGCACGATCCTTTGCTGCCTCATGGGTACGCGCCAACGGTGCCAGCGCCTCGCCGACAAAGCGCGCGTCCTGCTCCGGGATCCGGCGGTAGGACTTTGCCGCGGCACCCGGATCACCCCGCTCCTCCTGGATCGCGCCTTGCAACAGGCTGGCTCGCACGCAGTCGGAGTATTCCGCCAGCGCCCGGCCGGCCAGGCGCAGCGCCTCGGTGAGGTCCTTGGCGCGCCTCGCCTCGTCTGCGCGCTCACAGTAATACTGGGCAATCAGCGGCCGCAGGCTGCTGCTCTTGACCGCCTGCAGCTGCCGCGCGGCCTCAATCGCCTGCTTCCAGTCGCGCGATTGCTCGTACAACTGGATCAGGTGTTCAAGCGAGGGCTGCAGGAACATCCCCTGCCCGGCCAATTCGCGGAATAGTGCCTCGGCCCGGTCCAGCACCCCGGCCTGCTGGAAGTCCTTCGCCAATTCAAAACGCGCCTGGTTGCGGTACTCGGGCTTCAATTCCGGCCGCGCCAGCACGTTCTCGTGGATGCGCAGTGCGCGGTCGACCTCGCCGCGCTTGCGGAACAGGCTGCCGAGCGTCAGGTGCAGCTCGATGGTCTGATCGTCGACCTCGATTGCCTTCACGAAGGCGGCGATCGCCTGGTCGGACTCCTGGTCGACCAGGTGGGTCAGGCCGGTGAGGTACTCCGAGTTTCCGCGCGTCGAGCTTTCCTGCGGCCGCGGCCAGCGCCGCGCCAACGTCCAGCCCAAGGCCGCCCCCAGCGGCAGCATCAACCAGACGAGGGCTAACCCGTCAGGCATTTTTCGATACGGGAGCGGCGGCAGCGTCCGGTGAATTCAGCGGCAGGTGCCGCAGGGTGCGCAATTCGGTCTCGCTGGCCTGCAGTTGTCGCTGCAGGCGGCGGGCTTCGCGCCGCAGGGTCCAGTGGGTCGCCAGGTTCAGGGCCCCGGCCAGCAGCATGCCAAGGATGAAGGCGCCCACCAACAGGCCCATCAGGGGCATTTCGAGGGTCCCGGCCAGGTAATCAAAGCTGACCGCGGCGCTGTTGTTGTAGCTGATCGCCAGGCCGGCGCAAAACACCACCAGCAACAGCACGGTCAGCAGCAGGCGTCTCATGGAGACGGATTCTACTCGTCGGTGCGGGACAGGTTGACGCGTTCGCGCATTTCCTTGCCCGGCTTGAAGTGCGGGACGTACTTGGCCGGTATTTCGACCGATTCGCCGGTCTTGGGATTGCGACCGACCCGGCTGGGGCGGTAATGCAGGGAGAAACTGCCGAAACCACGCACTTCGACCCGATCGCGGGCGGCCAGCGCATCGCTGATCTGGTCGAGGACCAGCTTGACCGCCAATTCGACGTCCTTGTGCATCAAGTGCGTCTGCTTAAGCGCCAGCCGTTCAATCAGTTCCGACTTGGTCATGAAAAAATAATCGGGTTGTCTCCGTAGGTGGCTGACATTAAAGGAAAAATATCCAAGGCGCAACTTCGGGCTGGCATCGGTATGTTCTGCAGGCCATTGAAAACAAAAGGCCCCGAAGGGCCTTTTGGTACCGAACAGCGTATCAAGCGCTATTCAGAGCCCATCTTCTCCTTGAGCAGGTCGCCCAGAGTGGTGGTGCCGCTCGGCGAGCTGGACTTGTAGTCCTCAACTGCCTCGTGCTCCTCCTGGATTTCCTTGGCCTTGACCGATAGCGAGATGATGCGGTTCTTGCGGTCAACGCCGATGAAGCGCGCCTCGAGGGTGTCGCCTTCCTTCAGCATCTTGGTGGCGTCCTCGACCCGGTCGCGGGCCATGTCGGAGGACTTGATGTAGGCCTCGACTCCCGGTGCCAGCTCGATGTCCGCACCGCGGATGTCGACTTTCTTGACGATGCCCCTGACGACGCTGCCCTTCGGATGCTCGGCCATGTACTGGGTCAGCGGATCGTGTGCGATCTGCTTGACGCCCAGCGAGATGCGCTCGCGCGATCCGTCGATGGCCAACACCACGGCTTCCAGTTCCTGACCCTTGGAGAAGTTGCGTACGGCTTCTTCGCCGGTCATGTTCCAGTCCAGATCGGACAGGTGAATCAGGCCGTCGATGCCGCCGTCCAGGCCGATAAAGATGCCGAAGTCGGTGATCGACTTGATCTGGCCCTTCACCTTGTCGCCCTTCTGGTGGTTCTGGGCAAACTCTTCCCACGGATTCTGGCGGCACTGCTTCATGCCCAACGAGATGCGGCGACGCTCCTCGTCAATGTCCAGGATCATCACTTCGACTTCCTGGCCCACGTGCACCACCTTGGCGGGGTTCACGTTCTTGTTGGTCCAGTCCATCTCGGAGACGTGCACCAGGCCTTCAACGCCCGGCTCGATCTCAACGAATGCACCGTAATCGGTGATGTTGGTGATCTTGCCGAACAGGCGCGTGCTGTTCGGGTAGCGGCGGCTCACGCCATGCCAAGGGTCGTCGCCCAGCTGCTTGAGGCCCAGGCTGACGCGGTTCTTCTCGGCGTCGAACTTCAGCACCTTGGCCGTCAGCTCCTGACCCACGGTGACCACTTCGCTCGGGTGGCGCACGCGGCGCCAGGCCATGTCGGTGATGTGCAGCAGGCCGTCGATGCCGCCCAGGTCCACGAAGGCACCGTATTCGGTGATGTTCTTGACCACGCCGTGCACGATGGCGCCTTCGGACAAGGTCTCGAGCAGCTTGGCGCGTTCTTCGCCCATCGAAGCCTCGACGACAGCGCGGCGCGACAACACGACGTTGTTGCGCTTGCGGTCGAGCTTGATGACCTTGAACTCCATCGTCTTGCCCTCGTAGGGCGTCATGTCCTTGACCGGG
>JANNAK010000176.1:0-15648 GCA_031384195.1 Gammaproteobacteria bacterium
GCCGCCGGGGTTGGCGCCGGATCGGCGCGCGGGCCAAGGTCCGCCCGCCACAGGTTTCCACCGGTATCGCCGACCAGGATCCGGTCCTGCACGCCATCGCCATCGGTGTCGATCACCGTCAGCGCAGACGGAATGCTGTCGCGCAGCTCGGCGTGCGTGTACACCCGCGGATCGTCGGTGGCGCCGGTGCGGGCACCGTGCACCGCCTTCCAGATCAGTTCCCCGGTGACTGCGTCGAGAACGAAGATTGCGTTGCCCATGCGATCGTCGGTGCCGGTGCCGCGATGGTCTTTCCCCGGACGCGTGGTCACGCTGTTGGTGCTGGCGGGAGGGCCGCCGTCGTAGCCCCCGCCGATGAACAGCGCCAGGCGCTTAGTCCCGGCGCTGCCGGTTCCACCTTGCCGGCGCACGACCAAACCCGCCCGGGGCCGTGAGTAGGTCAGGCCGAGTTCTGCGTAGTCGCGTGTATCGATGGCGGCGCCGGAACCGGCCACGCGCCGGCCCGCATTGTCGATTTTCCACAGGAACGCCGGTTGGTAGGGGTTGCTGATGTCGATCGCGTAATACGCCCGACCGGCACGGCGCAAGCCGACGATCAGGACCACCCGATCGGTACCGGCGTCAATCTGGCCGTTGCGGTTACGGTCAATGACGAGGGCAACCGGATCGCCATCGAGGGCATAGGGGTGGGCGTATTCGCCGTCGCGCGCAGTTCGTCCTTCCAGCAAGCTCTCCTGCACCGCCATCGCCTCGTCCGGCATGAACGCCCACACTTCCTGGCCGTCTTCGACGCCGTTTGCCGTGGTGTCGCGAATCAATCGCAGCAGGCCGTCGTTGCCAGCGGTGACGATGAACAGCGCCGGGTGTTCAGCGCTATAGCGCTCAATGCCGCCAGCGAGGCGGTTATCCAGGACGCTGGCGCCGTAATCAATCACCAGCGGCTGTCCATGCGGGGAGTCACCCGTCAGCCATTGCCGGGACTCGGTGTATTCCGGATCCGAATATTCCAGGCGCGTCGCGAAATTCACCGCCATCTCCGGCGCAAGCTGGCCGTCCTGGTCGGTGACGTCCTGCCCGCGAATGAATCGCAGCAGTCGTCGGACGTGGTGGCGTTGGGTATAGGCCGGGAAGTCCGGGTCGTGCGCCAGGTTCGGTGCGTAGCCGCCGGGGCGAAGGCGCTGGCCGAGGTCATCGGCGACGGCGTCGCTGAGGTTGAGCGGTGCCAGTCGACCGCTGTCTTGCGAGAGGTAATACAGGTGGCGGCGCCCGGGAGCATTCGAGTCGCCGGGGCCGGCCTGGAAGGAACGGAACCCGGGAATTTTCTGGCCGGACCCGCCGCGCGTGACATGGCCGCCATCGCGGCCGCTTTGGACTCCCGGAGGGTTTCCCGGCGCGTAGGGATTCAGCGCCTGGGGCTCGGCGATGCCGTTGCCATTCAAGTCGCCGGCGGCCAGTTCCGGAGCCTGGTCCGCGTCGGTCCAGTAACTCAAGGCGTCGGGTCGGATCCGGCCGTCATCGCCCAGCACCGTGACCGGCGGTGATTGTGCGTCCAGGAACACTTGCGTCCCGGTCGCGTCGGCACCGGCGCTGGCGCCGGCCGGGGCGAGCCGGAGTTTTTTCAGGTTGCCGGTCCAGGTGCCGCTGGCTTCACCGCAAGCCGGGGCCTGGACCAGGGAGAGGTAGGCTGAATCGCGATAGGTCGTGATGGCCGCGATATAGGCCGCGCCTGCGGCCGAAACCGGACCACGACTGGAATGGGTGTAGATCTCCGTGTCATCGGCGAAATTCGGACCTGGCAGCCCGAGTCCGGCGAGGACGACCGGCACCAGCGATAGCCTTCCCATTTGCATGCCAGCCACTCAGGAGCCGGATTCGAAAAAGGTGTAGGTGCCGGCGCTTGCGGGCTGGAGTATCGACAGCCCCTCCTCGATCAGGGCATGGCCGAGGCCCTGGGTCGTCCCGTCGTAGCCGCCGACGATGCGCAACTGCACGCTGGAGAAGGCCACGGCGCTGTATCCGGACCCGGCTGGCGGTGCCGACGCATTCGGCAGCCGCGCCAGCAGCACGTTGATCGTTGCATCGGACTGTGCCACCGGGGTGCCCGGCGGCAAGATCAGCTGGCTCGCACGCCGACAGGCTCCGTCCAGGTCAAAATCGGATTCCGGGTGCAGGCACCTTGCGGGCGATTCTGGCCGGGTATCGAGTTTCTGCACATCGGCGAGGACCGCATCCACCAGCGATTGCGCTTGCTGCGTCGCCTGCAAGAGTCGTTCGTCGTTCAGGGACATGCGCAAATCAAGCAGGCTGAGACGAGTGCCTGACAGGGCCAGCAAGGTTGCCGCCGTCAGCAGGATCAATCCGACCGGCAGTACGGCGCCAGTCTGCCCTGGAAAAAGAACCTGGCTTGTCCGGTGCATGCTGGCGAGCCTAGGGCAGCGCGACCGGACTGATGCGCCGCGCCGGATTGCGCAGCGGGATCAATGCGGACATGGACTTCCGGTAGTAGCCGTCGGGTCCGGGTTGGCGGCGGATATTCCCGAGCAGGTAGCGGTGCTCGCTGAGAATGTAGGCCCGGTCCGGGCTACGTTCCACGGAACGGCCCAGCAAGTGCACGCGGACGGCGACGATCCGGCTACGCTGCAAGGCGTCCGGTGGCGCGTCGAACGACCTGAAGTAGTCGGCAACGCCGTCCTGGACGCTGCCGTCGCCAGCGGCGTCCAGTCCAAATTCCAGTTGCAGGTCTTCAATTCCCTGCGACACGCAGTTGCGGATCATCCGGGATCCGGAAAGTATTTCCCGGCACAGGGATGGAATGCCGTAATCGCTGGCGATATGCCAAATCGTGGGGACGTACTGGAAGTACGAGATTTGGCCGGTCCCCAGGGAGTTGTCGCAGGAAAGCCCGGGCGCCGTGCCGCCATTGCCAAACGCCAACACCGCCCGGGTGCCGGTCTCGACCAGGTAAAAGCGGTTCGCCGCCGGCCTGCGCTCGCAGCGACCGAGGACGCGCTTGATGGCCAGCACATCGGTTTCATCGCGCACGCCCTGCAGGCACGGAAACTTTGCCACCGCATCTGCGCTGCGGACGTTGCCGATCGTGTCCAGGGACGCCAGATCATCGAACAGCCATTCCTGCGAGCACCCCGACGCCGGATAGGCCGCACGGGTTTCTGGCGGGATGACGATGTCGCGGCCGGGATCTTCGCTGTCGGCGAAGAAGCCGGCCATCTCGATATCACGCGCAATTTGCGCCATGCCGAATCGCAGGTTGTCCTGCGTGGCGGAGCTTTGGGCATTGCCTGCATAGCTGCGCGAGGTGGCCTGGAATACCTTGCCGACGGCGGTCATTGCCGCCAGGCCCAGCGTCAGCGACACCATCAGCTCGACCAGTGAAAAACCGGCACCGGGCCCGGCACTCACGAGCGCACCGTGATGTAGGCGCTGACCGAGACCTGGCGTCGATAGCGGTCGTCCTCTCCATACAGCAGGGTCCCGGGCGGTGCCGCGACGCCGAGGCCGGTGGCATGGCTGCCGCAGCCCGAGCGTGCGGTCGTGGGAAGTGGTGACGGGCCGCGCCAGGCAATGGTGACTTCGTAGGTTCCGGAGCGCCCGTCGGTCGGACCGGCGAGGCAGGCGGTGGGGTAGAGCAGGCCGCCTACGGATTCTGTGCCGACCCGATCCAGGTCACCGTCGAGAAGTCGTTCCCAGTAGAGCAGGTCGCGGGCGACCGCTCGGGCGCCGGTACACGGGGTGGTCAGGGCGCAGCCCGGATCGCGGACCGACGCCGCCAGGCGCGAACGACCGGTCCATCGCTGCGGCCACGGCGAGGCGCTGCCGAGGTAGTTCGCAAGCGCCTCGGACGTGTTGTTCGCCCGCAGGGTATCGACCAGATCCTGTGCCAGCCGGGTGGCGAGTGTTCGCTGTGCAGCCTCCTGCACGCCATGGCGTGCCACCAGTTGTAGCGCGGCGACGGCGAGCACGCCAACGGAAAAAATTACGATTGCGACCAGCACCTCAACCAGGGACGTGCCCTGGCAGCGTCGGTCAGGGGCAGGTGAGTGCCGTGTTGTCGCAGGCGAGCTGGGAAACTCGCGCCCGACCATTGCTCTGTACGCAAACGCGGCGGCCCTGTGCCGGTCCGCGGGTATCGCAAACCGTAAGGTTGCCGGCCGTCCCAGACTGGTTGAAGGGCCGCAGCGTGAAATGTCCGGCCCCGCTGGTGGCGGCCGTGACACGCAGTCCCGCATTGCTCGCATCATTTACGAATTGTCGGAGCGCATCACCGGGCGCCGCAATGCCACCATTGCCGTCCGGGTCGACAAAAACGACCCAGCCCTGCGTCCAGTTGGTGCCGCCGGCGCAATTGCTGCTGCCGCCGGGCGAAGAGGCGCAGACCGAGACCGGTTGCCCGCGCTTGATCGCCTCGGAACGCGCCAGCAGGAGGCTGGAGACCAGATCGTTGACGATCGCGGTTCGCCGATTGTTCAGGATCATGTCGCGGAACGAGGGCAGTGCAACGCCCACCAGAATGGCGAGCACCGTGAGGGTGACCATCAACTCAACCAGCGTAAATCCGCCGGGGCGGCTTTTTGCCACGGCCGGTTCCAGGATTAGTTGTCGCCCGAGGTCTTGTACCAATAAACCGGGCGGCGGTTCGTGTTGAGGAACGGGTTGCGCAAGGTGGGCGAGATGGCCGAGGCGGCGCCGCCATCCTTGGGCACGGCACCGATCACGATGGTCTCGACACGGTCGCCGACCAGCACCGTCGCGATCACCGGCGACGGCGGCAGGCCGCCGCCCACAAAGGTAGACGACTGCGAGCCGCCGCAAGATCCGTTGACACCGATGGCGCCGGATCCGTTCAGGAGGTTCACGAAGTAGCCGCGGGCCTCACCCAATGATGTTGCACAGGCGGTGGCATCCGGCCGGGTTGGGCGGTTGGTGCTGAAATTGATGAAACCTCCGGCGATAACCGCGGACGACACGACCTGCTCGCCCTGGCCATGATCGTTGAGGTCCATGTACCAGCCCCGTTCCGAGATGGCATTGAGGCCCGGTGTCGTACAGCTCGGATCATTCGAGTAATCCTTCATGTTCGATCCGTCGAGGTTGGTTTCGGTGCCACTGACGGAAAGGTCATCCTTGTAAGCGTAAAACCGGTTGAGTACGGCGGAGGAGGGGGTCCCTTCCGTGCCGTAAGGGTATTGCGCCAGCAGCGGATGCTCGCGGTCGCCGCTGCCCAGGGCGAGGTACACGGTTGAGCCTCCCGCCTGCAGCAGTGAGGGCGCGAACTGGAATTTGCGACTGAAGCCATTGCTGTAGGCAACCCGGCTGGACGTCCACGCGGTGGACGCCAGGGATGCCTTGGTGGAGAAGTTGGTGAAATTCATCCGGTAGACGTTGCCGCCGGTGTCCGCCGCATAGGCGAAATCCACGAACTTGTCCGGATCGATGCTGATCAAGGCGACATCCGCCGCCACCCCGCGCGCGCCCGAGATTGAGCTGAAGTCGAAGAACTTGACCAGGTGGCCATCGAAGGCGTCAAACACGAATACGCCGCGGCCCTGGGTGGCGGCGCACGGTGTCCTCGAGTTGTCATCGTCGCAATCGTCATAGCCGCCGCCGGCGATGATGACCGGGGTCGTTTCCGAGTAGCCCTTGATGAAGGCGACGCTGGAATTGGACCAGGTCTGGCCGATCTTCTCGATGTCGGTGCCGCCGCCGGGCACCGTGCAGCCGGTGTTGTCGCCCTTGGGGTTGGGGCAGCCGGCTTTCCACTTGAATACCGGCGAGCTGGGGTTGGTGACATCGAAGGCATAGAGCATGCGCCCGCCGCGACGCATGGTCGGGTACACCCAGGCCTTGGTGATGGCGTTGTTGGTGAACTGCTGGAAGGTGCCGGTCGGGCCGTCGAAGAAATAGTCCTTCGGCAGGGAGCTTGCGCTGCTGTCACCGAAATACTTGATGGTGGCGCCGCCGCCAATGCCGCTGTCGCGCAGGCGCTTTAGCTTCTTGAAGTGCTCGGGAGCGATGAATGACCAGAGTTCCTGACCGTTGCTGGCCTTGACGGCGCGGAAGTGTCCGTCGTTCGAGCCGTAAAAGATCACGACACCGGTGCTGGCGCCGTAGTTGATCGGCTGCGGGCGCGAGTGGACCACGTCACCGTGGATGGTTGAGCGCGGCTCCGTGGTGTTGGTGTCGTTGTCGTCGTCGTTGAGGTCCTGTCCCCGGATGAAATTGGTGACAATCGATTCAGCAGCCTCATCGGTTGCGGCATTGCCATCGTCAAAATTGGCGGCATTGAAGGGGACCAGGGCGGTACCAGACAGCGTCCAGATCGAGCGGTCAAGGACATAATTGCCGCCGACCAGCGCGCCATTGATGTTTCCTTTGCGCAGGACTTCCGCCACGGCGCCTTTCTCGACGAACGGCCCGTCGGGTGAGTCGGACGCGGGGGTCTGCCCGGGACAGATGCCATTGGCCGCCGGGTCGTCGGTGCTTACGGTGGCCCAGTAGTTGCCGGAAGCGGTGGTCCAGTAGCTGACCGCGCAATCCGACAGGAATCCGGTCTGGTTATTGACGGCATTATTTCCGTTTGCATCACCCAATTCCACGGCAGCGCCGTTGCGGATGATCTGGAAGCGCTTCAGGTTGCCGAACCACTGCGGATCCTTGGTGCGGTTGGGCTTGAACACGCCGATAAACACCTGGTTTTCGTTTTGGGTGCGGTTGGTGGCGTTGATCGGAAGGCTGGCCGAGGAAAAGGCGGAATTCACGGCCTGAACCTCGGTAAAGATCTTGGTCAAGGCATCAACTATCTGATTCTTGTCCTTGGCCTGGAAATACTTGCCACCGCCGACGCGGGCGGCGTTGAACCAGAGCGCCGAAAGCTGGGCATTTTGCTGGGCATTGAAGACGTCCACGGTATAGGTGGTGACCTGATTCTTGACACCCAGGCCCGGGACCGTGACCCCGGTATTGCGCAGAAACCGCGCCCATTCGTCCATCATGATGTTGGCCGGCCCCGGCGAGTAGGTGCCGGTCGGAGTTGCCTCCACGATGTTGGAGGCACCGGTCATCTTGAACTTGCTGGTGTTTCCGGCAGCGCAGCCGCTGGAGGATCCGCTCGAGGTGCAGGAGCAGCTGTTATAGCCGGCGCAGCTCACGCCGACGTGGGTCGGTGTGCAACTTGCCGCATCGTTGTAACAGGCCGTCGTTTCGCCGAGGTTGGTCTGCGTGGGGGTCGAGGTGGGGTGAGTGACGACCGCACGCTCGGTGCGTGCGCCACTGGGGCGCCACTCGACCTTGCCGCCGACGCCGCAGCTGACTCCACTGTTGATGTAGCTGCAGGCCCCTGTCCAGGATGTCGTAATGGTGCTTGTTTGACTCGCCGAGGCGACGCAGCTGGCGATTCCGGTGGGGCAGTTTTGGGCAGCGAGGGTTCGGGTCGCTGTTGGGGGCAGGGTGCAGGCGCCGTTCGGTGCGTTTTTCTGGCATTGCGCGGCCTCGCCGGTCCAGACCACTGGCATTGGAGCCGGCGTCGTCCAGTCCGAGTCGGTCGTTGTGCCGACGCTGTTCTTGAAGCCGGTCACGATCCACTTGGTGGACGGACAGCCGATGCTGCCTGTGGTTGCGCAGGAGCAGCTGCTGAACCCGTTCTCGGTGCAGAACGCAGGGGTATTGATCGCCGTGGTGCAGGCGGCGGCGCTGGCGAAGCAGGCGCTGTAGCCGATGTTCGTCGTCGTCGGGGTGCTTGTGACGACGTACTCGGCGAACGGAATGGTTGCCGCAGCGGTGTCGCCCTCGACACCGCCGCCCGCCAGGGCCTTCAAGGCGGCGACGTTGGCGGCGGAGTCGGAGGTGAGAGTGCCCAGGCCATTGTTGCCGATGAAAATCACAATCGTTCGGGTGCAGGTGTCGTTGCTGGTCAGGGGCGTGCGAAATTTTGAGTAATTCACCGTATAGGCGGCGGAACTGGCGAGGGTCGCCGGTGTTCCGGCACCGCCATTGGAGTGATTGGCGCCCGCGAGGTAGTTATAGGTGTCCCACATCAGGTTGCCGTAAGAATTGCTCGACGAGCGCTTTTCCTCCGAGCCGTTGACATTCCCGTAGATGGTGTCGAGCCGGTCGATCAGGATTTGCTTGTTGACCGCGTTCATCGGCCGGATGTGCGCCCGAAGATAGCCACTTTCAGTGTCGCTGGAGCTGCCGCCGGTGATGTATTCCATCAGGCCGACGTTGATATTCGACGGCAGGCCGCTGATGACTTGCTTGATGGCGGCGGCCTCGGCCTGGCCCTGTACTTCGCCGCCCGGCCATTTCTGGGACGCGCGTGACCAGTTTGAGGTGTTGTCGAGGATGATCAGGACATTGGGCGCGCCAAGGCTGGAACCCTCATCGACCGAAAAGATGTCGATGTCCTCGGGCGAAGCCTGAAAGGACAGGAAGATCGTCCCAGCTGCAAACAGGGCAGTTGCGATATTGCGTAGGGCGCGATAGTTCATGGGATGCTCCTCAGGGACAGGACGTGGCAATGGCAGCACTCGAGGCCACCACGGCGACACCCTCGGTTACGGTAATCGTGGCTTGCGTCAATGCGTCGGTGGCGATCGCATTGACTTCCCAGACACTGTTGGCACACAGCGAGTTTCCACTGACGCCGCCGGCGATGCCAAAGGATGTTTGGTCGACCTGGACGGCGCAGGCCGCCGCCCCGGGCGCCGCGAGGTTCAGGGCGGCGTTCGAGATGGCCTGGGAGCGCAGGCAGAACGGCGCCGGCGACAGGACCACCGTGATGTCATTGATGCCGTCGGCATTGATATCCACGCAGCGGGTGTTGTTGTTGACGCACGGGTTCAGGAAAACCGTGTTCGGGGTCTGCACCATGCGAAAGGTACTGATGGCTTCCTGCACTGCACCGTTGGCGGCCGCCAGCACTTCGTTGCGGCTTTGCATGTTGCCAATGATCTCCATGCTGACGCGCCCGATATTGAAGCTGCCAATGGCCATCAGCGTCATCAGGGTCAGCATGATCAACCCGACGATGAGGGTCATGCCCTGCTGGCTTGAGGGGCGGTTCATTGTTCCCTCCAGCCTGCCGGGTTCATCAGCCGCATCGAGGACTGGTAGACATGGCGACGGTATCTGTCATTGAAGGCTTCGCAGGTCCCATCATTGTTTGCGTCCAGGGCGCATTGCCCGTTCCGGTTGGCCTTGAGTCCAAGCAGATAAATCTTGCTATCCACATAGTCGCGCGAGGGCTCCAGGTTTCGGGCAAGGACGGAAACCTTGACGCTGGTGACATCCAGCCAGTTCTGCATGCAATTGGCGTTGGCGGCGCAATTGGCCAGCGGCACCGTGTGGTTTGCGCGGTCGTAGCGGCCGGGACTGGCCGTCATCAGCTCGGGGGAGCCGTCGCCCAGGGCGCCCGCGGCAAAGGCGTTCGCCAAGGCCGCGCCGGTGAGGTTGCAGGACGGGTCCGCGGGTGCTGCGGCAAAACTGCAGTCAAGTCCGTACTCGACCTGGAAATTCTCGATGCCATTGGCCAGCGACACCGTCTGGAATCCTGCGGCCCCGCCCACGGCCGTCAACTCGGCGCGCTTCAGGGTCGGGATGCCGTCGCCGGCGCGGTCGTTGTTGGCAACAAAATAGATGTGAACGAGGTAGCGGCGGATTTGCGCCAGCGTCGTGCAGTCCCGCTGGGTCCGATTGAGGTTGGCGATGACGGTGTCCAGCCGGTAGGACATGCGGCTGTTCAGGAAAGGCGTGTTATTCGCGGAGATGTCCGCCACTTGGGTATCGCACTGGGACGCCTGGAAGTAGGCGGCGCCGGCGATATCCGGACAGTTGGTGGCGCCGCGCACGCAGGTGCTGACGTGCCGTACCACGAGGATGTCGGTATTTGGCCGCACATCCGCAGTGGGCAGGCAACCAAGATCAGGCGTGCCATCAGCGTCCTCGTCAATAAGGTTCACATCGGCAGCGCCGCTGGCGTCCGCGTCCGGGACGTTGTCGTAGCCCTGGATGTGCAGTGGAAGCGCCGCGAGGAGTTGCTGGATTGTGGTCCGGCACGGGCCGGACTTGGTGGCCGGATTGGTCAGCGTGGCCAGGAACACGTCCAGGCCGCCGAGGTAGCCGGCCAGGTCGAGATCTTCCGACAGCACCGACAGCGCATAACGGCCGTTTTCGAGCTGCTGGTTGGATCGTTCAAGCTCGGTGCGGGTCCGGCTATTCGCCACGAAGGTGCTGGTGAGCGCCGCCAGGATTACCAGCGACACCGTGATGGCGATCATGAATTCCACCAGCGAAAAACCGCGGGGGGTCAGGCAGCGCGCGTTCGGGTTCATGGCGATTGGCTTCAGCATCGCGGCAGGCTGATCACGGTGCGCTGCGAAATTACGCGGCGCAGCCGGTCGTCGTTGCCATAGGCGCCCTGCGCGCAGGCGTTTCCAGGGGCAACCGTGGCGTTCAGGCCTTGCCAGGCAACGCTGATTAGAATTGAACCGGGAATGCAAGTGACATTATTTGGGGCCTGGACCTGCGTCACGCAACCGCGGCCACCGATCAGTCCGCCCCGAGTGGCCCCGGTGCAATTTCCCTGGTTGTCGAATGCCGTGCACTCGGTCGCGCCCTTGAGGGCCTTGCTCCACTCGCAAACGTCCTGGGCCGCCGTCGTTGCCTGGTTGCAGGCCGCCTTGTAGTCGAAGCCGTCCGTGCTGGCCCCCACATTGGTGCCGGGGTACGCCGCCGCATTGGCCCGGTTTGCGTTGACCCGGTTCACCATGTCCTGCACCAGCAACACCGCCTGGGCGCGCTGGTAGGATTCGACCTGCACGATCTGCATCTTGCTCTGCAAGTTGGCAAGTCCCAGCAGGCCGATAGCGAGGACGATCAGCGTGATCAGCACTTCCAGCAGCGTAAAGCCCTGGGTCCCGGCCCGGCTCATGTACATGGCGCCTCCCGGACGTACGGGGAGCCATTGGCCTGCAGGGAAATGCAGCGCTTGATGGGCGTTTCGGAAGTCTCGGTGCGATTCCGGGCGACCGGCAGCAGGACAAAGCTTGGGCTGTTGTTCTGCACGCGGCCGGAACTCAGGAACACCAGCGAAGCGAGCGGGCTGGGAGTCGGCGTGATGGAAATTCCCTGCATCGGTGCCTGGACGCTGAGTACGGTCGCGCCTGCGGTCATGGTCCAGCCTCCGGCCCAGTTGGTGCCGGTGGTCGGTGTGATGGTTACGGTGCTGCTGCGCTTGACTGCTTCACTGCGGGCCTTGAGCAGCGCCAGGTGCAGGTTGGTGGAGGCGCCCTTCATCTTGGTGTTGGCGGCCAGGTAGCTGAACGACGGAATCGCGATGGAGACCAGGATTCCGAGCACGGTCAGGGTCAGCATCAGCTCCAGCAGGCTGAAGCCTGCCAAGCGCCGCCGGGACCGGATTCGATTCATCGCAAGAATCCAATCACCACTTCCCCGGGTATTGGGAGGTCTGCACGCCGTTGTTGGTGAGGGAAAGCGAGCCATCCTTGAATTGCCGGCCCGCTTTCGGCGTCGCGGTGGCGATAAAGCTCGGCGGCGGGCCGGCCTGGACCGTGACGGACAGGGTGTAGAACTTGGTGAAATCCGGCGGAATCGAAAGATTGAGGGCCACCGCCGTCGCGGCGTAACTACGGTTGTCCATCAAGTATTGCTGTTCGCGCTGAACCACTTCCATCAGGAACGCCTTGGCGTTGCCCCGGTTCCCCTTGATCAGGGAGTTCTGGTACGAGGGGTAGGCGATCGCCGAGAGGATGCCAATGATGGCAACGACAACCAGCAGTTCCATCAGGGTGAAGCCTTTGGAATTTTTCATTTAAGTCCCTGATCCGGCGTCTAAAAACGTTAGGGTCGATTCTAACGCCCCGCATTCGTCGGGCTTCGCCTTAATGCAGGCCAATGGCGCCCTTTGTCGGTCGGGAACCTGCGCTGGTCGGATCGGGCAGCTGGATCAGCCGCAATTGCTGCTGGCGCTGCGCTCAAGTTCGGCGCGGCGCTTGCTGACGTCTTCTTCAGTCGAGCGGCTGACGTTTCCTTGCTCATCGGTCTTCAGCAGTCGCTGCGCCGGAACCCGGTCCAGCTCGGCCAATCCGTACCGTGCCTGCTGACAGCGGGATTTGCGCTCGGTGGCTACCTTTGCCGCCTGGGCCGCCCGGGCCGCTTCGATTGGTTCCTGTTCAATGCCTTCCTTTAGCGCCTCATTGATCGAGTCCTGGTTGGGCGAGGAGAGCGGCGGCGGCGGCGGGGCAACCGTGCCGTACGTTCCCTGCTTCGGGGGGAACTGGCTGTAATGCACCTGTCCCTTGTCGTCGACCCAGCGGTAGGTCTGCGCGGCCACCGGCAGGGCGAGCATCAGGAGCGCAGCAAGCGTGAGTCGGTTCATGAACGGATTCTAGGCCTGTTGACCGGCGCAGGGTCAACTGCGTCAGGGCGAAGCGGGCGGGGACTCCTCACGTCCGCTCGGGCTGCCGCGTGCGCCGCGGGAAAGTGGCTTCCTTGGTTTGAGTGGCGGAGAGGGAGGGATTCGAACCCCCGGATCCTTGCGGATCAGCGGTTTTCAAGACCGCCGCGATAGACCACTCTGCCACCTCTCCGTACGACGGATTCTACTTCAGGTGTAGCGGCTAAGTTATTGATTCTGGTGCCGACGGAGGGATTCGAACCCCCGACCCCCTCATTACGAATGAGGTGCTCTACCAACTGAGCTACGTCGGCGTTTTGGTTTGCGGTGAAACTTGCGGGCGCGAAGTATATGCCAACAATTCGGGGGACTGCGCGTGCGCCGGGTTTCGATCTGCGCCCGATATGCCTAAAATCCCGCCTCCCTTTGATACCCCCGACGAGCGCCTGAGAAATGAACCAGAAAGTCCTTAACCAGATCGCCCTCGCCATGGTGGCCAAGGGCCGCGGAATCCTCGCTGCCGATGAAAGCACCGGCACCATTGCCAAGCGCTTTGACACCATCAAGGTCGAGAACACCGAGGAGAACCGCCGCAGCTATCGCGAGATGCTGCTGACCGGAAAGGACGCCGAGAAGTACATCAGCGGCGTGATTTTCTACGACGAAACCCTGTTCCAGAAGTGCTCTGACGGTACCCCGTTCACCAAGTACCTGGAATCCAGGGGCATCGTCCCGGGCATCAAGGTCGACCTGGGCGCGAAGCCGCTGCCGGCCGGTGCGGACGGCGAAACCGTCACTGAGGGGCTGGACGGCCTGCGCGAGCGCCTCACGAAGTACCATCAAGCCGGGGCGCGCTTCGCCAAGTGGCGCGGGGTGATCACGATTGGCCACGGTGCCCCCAGCCACGCGGCCATTCACACCAATGCCCACGCCCTGGCGCGTTACGCCGCGCTGTGCCAGGAAGCCGGCATCGTGCCCATCGTCGAGCCGGAAGTGCTGATGGACGGCGACAACACGATTGAGGTCTGCGAGAACGTCACCGGCTGGATCCTGCAGGAAACATTTGCCGAGTTGGCCACGCAGAAAGTGCTGCTCGAAGGCATGATCCTCAAGCCGAACATGGTGATTTCCGGCAAGAAGTGCAAGGTGCAGGCGGACCGCAAAACCGTTGCCGCCGCGACCCTGCGCACGCTCAATCGCTACGTGCCGTCGGCAGTGCCGGGCATTGCCTTCCTGTCTGGCGGACAGTCGGACGAGGATGCCACCGCGCACCTCGACGAGATGCACCGCCTTGGTGGCGGACCCTGGGCGCTGTCTTTTTCCTACGGTCGCGCGCTGCAGGCCGCCGCCTTGAAAGCCTGGGGCGGCCGCAAGGAAAACGTTGCCGCCGGCCAGCGGGCGTTCCTGCATCGCGCGCAGATGAACAGCTTGGCGTCGGTCGGAAACTGGCAACAAACGCTTGAGAAGGCTGCCTAGCTTCCATGACCGACCTGTCGCAGAAGATTGTCTGGATCACCGGCGCCTCCAGCGGCATCGGCGAGGCGCTGGCGCTAGCGGCGGTACGCCGTGGCGCTCGCGTCGTGCTATCGGCGCGGCGCGAGCTTGAGCTGAGGCGGGTACAAACGGCCTGCGGCGGACCGCAGCACGCGGCGGTGCTGCCGCTGGACCTGCTGCAGATGCCGGATCCCGCCGCGGCCCTGAAACAGGCGGAGGCCTGCTTTGGGCCGGTCGACGTGCTGGTCAACAATGCTGGCATTTCGCAGCGGTCGATGGTGATGGATACCACGATGGACGTCTATCGCCGCATTTTCGAGCTGGATTTCTTCGCCACGGTGGCGCTGACCAAGGCGGTGCTGCCGGGTATGGTCCAACGCGGCGCCGGCCACGTGCTGACGATTTCAAGCGTGGTCGGCTACATCAGCTCGCCAATGCGCTCGGGCTACGCTGCGGCCAAGCACGCCCTGCACGGGTTTTACGATGCGGCGCGTGCCGAGCTGTGGCGCCAGAACGTGAAGTTCACGCTGGCTTGCCCTGGTTACGTGCGCACCGATGTCTCGCGCAATGCCATCACCGGCAGCGGAGCGACTTACGGCAAGGTCGACTCCAGCATCGCCAAGGGCGTCGACCCGGCCGTCTGTGCCGAGAAAATCTGGCGGGCGGTGGAGAAGAACCGGGACGAAGTCCTGGTCGGCAAGGAATCCCTGGTGGTTTACCTGAAGCGTTTCTTTCCGGGAATCTTCGCCGCGGTGATCAAGCGGGTCGACCCGATCCAGTAGCGCCGGGGGTGGCCGCGGCCAGCAATTCGAGGACTTTCTTTTCGGCCCAGCTGCGCAGGCGGAAGTTTTCGATGAAGCCGCAGTGGCCGCCGTGTTTCGGCGCGAGGAACCGCAGCCCTTCGCCGTCCTCAAGGCCCTTGAAGTAATTGAATGGCACCACCGGGTCATCCTGGGCGGTGATGATCGCCAGGGGTGCCGTAGAGGCCCGCAACAAGTCGGGCGTCAGCGTGTATTCGCCAAGATAGCGTTCCAGCGAGCCGTACTCGGTGTAGCGCTCGACGAAGCGAGCGGTAATTTCCCGAAAATTGGTGAGCGACGCCAACTCGGAAAAATCGTAAACCTCGGGCCATGCGGCCTGTTTCAGGCGCAGAGTCTTGCGCCACTTTTCGATGAAATAGCGGTGGAACAGCTTGGGACCGTGATCCAGGGCGTGCAGGGTGGCGCCGGGGTCGATGGCCGGACAAATACCGATCGACAGGTCGGGCTTCAAGTCCGTCGCCGGGCCCTGCAAGCCCACGCGCAAGGCAAAGTTTCCGCCCAGCGAAAAACCGATCACAAATTGCGGCCGGGTCGGATCAATGGCGCCGATTGCGCGGACCGCGCCCAGCACCTCGTTCATCCGCGCCGAGTTGAACAGGGCCTGGTTGAGGTGATGGGTATCGCCGTGGTCGCGAAGATTCAGCCGGAACACGTTGTAGCCGGCGTCGTACAGGGTGCAGGCCAGCGAGTACAGGTAGGCCGAGTTGTGGCTGCCTTCCCAGCCGTGGATCAGGATCACCAGCCCACGCGGTTCCGCTCCGGAGGGCTGCGGCGAGTGAAAACCCAGCAGACGCACCGGCTGGCCCTGATCCTCGCCACAATCGAGGGTGTGCGCGGCGGCCAGCCGGGCCATCGCATGCCCGCGCCGCGGCCAATTGCGCAACTTGAAAGAGGCCAGCGCCG
>JANNAK010000202.1:0-1924 GCA_031384195.1 Gammaproteobacteria bacterium
AAGTAAATCGAGCCGGACACCGGCGGCCCGGGTATTGGGGCCGCCGGCAAAAACCAACAAGGCCCGCGAAAGCGGGCCTTTTTTATTTCTGGCTATTCTCCCTCCGGCGGCTCGATCCTCAGGCCGCCCAGGCGCCGCTCGGCCTCAAACTTCGACGCTTCCTGGCTTCGCTTCTGCGCCGGCGTGCGTCCGTAGCGAACCCGGTTTTCGGCCGCCAGGCCGGCGGCATCCGCGCGCGCCTTGCGCTTGCGCGCCAGGCGCAGGTTGACAACCTTGGTCATGCGCGCCTCCGCTTGCGCTCGCGCTTTTCCTGGTACATGTCGGCATCGGCCTTTTCGAACGCCTGGTCCAGCGAGGTGCCGTCGCGCAGGGCATAACCCACCGAGGCGCTGATCCGGCCTTTTTTCAGCATGTCCTGGAACCGATCGACGATCTCGCTCGCGACGTCGGCATCGCAATCCGGCACCAGGTAGGCGAATTCGTCGCCACCCAGTCGTGCCAGCGGCTCGCCGCGGCGAGCCGCCTTGCGCAGCGCGGCCGCCGCACGCTGGATATAGGCATCTCCCACCTTGTGGCCCTCGCTGTCATTGATCTGCTTCAAGCCGTCGAGGTCAATGACCATCACGCAGGCGTTGCTGCCGTCTCGTCGGCACCGCTTCTCGGCGTCGGCGAGTTCGGCGTCCCAGCCACGGCGGTTGAGCAGTTGCGTCAGGGCGTCCCGCAGGCCTTGCTTTCGAACCTGTGCTTCCCGTGCCTCCATCCGCCGCTGCCGGTCCCACACGACTCGCGCCACCCGGTTGCCGGCGGCATTGATCAGGATCAGCATCACCAGCACGTTGACGAAGACGGTTACGGCCACCGCCAGCGTTGGGCTGATGCCCTGGCTGTCCAGCGCAAAAACCAGCAGGTAGCCCGAGCCGATCGGGGTCAGCACCGCCGCCGGCAGCAATCGCCGCTTTGCCACGGCGCCGGCGTCCGGTCCGGAGTACGCCGCCAGTGGCCCGGCTGCGTGCAGGTTCAGAACCGCCAGCGACAGCAGCAGCAACATCAATGCGCCAATCAACGTGGACGCGACCGTCCCCGGCGGCGATATCAGCGCGCGGGCGTCATACAAGTGGGCAACGCTCGCCAGGAAAAACAGCGCGGAGGCGAACGACGCCAAGGCGGCGGAGGAATCAAACCGCTCGGCGCCGGTTCGATGGAGGAACAGAGAAAGACCAATCGCCGCCAAGCCCGCCGCAATCACCAGCGGGGGCCGCAGCGCCAGTAGGCGCGCCAGGGTGCTGCCCTCGCCCAGTCGCGCGAACCCGGACCCGGACCCGATTGCCGCCAGGCTGGCGAGGATCGCGATGCCGCCCAGCAGCGCCACCACCATGGCCAGTCGCCGTGCCAGGTCCGCGTTGGCCGTGGTGGTCCAAAGCAGCGCCACCGCGAGGAGCACCAGCGCGGCGCGGATGACCGGCGGCAAGGAAGCGGTGGCGGGCTGCCACGACAGTGCCAGAGGTAACGCATACGACAGGACGACTGCCGACAGGGCCAGCACCGCCGCCGCGCGCGCCACCGCCAACGGTGTTCGTCCGCGTCGGTCAGCGCCCATCTCGGCACTCCGGGGAGTGGTTCATTATTCCTGCCTTGTGGCCAGGCGCCATTATCAGCGCGGAGCTGCGACAAAAGGTAGAGTGAAGGTCTGCCTGCTGCGGGCCCCTGGTTCGGAACGCATGGAGCCGAGCCCCATTCAACGCCGGAGCGCGAACTTGCTGCCTACCCTCGTCGTGGTCGACGACCAGCCGGAACTTTGCGACCTGGTCCTGGCCGTGGCGAAGGCGGACGGTTATGACGCCACCGCCGCAATCGACCCGATCGAGTGGCTGCGCCGGACCGAAGCCGCGCCCGACGTGATCATTCTTGACCTGATGATGCCGGG
>JANNAK010000107.1:0-5767 GCA_031384195.1 Gammaproteobacteria bacterium
GGCACCTGCGTCGGCGTGCGGGGTTCGCGCGTCAACGGCGTCACCAACGAGCTCGCCGGCGAGCGGGTCGACATCGTGCTGTGGTCCGACGACCCGGCCCAGTTCGTGATCGGCGCGCTGGCCCCGGCCAACGTGCAGTCGATCGTCGTCGACGAGGAGCGCCACGCGATGGACGTCGTGGTCGACGAGGAGAACCTCGCGATCGCGATCGGCCGCGGAGGCCAGAACGTGCGCCTCGCCTCCGAGATGACCGGCTGGCGCATCAACATCATGACGGCCGAAGAGTCGGCTTCGAAGCAGGCCACCGAGTCCGACAGCGTTCGCAAGCTCTTCATCGAGAAGCTCGACGTCGACGCCGAAGTCGCCGACATCCTGATCAACGAAGGCTTCGCCAGCCTCGAAGAAGTGGCCTACGTGCCGATGCAGGAAATGCTCGAGATCGAGAGCTTAATGCCCGGTCTGCGGCAAGTCCAAGCTCAGCAAACAGATCTCCGCCGCGGGTTTCCGCCTGTCGGGCGGCGGCTGGTACGAGACCGATTTCAAGAAGGACGGCCAAAAGAACATCGCCGGTGACAAACCCGCTCCAGTTGCGGCCACTGCGAGTTCCGACAGCAAGAAGCCGGATGCCGGAAGCAAGCCGGATTCCACCGCCAAGCCGGCCAAGGCCGAGAAGAAGGCCGACAGCAAGTCCGACGGCAAGTCCGACGGCAAGTCCGGCAAGAAAAAGGCCGCCGCCGCGGCCTGAGGCCTTCGGGGTTCCCCCGGCCACATGGCGGGCGCCGGGTGGCGCCGGTACAATGCGCGGCCCGATTTCCTCCAAATCATTCAATGCGTTCCCACTATTGCGGCCTGGTCAATGAAGCCCTGACCGGCCAGAGCGTCACCGTGTGCGGCTGGGTGCACCGCCGCCGTGACCATGGCGGGGTCATCTTTATCGACCTGCGCGACCGCGAAGGCCTGCTGCAACTCGTGTTTGACCCGGACGCGCCGGACGTCTTCGCCCAGGCCGAGAAGCTGCGCTCCGAGTTCGTGCTGCGAGTGACCGGCAAGGTGCGGCCACGCCCGACCGGCACCGAGAACGCCAACCTGCCCACCGGCAAGGTCGAGGTGCTGGTGCAGGCGCTCGAGGTGCTGAATCGTTCCGAAGTGCCGCCGTTCCAGCTCGATGACAATGACGTGGGCGAGGAGACCCGCCTGAAGTACCGCTACTTCGACCTGCGCCGCCCGGCGATGCAGAACAACCTGCGGCTGCGCCACGACGTGATCCGCCGCATGCGCACCTTTATGGACGCCAGGGGCTTCATTGACGTCGAGACGCCGATCCTGACCCGCGCCACGCCCGAGGGCGCCCGCGATTACCTGGTGCCCTCGCGCACTCACGCCGGCCAGTTCTTTGCCTTGCCGCAAAGCCCGCAGCTGTTCAAGCAGTTGCTGATGATTGGCGGCCTCGACCGTTACTACCAGATCGCCCGTTGCTTCCGCGACGAGGATCTGCGCGCCGACCGCCAGCCGGAGTTCACCCAGCTCGACGTCGAGACCTCGTTCCTGACGCAGGCGCAGATCATGGCGCTGATCGAAGAGATGCTGATTGGTCTTTTCAAGGACGTGATGAAGGTCGACCTGGGCGGCCCGCTGCCGCAGATGCGCTACGCCGAGGCGATGGCGCGCTACGGCTCGGACAAGCCCGACCTGCGCAATCCGCTGGAACTGGTCGAGGTCAAGGACCTGGTCGTTGACGTGGATTTCAAGGTGTTCGCCAATCCGGCCAAGGATCCCAAGTGCCGCGTCACCGCGCTGCGGGTGCCGGGCGGGCGCGAGAAGCTGTCGCGCGGGCAGATCGATGCCGCCACCGAGTTCGTCAAGCTGTACGGTGCCAAAGGTTTGGCCTACATCGTGGTGAATGAAAAGGCCAGGGGCCGCGAGGGTCTGCAGTCGCCCATCGTCAAGAACATCCACGACCAGGCGCTCACCGGCATCCTCGAGCGCACCGGCGCCCAGGACGGCGACGTGATTTTCTTTGGCGCCGACACCTTCGACGTGGTTTGCAATGCGCTGGGCGCGCTGCGCCTGAAGCTCGGCAACGACCTTGGCCTGACCCAGCCCGGCTGGAAGGCGTTGTGGGTGGTTGACTGGCCGATGTTTGGCCGCGACGACAGTCATGCCGGGTCGGGCCTGCAAGCCGGCCCGCCGGGCCGCTGGCTGGCCTTGCATCACCCGTTTACCGCGCCAGTCAATCCGGATCCGGCGGCGTTGGAGAACGATCCAGGAACAGCGCTGTCCCAGGGCTACGACATTGTGTTGAACGGCGTCGAGATCGGTGGCGGTTCGGTTCGTATCCACAATTCGGCCCTGCAGCAGACGGTGTTCAGGCTGCTGGGAATCCAGGATGAGGAAGCGCGTGAAAAATTCGGATTCCTGCTGGATGCGCTCAAGCACGGCGCCCCGCCGCACGGCGGCATTGCGCTCGGCCTCGACCGCATGGTCATGTTGATGACCGGCGCTGCGTCCATCCGCGAAGTAATTGCCTTCCCCAAGACCCAGACTGCGCACTGCCCACTGACCGACGCCCCGGGCGCCGTCAGCCCGCTGCAGCTGCGCGAACTTTCCATCAAATCAACCGTTGTCCCCAAAGGAGTTCAGTGATGCGCGGAGTGCTTACCCGATTCGCGCTGGTCGCAGGCGTGGCCGTGATTGTTGCGGCCTGCCAGGGCATTGGCGACGGCAACACCCTCGCCAAGCTCGAGATCATCCCGTCCACCTCCGCCACCCAGGTCAACAAGTTCGAAACCGGCGGCACCTATCGGCTGTACCAGTGCCTGCGCGACGAACTTCTGCTGCAGGGCACCTTCGGCAATGGCGCCCTGGGCAACTTCAATTCGCGCGCGACCTGGTCCTCGTCCGACGAGGCGGTGGTCAGGGTCAGCAACCGTGACATCCCGCTTGCGATCATTTCTGCTGGCGGGTTCAGCACTGTGGCGACCCAGCCGTACGCGGCCGGCACCTTGATTCCGACCGGAAACGAGGGCGGGACGGCGACCGTCACCGCGAAATTCGCCGGGTTGTCGGCCAGCATCAATGTCGTGATCCGCAAGCCGCAGCTGAAGATCGTTCCGGTGCCGCACTCTTCGGCCCAAAGTCCGCTGGACTTCCCTGGGCCGGCGAGCCTGGGCGTGGGCACCCAGCAGCGCCTCGCCCTGATCGGAAATTTTGACGGGCGTGTCTCCACCAGCCTCGGCGCCTCGGTCCTCAATAGCGTGATCAACCCGGTGCTCTGGAAGTTTTCCATCGGTCAATACCGCCCGACCGACGACGACGCAACGACGGTCTTTGACAACCTCTCGGTGATCCCGACCGACACGCCCCAGGCCACGCTCAACAACGGCGGAACGGTTCGCGGCCTGATTGCCGGCGGCGGCCCGTACGAGGTCGAAGCCAGCCTGTCGCTGTGCCCGGATGTCAGCGATGTTGAGCTGAAGCCGACCACCACCGTGCAGGTGCTGCCATTCGCGACCACCACGCCGGCCATTTCGATTGAAAGGGAAGCGGGCTTTCACGACGCCGGAAGCTTTACCCCGCCGTCCCAGTTCAACGATGAAGACATGGTCATCGGAAGCAACCAGCAATTGAGCATCGTTGGCCATCTGGATTTTGATGGCGACCGCGTTGCCGACCCCGGATACGAACAGGACCTGGGCCAGCAGATTCGTTACAACATTGAGCCCAAGGACTTCGGCTGTGACACAACGGGCGTGAGTTGCGTGGGCAACAGCCTGTACTCGATTTCAGCCAATGACACCCTCCTGTCGGCTGTCGCCGCCAGCACCGGTCGCCTGAATGACGGCTTTGACCTGGTTTGCCTGACCAATCCCACCGACAACGAATGCGACGAAATCGCGGACGCAACCGATCCTGTGGCGGATACGACCCCGGACCCGGTAACGCTGGAGGGCTGCTTCCCGTTCTGCCGCCTCCGGCATGCATCGCTGGCCATTACCAGTAGGGTCGGGTCGACGGTTACGCTGGAGGCCTCCGCGTTCGGGCTGAGCGGCGCGGCCCACTACGTCTTCAATTGCGGCGATGGCAGCGCGCTGCATGACACCGGCGCGGTCAACACGACGGACTGTGTTTACACCGGCCCGACCGGGCAGTTCACCGCCACCGTTCGGTACCTCGACAACGAGGCCGCCGTCAGCGTGAATGCGGGCGCGGTGCAGGTCAGCCTGGAGGCCCCGGCGGCTGGAAATACCCCGCCGACCGCCACCCTGTTCGCCGGTCCGAGCACCGTGACGGCGCCGGGCCAAGTGTTATTCAGTGTGACCGCATTCGACCTCGACGTCGGCGACTCGATAAAAGTCTACGAATTTATGCCCGAGCCCGGCGTCACCATCCGGCAATCAAGTTCGACGCTGATCTGGACATACCTTGAGCAACCGGCGGCCGCGCCGTCGGTGCTGGTGTACGACCGCTTTGGTACTCCGAACTCAACTGCGGCGACTGTCCCGGTCACCGTAAATCCCGCGATTACGCCGACGGTGTTCTACCGCTCTGCGGCGCTGCCGGTGCTCGCCATCGCGGCCACTCCCTGCGCGCTGGAAATTGTGTCGCCTGCCACGACCAACGAATTCGCGTTTACGCTGCCGGGCCTGCTCTACCAGACGATCGCCTCTTTTGTCGCCACCAAGGCCGATGGAACCCAGGTCTGCACCGATGCGTTGATCGGAACCCAAAACGTGTCGCGCTATGTGGCCTGGGCCGCACGCCCGGACGCCGAGTCCACCGAGCTGTCCGACTACGTGACGATTCGCGGAGTGATTTCCGATTACCAGCGCCCCGGCCAGGCTCTGTACCTGGCGAATCCGCCCGCGGATACGACGGTCGCCATCACCGCGGTGCCGGGCACTCTGACGTTCCTCAAGGACATCGTGAAGCCGACGGCCGCGACGTTGACAGTGGTGCCGTGTACGAGCACATGCACTCCCTGAGCAAGGCGTAAAATCGACCCGGGTTCATCCCCGGGTCCATGCCCATGTCAGCTGCGCTGAAAATCACCGATTTCAACGGCATCGACGACGCCGAGTGTGACGCGCGCATCGTCTCGGCGAAAAAGCGGCTGGGCGACAAGCTGGTCATTCTCGGCCATCACTACCAGCGAACCGAGGTCTACAAGCATGCCGACTTGAAGGGTGACTCGCTGCGCCTGGCGCGCGAGGCCGCCCAGCAGGGCGCCGAAACCATCGTGTTCTGCGGCGTGCACTTCATGGCCGAAGTGGCGGATATCGTCACGGAAGGGCAGCGCACCGTCATCCTCCCGGACCTCGCCGCCGGTTGCCAGATGGCCGACATGGCCAATCTGATCAAGGTCAACAAGTGCTGGAGGGAGTTGTCGGAAGTGCTGGCGCCGGATGAAACCGTCACGCCGGTTACCTACATCAATTCCGCTGCGAACCTGAAGGCCTTCTGCGGCGCGCACGGCGGCATTGTTTGCACCTCGACCAATGCGCCGGGCGTGCTGCAGTGGTCCTTCGCGCAGCGCGAGAAAGTCCTGTTTTTCCCGGACCAGCATTTGGGTCGCTGGACCGCGCACAAGCTGGGGATCGCGCTGGACCAGATGGTGGTGTGGGATTTCAACCAGCCGATGGGTGGCCTGACGCCGGAGGCAATCCGCGCGGCGAAGGTAATTCTGTGGAAGGGCCACTGCGCAGTGCACCAGATGTTCCAGCCGCAACATGTGGACGCCTTCCGTGCGCTGCACCCGGACGGCAAGGTG
>JANNAK010000023.1:0-2604 GCA_031384195.1 Gammaproteobacteria bacterium
CGGCGCGGGACAATGTCGCTCCCCTTTCGCAGGGCCCCCGCCAAGTGCGGGGGTAACTGGATCCGGCAATGAGTCCCAAAGACGGCGCGGCCTCAGCCGAGCTGGCGCCCGCAGAAATGTTCTTGAACCGGGAGCTTTCGCTGCTGGAGTTCAACCGGCGCGTGCTGGAACTGGCGAAGGATGAAACCATCCCGCCACTGGAGCGCCTCAAGTTCCTGTGCATTTCCAGTTCCAACCTCGACGAGTTCTTTGAAATCCGGGTTGGCGGCCTCAAGCAGATGCTCACCGTCGGCTCCACCCAGGCCGGCCCGGACGGCATCCTTCCGCCGGACCTGATGGTCGCCCTTTCGCAGCGCGCCCACACGCTGGTTGACGAGCAATACCGGGTGTTCAATGAGGTGCTGGTGCCGGCACTGGAGCGTGAACGGGTCCGCTTTGTTCGCCGCACGGACTGGAGCAAAGAGCAGGACGCCTGGCTGCGCAACTATTTTGCAAATGAGTTGATGCCGGTGCTCTCGCCCCTGGGCCTGGACCCGGCACACCCGTTTCCGCGCATCCTTAACAAGTCACTCAACTTCATCGTCTCCCTGTCGGGCAAGGATGCCTTCGGCCGCAATACCGGATTCGCCGTCGTCCAGGCCCCGCGCGCGCTGCCACGTCTGATCCGCATTCCTCCGGACGTACCGGGCTCCGGTCCGCATGATTTCGTGTTCCTGTCATCGGTGATGCACGCCTACGTCGACGATCTGTTCCCTGGCATGCAGGCCACCGGCTGTTATCAGTTCCGGGTTACCCGTAACAGCGACTTGCTGGTGGACGAGGAAGAGTCCGAGGACTTGCTGGTCGCCCTGGAAGGCGAACTGTCCCAACGGCAGTGGGGCGATTCGGTGCGCCTGGAAGTCGCGGACAACTGCCCGGAGCCGATGGCCGCCTACTTGATGGACGTGACCAACCTCAAGCCAACGGACGTTTACAAGGTCAATGGCCCGGTCAACCTCAATCGGCTGCTGGCGATTCCGGACATGGTGGATCGCCCCGACCTCAAGTACCCGCCGTTTACGCCGCGGCTGCCCAAGCCGCTGGCGCAAACCCCGGACTATTTCGCCGCAATTCGCGCCGGCGACATCCTGTTGCACCACCCGTACGACTCGTTCGCCCCGGTAATCGAGTTCCTGCGCCAGGCCGCGCGCGACCCGAACGTACTGGCGATCAAGCAGACCCTCTACCGCACCGGCTCCAAGTCCGGAGTCGTCGAGGCGTTGATTGACGCGGCCCGCAATGGCAAGGAAGTGACCGTCGTTATCGAACTTCGCGCACGCTTCGACGAAGAAGCGAATATTGACCTCGCCGAGCAGTTGCAGGAAGTCGGCGCGCACGTGGTTTACGGCGTCGTCGGGCACAAGGCGCACGCCAAGATGATGCTGGTGGTTCGCCGCGAAGAGGGCGGCCTCAAGAACTACGCCCATTTGTCCACCGGCAACTACCACCCGCGCACCTCGCGCCTGTACACCGATTACGGCCTGTTCACCGCCAACGACGCGATCTGCAAGGACGCCAACGCGGTGTTCCTGCAGCTGACCAGCCTGGGCAAGGTCAGCCGCATGAAGCACTTGCTGCAATCGCCGTTCACGCTGGCCAAGGAACTGCACAAAAAAATCGAGCGGGAGATTGAATTCGCCGAGAAGGGCAAGGGCGGCCGCATGATTGTCAAGATCAACGCGCTGGTGGACCCGGACATCATCAAGCTCCTTTACAAGGCCTCGCAGGCTGGCGTCTCGATAGACCTCATCGTGCGCGGCGCCTGCTGCCTGCGGCCCGGATTGCCTGGCGTCTCGGACAACATCCGCGTGCGTTCGGTGGTCGGCCGTTTCCTGGAACACACGCGCGTGTACTGCTTCGGCAACGGCGGGGACACGGAGGTGTGGCTGTCCTCGGCGGACTGGATGGAGCGCAACTTCTTCCGTCGCATCGAGGTGGCGTTCCCAATCCTCGACAAGAAACACCGGGATCGGATCACCGCCGACCTGGACAGCTACCTTGCCGATGCTGCGCAAAGCTGGCTGCTGCAGGCCGACGGCTGCTATGACAAGCCTGGGGCACCGGGATCAAAGAGCATCCAGCAGAAGTTGCTCGAGGAAGCGGCGAACTGACGCTTTTGCGCCCGCGACGCGGCGGGCCTCAAGCTGGCCGGGCGAGGACACTCGCCGGCCTCACCCGACCTTGAGCTTGAAGTCGGTCTTCTGCAGGTACTCGGCTTCCTGCTCGAGGTCGGCCGTCGTCAGCGGATGTTCATCGAGCCACTCGCGCGAGTACTGCAACTCCAGGCTGTTCTTGCCCGCGACCAGTTGCACGCGCGGCTTGAACTCCGGGTCGCGCGCCCGGTGCAGCAGCACCGCCACGCGCAACAGCACGGCCAGGCGCCGGATGGGCTCCTGCCAGGGTGGCGGCAAGCCTTCGAGCGCGGACTGCGCAAACTTGCCGCGGTGAAGGCGCACGAGGGCCGCCAGCAGTTGCAAGTCGGTCTGCGAAAATCCTGCCAGGTCGGCGTGCGTCAGCAGGTACTCGCTGTGCTTGTGGTAGCCGGAGTGTGCCACCGCCAGGCCG
>JANNAK010000070.1:0-14623 GCA_031384195.1 Gammaproteobacteria bacterium
GTTGTGGGCGATCTCCATGTTCTCGAGGATCTTGGCGACGCCGAGCATGCAGGTGCCGAGGCCCAGGACCGCCAGACAGCTGCCCCAGCCGGCCAGGGCGTGGCCCCAGGCCGGGATCAGGAACAGCGCGCCATACATGACAAAGCGGCCGGTGACGGCGAGTGCTCGTTGCACCCGGATCAGGGTCAGGATGTATTGGCGGTCGCGCTCGCCACGGCTGTCCATGACCTCGTCACGGATGGCGTCGAGCTCGCGGCCAAATTCCTCGACGTCGGCTTCGTTCAATTTGATGGGTAGTGCGCTGGAAGGCATGGAATGCTCCTAATAATTCGAATCAGATCTCGATTTCACAGTCGCCGGCGGCGGCGTTGACGCAGGTCATCACCTTCTCGCCCGGTTCGCCGTGGACTTCACCGGTGCGCAAGTCGCGCACCTGGCCCGACAGCAGCCGGCGCGGACAGGTGTGGCAGATGCCCATGCGACAGCCGTGCGGCGGGTTCAGGCCGGCATCCTCGGCAATGCGCAGCAACGGGGTCGCGCCATCCGCCTGAACGGTCATTCCGGCCACGCTAAATCGCACCTTGCCGCCCTTCGCTCCGTCGGCCAGTTTGGCCATCGGCGCGCGGAAGCGCTCAATGTGCAGGTGGCGGGAGCGGTCGGCCGAGTCCCAGTGGGACTCGATCGCATCCAGCATCGCCTGCGGCCCGCAGGCGTAGACCTCGCGCGACCGCCAGTCGGGAACCATTGCGGCCAGCTGGGGCGGCGCAAAATGGCGCTCGCTCGAACGAGCCTCGCCCAGCTCGCGGGTGAACATCAGGTACAGCTTGTAGCGCGGGTGTTCTGCGGCCAGCGCCTGCAGTTCCTTGGCGAATATCAGGTCGTAGGCCTGCGGCGCGTAGTGGATGTGCACGGTGTCGGGCAGGCGCTCTTGCGCGACCAGGCTGCGCAGCATGCTCATCACCGGGGTGATGCCGCTGCCGGCGGTGATGAACAGCGGCTTCACTGGCTGGGCGTCCGGCAGGTAGAACTCGCCCTGCGGCAATCCCAGCGGCAGATAGTCACCGACCTTGACGTTGCGGACCAGGTGCCGCGACATGCGGCCGTCGTTGATGGCCTTCACCGTTACGGTGATCCGGCCGTCGTCGCGCTCGGGGGCCGAGGAAATCGAGTAGGTGCGGGTGAAGTGCCTGCCGTCGATCGCCACGCCCAGACGCACATGCTGCCCGGCCCGGTGACCGCGCCAGTTGCGGCCAGGCAGCAGGGTCAAGGTGCGTGCATCCCTGGTCTCGTCCCAGACTTGCGCGACGCGCGCCTGCAGGCTGTGAGTCGTCCATAGGGGGTTGACCAATTCCAGGTAGTGCGAGGTCTTCAGTGGCCACGCGAACAAGTCGGTGATCGCCGTGATTCGCGACCCTGCAGTGCTTTTTTCGCGGTTCATCGCCAGCCCTTCAGTGAACAAGTGTGCACACTATGCGTCAGGCTTGTAAGTTAGTCAACAGATGTTCACTAATGTTTTGTTACTGTTTACAAAACATAGTGTTAGATGTATATTTTGGATACATTTACCGTGAACGTACGTATCATGCTGGTCTCCAAAAAGCTGCGGCGCAAGGCACGGGATGGCCACGCGCGCGACGAACAAAAGGCCCAGACCCGGCAAAACCTGGTCGCCGCGGCCCTCAAGCTGCTGGAACACCGCAGCTTCGACGGCTTGTCGCTGCGTGAAGTCACGCGCGAGGCCGGCGTGGTGCCCGGCGCCTTCTATCGACATTTTCGCGACATGGAAGAACTTGGCCTCCTGCTGGTGGACGAGTCGATGACATCGCTGCGCGACATGATTCGGCGCGTTCGCGCCGCGCCGGTGCCCCCCGACAACATCATCAAGCGCTCCGTCGAGGTCCTGGTCAAGCAGGTGCACGCGCATCGTGCGCATTTCCGGTTCGTGGCACGTGAGATGCATGGCGGATTTGGCGCGGTGCGCCAGGCGATCCGGCGCGAGATCCAGGCCTTCACCAGTGAACTGGCGCTGGACCTCGGGCGGTTGCCACTGCTGAACCGCTGGAGTTCGGCGGACTTGCAGATGATTTCGGGCCTTATGGTCAACGCCATGGTGCTGACCGCGGCCGCCTTGATCGAGGTGCCGGCCGACCGCCCTGAGCGCGAGCAGCAAATCACCAGCGAGGCCGAGAAACAGCTGCGCCTGATCATCTTCGGCGTCCCGCAGTGGAAATCGGGCACCGCGCCGCCTGGAGTTGGCTAGCCTCCCCAGATCCGGCGACGGCCGGCCAGGTTTCCCCGCCGCGCTCGGAACGCGCCGATATTCGTTACCATAGCCGCCCTTTTTCCCAGCCTTTTCCGGCATTTCGGACGCATGGACAGCAACGCGCTGCGCGAGCGGTTCCTGAACTTCTTCGAGTCGAAGGGACACACCCGTGTTCCCTCGAGCCCGCTGGTGCCCGGCAACGACCCGACCCTGCTGTTCACCAACGCCGGCATGGTGCCGTTCAAGGATGTGTTCCTGGGCCAGGAGCAGCGCAGTTACGTGCGCGCCACCAGCAGCCAGAAATGCGTGCGTGCCGGCGGCAAGCACAACGACCTTGAAAACGTCGGCTACACCGCCCGCCACCACACCTTTTTCGAGATGCTGGGCAACTTCTCTTTCGGCGATTACTTCAAGAAAGACGCCATCGACTTTGCCTGGGAGTTCATTACCGGCAAGGACTGGCTGGCGATCGACGCCAGCCGCCTGTTGGTGACGGTTTACGACACCGACGATGAGGCCTTTGACTTGTGGCTGAAGCACGTCCCGAAGGACCGCATCGTCCGCATTGGCGAAAAACCCGGCGGCGGCTCTGACAACTTCTGGCAGATGGCTGACACCGGCCCCTGCGGCCCGTGCTCGGAAATTTTTTACGACCATGGCGACAAGGTTGCCGGCGGCCCGCCCGGCTCGGCCACGGCCGATGGCGACCGCTGGGTCGAGATCTGGAACCTGGTGTTCATGCAGTTCAATCGCTACGCCGACGGCCGGCTGGAAGTCCTGCCCAAGCCCAGCGTCGACACCGGCATGGGGTTGGAGCGCCTGGCCGCCGTCATGCAGCGCGTGACCGACAACTACGACACCGACCAGTTCAAGGCCCTGGTCCAGGCCGCCGGAAAGCTCGCCGGACCCAGGGCCGACCCGAACTCCCTCAAGGTCATCGCCGACCACATACGCGCCACATCCTTCCTGATCGCTGACGGCGTACTGCCCGCCAACGAAGGCCGCGGCTACGTGCTGCGCCGGATCATGCGGCGCGCCATTCGCCACGGCTACAAGCTGGGGCTGAACGACCCCTTCTTTCACAAGCTGGTGGCGCCGCTGGCCGAGGTAATGGGCGCGGCTTATCCGGAGCTGCGCAAGCAGCGCGCGTCCATCGAACGCGCCATCCTGCAGGAAGAAATCAGCTTTGCCGCCACGCTGGACAAGGGCATGAAGCTGCTCGAGGAAGCCATCGGTCGGGCGCGCGACAAGATCATCGACGGCGAAACCGTGTTCAAGCTTTACGACACCTACGGCTTTCCGGTGGATCTTACCGCCGACATCGCACGGGAGCGCGGGCTGCGCGTCGACGAGTCGGGCTACCGCCGCGAGATGGACCAGCAACGCGAGCGGGCACGCGGGGCCAGCAGCTTCAAGTCGGGCGAAGCCCTTGCCTACGACGGTGCCGACAGCTGCTTCCTCGGCTACGAGCGCATGACGGTGGCGGGCGCGAAAGTGCTGGCGCTCTACCGCGACGGCAAGGCCGTGAATGCATTAAACGCCGGCGATGCCGGAGTGGTGGTGCTGTCCGACACCCCGTTCTACGCCGAGTCTGGCGGCCAGGTCGGCGACCGGGGCGAACTCAGCGCCGGCGCCATGCACTTCGCCGTCGCCGACACCCAGAAGATCAAGGCCAACGTTTTTGGCCACCACGGCAAGCTGACCGCGGGCTCGCTGACGCTTGGCGACACCGTCACGGCGGCCGTCCGCGAGTCGGTGCGGCGCGCCACCATGCGCAATCATTCCGCCACCCACCTGATGCACAAGGCGCTGCGCGACGTCCTCGGCGCCCATGTGGCGCAAAAGGGCTCGCTGGTGGACGACACCCGCACCCGCTTCGACTTTTCGCACACCCAGCCAGTCACCGCCGGGGAACTGGCCGAAGTCGAGTCACGCGTAAACCGGGCGATCCTTGCCAACGTGCCGGTCGAGGTCGCGAACATGAAGTACGACGAGGCCATCCAGTCCGGCGCCATGGCGCTGTTCGGCGAGAAGTATGGCGACCAGGTGCGGGTTCTGAGAATGGGTGACTACAGCACTGAATTGTGCGGCGGCACCCACGTGGCGCGCACCGGCGACATCGGCGTATTCAAAATTAGCAGCGAGGGCGGCGTCGCCGCCGGCGTGCGCCGGATCGAGGCCATCACCGGTGAGGGCGCACTGGCGACTCTTCGCCTAGCCGAGGAGCGCCTGAACCAGGCGGCGACGCTGCTGCGCGCCAAGCCCGAGGAACTGGCGGACCGGCTCGGACAATTGCTCGACCGCAACAAGCAGCTGGAGAAGGAACTGGCGCAACTGAAGCAGAAAGTTGCCTCCGGCACCGGTGGCCAGGACCTGTCCGCGCAGGCCAGGGACGTCAAGGGCACCAAGGTGCTGTCGGTGGTCGTGGACGGCCTGGACATCGGCGGCTTGCGCACCTTGCTCGACCAGATGAAGGACAAGCTCGGCTCCGGAATCGTGGTGCTGGGCTCCGCCACCGACGGCAAAGCCGCGTTGATCGCCGGCGTCACGGCGGACCTCACCAAAAAGGTAAAGGCCGGTGACTTGGTGAATTTTGTCGCCCAGCAGGTCGGCGGCAAGGGCGGTGGCCGTCCGGACATGGCACAGGCCGGCGGCACCCAGCCCGAAAACCTGCCGGCCGCACTGGCGTCTGTCCACGAATGGGTCGCAGGCAAGCTCTAGTGGCCCTGATCGTCCAGAAGTACGGCGGCACCTCGATGGGCTCGGTTGAACGCATCGAGCACGTGGCCGGCAAGGTCGCCGCCACCGCCGCGCAGGGCCACCAGGTCGTGGTCGTGGTTTCGGCCATGTCCGGCGAGACCGACCGCCTGTTGAAGCTGGCAAGGTCCATCCACCCGCGTGGCAGCGCCCGCGAGTTTGACCAGATTTGCGCCACCGGCGAGCAGGTCACCATCGGCCTGCTGGCGCTGGCGCTGGAAAAACGCGGCCTGAAGTCGCGCTCCTATACTGGCGCCCAAGTTGGCATCCGTACCGACAACGCCCACGCCAAGGCCCGCATCCGCGAGATCAACACCGACCGCCTGCGCGCCGCCTGCGACGCCGGCATCGTTCCGGTGGTGGCCGGCTTCCAGGGTGTAGACGACGACGGCAATATCACCACGCTGGGCCGAGGCGGCTCCGACACCACCGGTGTGGCGCTGGCCGCAGCGCTGAAGGCCGACGAATGCCAGATTTACACCGACGTCGACGGGGTTTACACCACCGATCCGCGGGTTGAACCCAAGGCGCGCAGGCTGAACCGCATCACCTTCGAGGAAATGCTGGAAATGGCCAGCCTGGGCTCAAAGGTGCTGCAAATCCGCTCGGTGGAGTTCGCCGGCAAGTACAAGGTCCCGCTGCGGGTGCTTTCAACCTTCGTCGATGGCCCCGGCACGCTGATTACGCTAGAGGAATCCAACATGGAAGATCCGCTGATTTCAGGCATTGCCTTCAACCGCGACGAGGCGCAGCTGACGGTCGTCGGCGTCCCCGACCGGCCCGGCATCGCTGCCGCCATCCTGGGTCCGATTGGCGATGCCAACATCGAGATCGACATGATCGTGCAGAACGTCGCCGCCGATTCGACCACCGACTTCACCTTCACCGTGCACCGCAACGACTTCGAGCGTGCCGAGGAAGTCAGCAAGAAAGTAGCCGCGGAACTGGGCGCGCGCGGCGTGCGCAGCGCCACCGACATCGCCAAGGTCTCGCTGGTCGGCGTGGGCATGCGCAGCCACGCCGGCATCGCCAGCAAGATGTTCAAGGCGCTGGCCGCCGACGGCATCAACATCAAGATGATCTCGACTTCCGAAATCAAGATTTCTGTGGTCATCGATGACAAGTACCTGGAACTGGCGGTTCGCACCCTGCACCAGGCCTTTGGCCTCGAACACGGAGCCGGCTGATGCTGGTCCTGCTGCGGAAACCCGGCGAGTCGATCAAGATTGGCGAGGGGATCGAGATCAAGGTGCTGGATATCCAGGGCCAGAAGGTGCACCTGGGCATCGAGGCCCCCAAGGACCTGAAAATCGTCCGACCGGAGCTCGAGGACCGCTCCAAGCACTAGTCTTCCTTTACCCCTGCGGGTCGGGCGCGTATCCTGTGCGCCCCTTCGGGGGTGCCCACGGAGAGATGGCCGAGTGGACGAAGGCGCGCCCCTGCTAAGGGCGTATAGGGTTTATCCCCTATCGAGGGTTCGAATCCCTCTCTCTCCGCCACTTCTACCTCCTGCCAGCCATGAGAAAAGTGATCCATGTCGACATGGACGCTTTCTACGCGTCGGTCGAGCAGCGTGACGATCCCGCCTTGCGCGGTCGACCGGTTGTCGTTGCCTGGAAGGGCGCCCGCTCGGTGGTCTGCGCGGCGTCCTACGAAGCTCGTACCTTTGGCATCCGCTCGGCGATGCCGGCACTGCGCGCCGAGCGCCTCTGCCCCGAAGCCGTGTTCGTACCCCCCGATTTCATCCGCTACCGGGCGGCCAGCCGAAAGGCGCGCGAGATCTTCCACCGTCACACCGACCGGGTGGAACCCTTGTCGCTGGACGAGGCCTACCTCGACGTCACCACCAACAAGTTGAACCTGGCGACCGCCACCGCCGTGGCCAAGGCGATTCGGGCGCAGATCCGCGAGGAACTGCAGCTCACCGCCTCGGCCGGGGTGGCGACCAACAAGTTTCTGGCCAAGCTGGCTTCGGACGCCCGCAAGCCCGACGGCCTGTTCGTGATCCGGCCCGAGGACGTGGACGCCTACCTCGTTAACCAGCCCGTCGCCCGCATCCCCGGCGTGGGAAAGGTGACGGAGGCGCAGCTCCTCGCACTCGGCATTCGCACGATTGGCGACCTGCGCGGGCACGACGCTGACGAACTGGAGCGTCGGTTCGGCCGCTATGGCCAACGCTTGCATGAGCTGGCGCGCGGCATCGACGAGCGTCCGGTCGAACCCTACCAGCCGACCCAGTCGATTTCGGCCGAGGACACCTTCGCGCAGGACCAGACCCTCGATGCCATTGAGGACAAGATTCGCGAATTGGCGAGCCGAGTCTGGGAGTCGTCGCGAAAGGAGCGTCGGCTGCCGCGCACGGTGGTGCTGAAGCTGAAGACCCATGACTTCAAGGTCCTCACCCGGAGCATCACGCCGCCGCAGCGTCCCGGAAACGCCGCCGAACTCGCGCAGATCGCACTCGACCTGCGCGAACGCGTCGGTCGGCCTGCGCAGTCACGCTACCGGCTGGTGGGCGTGGGCCTGTCGAACTTCCACGACCCGGAAGTACCGCAGCCGGAGTTGTTCTGATGCCGCGACGGACCGACCGCTAGGCGGGTCGGTCGCGACCCGGTTGCATCCAATAGCGCACGCACAGAACGCCACCCACCAAGCCGCCCAGGTGGGCGAAGTGCGCCACGCCGGCGAAGGTGCCCGTCACCCCGGCGTAGAGTTCGAAAGCGGCGTAAGCCAGCATGAAGGTCCGGGCCTTCATCGGGATGGGCGGGAACAGCAGCACGACCCGTCGGGTCGGGAACAGCATCGCAAAGGCGGCCAGGATTCCGAACAGGGCCCCGGATGCGCCGAGCGATGGCCGCGCTTCCGCCATCAAGCCGGAAACGGCGAGCTGGGCAATCGCCGCCGTAACCAGGCTGGCCAAGTACAGCGTGGCGAATCGTCGGGTGCCCACCCTGCGCTCAACGTCGCGTCCAAACATCCACAGCCCGAACATGTTCGTCGCCAGATGGGCGATGCCGGCATGCAGGAACGCGCTGGTGACGGGCTGCCACGGCTGGAACCCATGACCGAGCGGCCACAACGCGAACGCGGTGATCACCGCATCGCCATAGACGGACTCCAGCGCAAAGATGGCGACGTTGGCCACCAGCAGGGCATATGTCAGTGCGGCGGCGGGAGCGCGCGCGACGTCGTTCACGCGACCAATTGCAGCTTGGCCAAGCGCGCATACAGGCCGCCCTTCTGCATCAACTCTTCCGGCCTGCCGATCTCGAGGATTCTTCCCTGCTCCAGCACCACGATGCGGTCGGCGCGCTTCACGGTGGAGAGCCGATGGGCAATGATCAGGGTTGTGCGGTTGCGCATCGCCGCTTCCAGCCCGCGCTGCACCAGCACCTCGCTCTCGGCGTCCAGGGCGCTGGTCGCTTCGTCCAGCAGCAACAGCGGCGGGTTGCGCAGGATGGCGCGGGCGATCGCAATCCGCTGCCGCTGGCCGCCAGACAAGCGCACGCCGCGTTCACCCAAGAAGGTGTTGTATTTGTCCGGCAGGCGGGTGATGAACTCATCGGCCAGCGCCTTGCGCGCCGCGTCGATCACTTCCGCGTCGGTGGCGCCTTCGCGGCCATAGCGGATGTTTTCCATCGCATTGGTGGAAAACACCACGGCATCCTGCGGAACAATGCCGATGTGGGTGCGCAAGTCGGCCGGGTCAAGCTTGCGGATGTCGACGCCGTTGAAACGGATGGCACCGGATCCAACATCGTAAAAACGCAGCAACAGCTGGAACACAGTGGTCTTGCCGGCGCCACTGGGGCCGACCAGGGCCACCGTCTCGCCGTCGGCGATCTCCAGCGTGATGCCGTCCAGCGCGGCGGTGTCCGGGCGCGAGGGGTAGTTGAAGCGCACCTGCTCAAAGGACACCCGGGCGCGCGCCTGTTCCGGCAATGCCACGGCAGATTCCGGCTTGCGGATCGTCGGCTCGGCGTGCAGCAGTTCCATCAGCCGCTCGGTGGCACCGGCCGCCCGCATCACGTCGCCCCAGACTTCGGCAACAACCCCGACACCACCGGCGGTAAACACCGCGTACAGGATGAACGAGGTCAGTTCGCCGGCGCTCATCGTTCCGTCAATCACCGCCTGCGCGCCCAGCCAAAGCACGAAAACAATCGCGCCGAATACGCCAATGATGATGGCCGCGGTCATGGCCGAGCGCAGCCGCGTGCGGCGGATGGCGGACTTGAAGCTGTCCTCAACCGTTCGTTCGTAGCGCTGCGCCTCGTCTCGTTCCTTGGTGAAGGCCTGCACCACCGGGATGGCGTTGAGAACTTCCCCGGCCACGGCCGAGGTATCGGCGATGCGGTCTTGCGATTCACGTGACAGGCGCTTCACCGCCCGGCCCAGGGCCACCAGTGGGACAACCACCGCCAGCAGCAACGCGATGGTGATCGCGACGAGCTTGAGGCTGGTGATCGCGAGCATGATGATGCCGCCGAGGAACTGGAAGGCGCTGCGCAAACCCATCGAGAAGGACGAGCCCACTACGGTCTGCACCAACGTGGTATCCCCGGTCAGGCGCGACAGCACCTCGCCATTCTTGGTGATCTCGAAATACTGCGGCGACTGCGCCAGCATGTTGCGGTACACCGCATTGCGCAGGTCCGCAGTCACCCGCTCGCCGATCCAGCTGACGAAATAGAAGCGCGCGGCCACGATCACGCCCCAGACCAGCGCCAGGCCAAACAGGGAAAGGAAATGTCCGGAGATTTGGGTGCCGGCCACAAAGCCATGATCAATCAGGTCGCGCAGCGACAAGGGCACCGCGAGCATGGCCGCCGAACCCAGGCACAGCAGCACAAATGCGATCAGGACCTTGCCGCGGTAGGGTCGCAGGAACGGCCACAGGCCACTCAAGGCCACCAGGCGCCGACGCTCGCGCGGCGACACCGCCAGGGATTCCAGCAATTCGTCGGCGGGTGCCGGCGCAGAGGCAGCTTCAGTCATGGCGCGACGATAACAGTTCGGGTGCTTGCGCTCAGCGGGCAAGCCACTCCATCAGCCGGTCGGGCGCGCGCGGATTCTGGCGGGGCGGCCCGGGTTTGGCGGCGACGTCGCGTTTCCCGGATAATACGGACCGCGTTTACCCCCCCTGGCGTCCATGAGCAAGTCCCGGCTGTACCGCATCAGCTTCCAGAATCAGGGGCAGGTGTACGAGCTGTATGCCCGCAATGTGAGCCACGGCAACATGTTGGGCTTCGTCGAGATCGAGAACATCGTGTTCGGCGAGAAGTCCACGGTGGTGGTGGACCCGGGCGAGGAAAAGCTCAAGACCGAGTTCGCCAACGTCACCCGAACCTACGTCCCGGTGCACTCGGTGATTCGCGTCGACGAGGTCGACAAGCCCGGGCCGGCGCGCATCGTCCCCGGCGGCAGCGACGGCAGTTCCAACGTCAGGCCGTTCCCGGTGTTCACCAGCGGGGGCGGTCATCGCAAGTAAGGGCATCCGCTTTGCCATGCTCGGCAGTGGCAGCCGCGGCAATTGCACGGTCATCCAGTCGGGCGCCACCACGGTTCTGGTGGACTGCGGCTTCATGCTCAAAGAGGCCGAGCATCGACTCGAACGCCTGGGCATCGATCCGACCACGCTGGACGGCATCCTGGTCACCCACGAACACGCAGACCACATCGGCGGCGTCGCCCGCATCGCGCGCAAGCACCGCCTGCCGGTGTGGCTGACACCCGGCACCTACGCCGGCTGGAAGGACCCGGGCGGCAAGCGCATCAACAACATCAGCCCGCACGAGCCCTTTTCCATCGGGGACATTCAGGTGCAACCGTTTCCGGTGCCGCACGATGCCCGTGAGCCCTGCCACTTCGTGTTCTCGGACGGGCATTTTCGCGTCGGCACCCTGTCTGACGCCGGCTCCGTGACCCCGCACATGCTGGACGTCTTGTCCGGCTGCGATGCACTGCTGCTGGAATTCAACCACGACACCCAGATGCTGGCCGACGGCCCCTACCCGCCTGCGCTGCAGGACCGGGTGGGCGGTGCGCTTGGGCACCTGAGCAATGCGCAGGCCGCCGACCTGCTTCGAAAAATGGATCGCTCGCGCCTGCGCCATCTGGTGCTGACCCACCTGTCTGAGAAGAACAACACACCGGAGCACGCGCGCCGGGCCTGCATAGACGCACTGGGCGAGGAGCCGGAGTGGATGGTCGCTGCCCACCAGCAGGACGGGTTGTCGTGGCGAACGCTCAGCGCTTGAATACGGTGCGCGTCTATCCCGGCACCGAAAGCCTGTCGGCCTTTCGGGTGCAGCGCCTGCTCGAAAGCCTGCAGGCCGGGGCGCCGGGGCTGAAATCCTTACGGGTTGTCGACTTCTATCTCGCCCAGCTGGACGGCGATATTCCGCCGCAGTTGCGCGCCCTTCTGGGCCCCGGTCCCGATCAGATGCCGACGGCGGCGACGAACCTGTACGTCGTGCCGCGCCTGGGAACCTTGTCGCCCTGGAGCAGCAAGGCCACCGACATTGCCCGGGTTTGTGGACTGACGACGGTGCAGCGGCTCGAACGCGGTCGCGTTTACCTGCTGGAGGGCGTGAGCGGCCTGCCGGAGGCGGGCCTTGCGCAACTGCACGACCCGATGACCGAGAGTGTGCTGATCACCGCCGAGGGACTGGCGCAGGTCTTTGACGCCCCCGCCCGCCGCGGATTGCGCGAAGTCGATGTACTGGCCGGTGGCGCAGCGGCGCTGCAGGCTGCCAATCGCGACTGGGGATTGGCGCTGTCCGCCGACGAAATCGAGTACCTGTACGCGCACTTCGTCTCGGTCAAGCGCAATCCGACCGATGCCGAGCTGATGATGTTTGCGCAGATCAACTCGGAGCATTGCCGGCACAAGATCTTCAATGCCTCATTCACGGTGGATGGCGTCGACCAGCCGCATTCACTGTTTGAGATGATCAAGCTGACCTACAAGGCCAGCCCGCAGGGCGTGTTGTCGGCCTACAAGGACAATGCCTCGGTGATCGAGGGCGGCAGGACGACGCGGTTGCTGGCCGGCAGGGATCGGGGCTGGACCACAATCGAAGAAGCCGCGCACATCCTGATGAAGGTCGAGACCCACAACCACCCGACCGGCATCTCGCCGCATCCCGGCGCGGCCACCGGTGCCGGCGGCGAGATTCGCGACGAGGCCGCCACCGGTCGCGGGGCCAAGCCCAAGGCCGGCCTGTCCGGTTTTTCGGTATCGCACCTGCGCATACCCGGCTTCGATCAGCCCTGGGAGCCGGCGGACTCGCGCCCCGATCGCATGGCGACACCGCTGTCCATCATGCTCGAGGGGCCGATAGGTGCGGCGGCCTACAACAACGAGTTTGGCCGGCCCAATCTCAACGGCTACTTCCGAAGTTTTGAACTCAAGGCAGGCGACAGCCGTCGCGGATACCACAAGCCCATCATGATCGCCGGCGGCCTGGGCAATGTGCGTCCCGCGCACGTGCAAAAGCAGGTGGTGGTCGAGGGCGCCAAGCTGGTGGTGCTCGGCGGACCGGCGATGCTGATTGGCCTGGGTGGTGGCGCGGCGTCGTCCATGGCCACCGGGGCCAGCCACGCGGCGCTGGATTTCGCCTCGGTGCAACGCGCGAATCCCGAACTGCAACGCCGCTGCCAGGAAGTCATCGACCACTGCTGGTCGATGGGCGATGACAACCCCATCCTCTCGATCCACGACGTGGGCGCCGGCGGCCTGTCGAACGCCTTGCCCGAGCTGGTGCACGCCGACGATCGCGGCGCCCGCTTTCGCTTGCGCGACATCCACTCGGCCGATCCGGCGCTGTCGCCGATGGAAATCTGGTGCAACGAATCACAGGAGCGCTACGTGCTGGCGATCCTTGCCGATCGCCTGGCCGAACTGCAGGCGGTCTGCGAGCGCGAGCGCTGCCCGATGGCGGTGGTCGGTGTCGCCTGCGCCGAGCAGCGACTCATCGTCGAAGACCTGCTGGACGCCAGCCTGCCGGTGGACATGCCGATGCCGGTGCTGCTGGGCAAGTCGCCCAAGTTGCATCGCGACACCCGGCGCAGCCCGAGTCCCGGCACGCCGTTCGCGCACCGCGACATCGACATCGCGGACGCCGCGCAACGCGTATTGCGCTTCCCGGCGGTCGCCTCGAAAAACTTCCTGATAACCATCGGCGACCGTACCGTCGGCGGCATGACCGTGCGCGACCAGATGGTCGGACCGTGGCAGGTACCGGTGGCCGATTGCGCAGTCACCGCCGCCGGATTCTCCGGCGTGGCGGGCGAGGCCATGGCAATGGGCGAGCGCACGCCGCTGGCGCTGCTCGATGCTCCAGCCTCCGGACGCATGGCGGTGGGCGAGGCCATCACCAACATCGCGGCGGCGCGCATCGAAAAGCTGTCGGACATCCGCCTGTCCGCGAACTGGATGGCGGCCGCCGGGCACGGCGATGAGGACGCACGCCTGTTCGACACCGTGCGTGCCGTCGGTGCCGAGTTGTGCCCCGCCCTGGGCATTGCCATTCCGGTGGGCAAGGATTCACTGTCGATGCGCTCGGTGTGGACCGACGGCCACGGCCAGCAAGTCCAGACCTCGCCGCTGTCGCTGATCATCTCGGCCTTCGCCCCGGTCAGCGACGTCAGTCGCTCGCTGACACCGCAGTTGCGCACCGACCAGGGCGAAACCCGCCTGCTGCTGATCGACCTGGGTCAGGGCCGCAACCGCCTCGGCGGCTCGGTGCTGGCGCAGGTTTACGCGCAACTGGGCCAAACCCCGCCCGACCTTGACGACCCGCAATTGCTGCGGCGCGCCTTCGACGCCGTGCAGTCCCTGAACGCCCGCGGGTTGCTGCTGGCCTACCACGACCGCTCCGACGGCGGCCTTTACGCCACGCTGTGCGAGATGGCCTTCGCCGGCCGTTGCGGCTTGCGCGTCCAGCTCGACGAACTGGGCGACGATCCGGTGGCCGCGCTGTTCAGCGAAGAGCTCGGCATGGTCCTGCAAGTCCGCGAGTCCGATTTTGAAAAGGCGAAATCGGCGCTGACCGGCCTGCCGGTCTGCGAGCTGGGCGCGGCCGGTGGCGACGACTCCATTCGCTTCAGCTATCGCCAGCGCGTGCTGTTTGACGAGCCGCGCGAAAAACTCCACAAACTGTGGGGTGAAACCAGCTTCCGCATGGCGCAGCTGCGCGACGAACCGGGCTGCGCGGCTGAAGAGTTCGCGACGCTTGGCGTTGCGACCGATGCCGGGCTGTCGGTGCACCTCACAATCGAGATCGACTCAAGCCTGAAGGCACCGCAAGTCGCACGCCGTCCGCGCGTCGCGATCCTGCGCGAACAAGGCGTGAACGGCCAGGTCGAAATGGCCTATGCCTTCAGCGCCGCCGGGTTCGAGCCAGTGGACGTGCACATGAGCGAGATCCTGGACGGCAGCGTGTCGCTGGTCGGGTTCCGTGGCGTCGCTGCCTGCGGCGGTTTCTCCTATGGTGACGTCCTGGGCGCGGGCCAGGGCTGGGCCAAGTCCATCCTGTTCCACGACCGCGCCCGTGACCAATTCGCACAATTCCTGTCGGATCCGCAGCGCTTTGCGCT
>JANNAK010000093.1:0-11120 GCA_031384195.1 Gammaproteobacteria bacterium
GGGTCGGGTTGTTGCCGCTGGGCGGCAGGTTGATCAGGGGAATCGGATTGTTCACTGCGGCGCCGCTGCCGGTGTTGCCGTTGACGGCAATGCCGGAGTAGGTGTTGGTGAAGCGGAACTGGAAGGTCAGGTCTTCCTTCGAGTCGCCGCTGTTGTCGACGTGGATTTCGTACAGCGCGTCCGGGTCCATCGCGAAGTAGTTAGGGCCGCCGTAGGCGTCCTGCAAGGGCTGGTAGTTGGCGATCAGCGTGACGTAACCGCTGCGGCCGGACTCGTAGCTGCCGAACATGTAGAAATCGGTGGCATCAACCTTGGGCTGGCCGCTGATGAAGGGCGCTTCGCGGTGGCTGGATGCGCCAACGTTGCCGGCGGCCGCCAGGCACATGCCGGCGACGCCTAGGGACAGCAGTGATTTGTGGAACTTCATGAGATCTCCTGGGGTGGGTGCTGCGGGATATGTCCCCCCAATACGCCGCCCTCCCCCCGATTGGATTCATGACTTTTTTTTGACGCCGTTGAAACCGGTCCGCCAAATGTGGCGTATATAGGAGGACTGAAACCAAGCCTCCAATCATGAGAATTGCAGTCATAGGCTCCGGCATTGCCGGACTCTCCGCCGCCTCGTTCCTGCAACGCAGGCACGCGGTCACCCTGTATGAGCAGGACGAGCGGGTCGGCGGCCACACCAATACCGTCCGCGTGCCCACGCCCGGCGGCGAGCAGGCGGTCGACACCGGCTGGATCGTCTACAACCCGCGCAATTACCCCAACCTCACCGCGCTGTTTGGCGAGCTGGACGTCAAGGTCCGCCCCAGCGAGATGTCGTTTGGCGTGTCGCTGGGCGATGGCGCCTATGAGTGGAAGGGCAGCGACCGGGTGCGGTCGGTGTTCGCGCAGCCTTCGAACCTGTTCTCGCCCACTCATATAAAGATGCTGACCGAGATCCTGCGGCTGAACCGCCAGTGCAATGCCCTGCTGGCAACCGGAGACCTGCCCGACGGCTCGCTGGGAGAGTTCCTCGACCGGCAGGGCTACAGCCAGTGGCTGCGCAGCCGCTACCTGCTGCCGATGGGCGGGATGATCTGGAGTTGCTCGCCGGCGGCGGCCGCCGAATACCCGGCCGCCGACTTCATGCGTTTTTTTGATGCCCACGGCCTGTTCACGGTCAGCGACCAGCCGCAGTGGCGCACGGTGGTCGGCGGCAGCGACGGCTATGTGCGCCAGTTGCTGGCGGCCTTCCAGGGCCGGCTGAAGACGGGCACGCCAGTGACCGCCATCCAGCGCTCGGCCGCCGGGGTTGCGCTGGTCACGGCCGATGCGGTCGAGCGTTACGACCGGGTGGTCTGCGCCACCCACGCCGATCAGGCTCTGCGCCTGCTCGACCATGCCAATGAAGCCGAGCGCACGGTGCTGTCGGGCATCCCTTACACCAGCAGCCGCTGCGTGCTGCACACCGATGAAAGCTTCCTGCCGCGCCGCAAGCGCGCCTGGGCCAGCTGGAATTACCTGCATCCCACCGACGAGGTCCACGACCAGCCGATCTGTGGCAGTTACTGGATGAACCTGCTGCAGCACATCCCCGGGCCGACCAATTACATCGTCACCCTGAATCCTCCGCGCGAGATTTCGCCGGACAAGGTGCTGTACCAGACTACCTACACCCACCCCTGGTACACCGCCCGGTCACAAGTCACCCACGCGCGCCTGCCGGAAATCCAGGGCAACGGCAGTGTGTGGTGGGCTGGCGCCTGGTGCGGCTACGGGTTCCACGAGGACGGGCTGAAGTCCGGACTGGCCGCCGTGCAAGGCATCGACCCGGACTGCCTTCCCAAGTGGGCGACGGGCTTGCCGCCGGTGCGCACGACCGCGCGCACGGAGCTGGCGGCATGAACGAGCCCGCCAGCCTGTATCGCACCGCCGTCCTGCACCGGCGTCTGGTCGCGCCGCTGCACACGTTCGTCTACCGCCTGTTCCACCTGCTGGTGGACATTGACCGGCTGGATGAACTGTCCCGCAATCTGCGCTGGTTCTCGCACAACCGCTTCAACCTGGTTTCAATTTACGACCGCGATCATGGCGGCCGCTCGCCCGGCGGACTGCGGTCCTGGGCCGAGACCCATCTGCGCAGCGCCGGCATCGAGCCGGACGGCGGGCGCATCCGGTTGCTGTGCCTGCCGCGTATATGCGGACATGCCTTCAATCCCATCAGCCTTTGGTACTGCGAGCGCCGCGACGGCTCGCTGCGCGCCGTGATCGCCGAAGTGCGCAACACCTTTGGCGAGCGTCACAGCTACCTGCTGCAGAACGGTGGCCAGCCGGTGGTTTGGGAGTCGCCCATGCACAAGGACAAGGCCTTCCACGTCTCGCCGTTTTTCGACCTGGTCGGCCAGTACGAATTCCGCGTCGCTACGCCCGGGACCGGCCTGCGGGTGCAGATCCACGAGACGCGTCTGGGCGAACCGCTGCTGGACGCCATCGTCACCGGACAGCGCCGCCCGCTCACCGACCGGGCGCTGCTGGCCGAAGTATTGAAGATGCCGCTGATGACCCTGAAGGTGGTCGCCGGCATCCACTGGGAGGCGCTCAAGCTGTGGCTGCGCGGCGCCACCTTCCATAGCAAACCACAGCCGCCGCAAACGGAGCTGAGCTGATGAACGAAAACGACCTGGACCCTTCAGGCCGCGAAATCCGCGATCGCTTGATGTCCCGCGACGGATTTTCCCCGGACCTGCCGACCGCGGCCCGTGGCCAACGCAGCTCACTCGGCCTGCGCCTGTTTCTGTACGTGATTCGCGGTCTGCAAGTCGGCAGCCTCGACATCCACCTGCCGGGCGGCGAGCGCCGCACGCTCACCGGAACCCAGCCCGGGCCGCACGGCGTTTTGCAAATCAACAACAGCCGCATTTTCGGGCACGTGCTGCGCAACGGCGAAGTCGGCTTCGGCGAGGCTTACCTCGACCATTGCTGGGATTCGCCGGACCTGTCCTCGCTGCTGTCGGTGCTGTACCTCAACGAGCCCTATTACCGCCTGTATGAGAAAAACATCCTGTCCCGCTTTTGGGGCTGGATCCAGCACCGGCGCCGCGCCAATCACAAGGACGGTTCGAAGGCCAACATCGAGTACCACTACGACCTCGGCAACCTGTTCTACAAGATGTGGCTGGACGACACCATGGCTTATTCGTCCGCGGTGTTCTCCAAACCGTCGGAGACCCTGAAGGAAGCCCAGCTCAACAAGTTCCGGCTGATGTATGACCGCCTGGACCTGAAGCCCGAGCACCATCTGCTGGAGATTGGCTCGGGCTGGGGCGGCTTTGCGATTTACGCCGCCGAGCGTTCTGGCTGCCGCGTCACCAGTGTCACCCTGTCGCGCGAGCAGCTGGACGAAGCCCGCCGCCGCGCCGCCGCCGCGGGCCTTGCCGACCGCATCAGTTTTGAGTTGCTGGACTACCGCGACATCACTGGCCGCTACGACCGCGTGGTCTCGATTGAGATGTACGAGGCGGTGGGCGAGGAATACTGGCCCAGCTACTTCGCCGCGATCAGCAAGGCGCTCAAGCCCGGCGGCCGTGCCGCGATCCAGGGCATCACGATCAACTCGGCGATCTTCGAGCAGTACCGGACCAAGCGCGACTTCATCCAGAAATACATATTCCCCGGCGGCATGCTGTGCCCGCCCGGCCGCTTCCAGGACCTCGCGGCGCAACATGCGCTGGTACCGGAAGATCCGCGCTTCTACGCCAAGGATTACGCCGACACCCTCGCCCACTGGCACCGCAACGTGATCGCAAGCCGCCACGAGATCGTCAAGCAGTTCGACGAACGCTTCCTGCGGCTGTGGCGCTACTACCTGGGCTATTGCGAATGCGGCTTCCGTACCGGCAGCATTGATCTGATGCAAATCACGCTGAGGAAATCCTCATGAGCCATCGCGCCATCCTGACGGCGTTCGCGCTGCTGGCCTTTGCCAGCCTGGTCGCCGTTTCCATCTGGGCGAGTGGGCACATCGACATTGCGGACGCCCTCGCTGACCTGCTGGCCAAGCCGGCCGCCGGCAACAATCCCTGGCTGGTGGCCACGCTGTTTGATGCGTATTTCGGCTTCCTCTGGTTTTGGCTTTGGATCGCTTACCGCGAGCCCGGCGTGCTGTCGCGCCTGGTGTGGCTGGTGCTGATCCTGCTGCTGGGCAATATCGGCATGGCGGCCTACATGCTGCTGGCGCTGTGGCGGTTGCCGACCGGTGCGCCGATCGCCCTGTTGCTGGCGCCCCGGGCCCGCGCGTGACCATTGCCGGCACCCTGGCGCTCTGCGCCGCGCTGGCGGTGGCCGTCAAGACCGTCGCCTGGCTGCTGCAACGCCGTTACGGCAACGGCGGCATCGTGGATGCCATCTGGGCCTGGACCCTGGGCCTGTTGGCGCTGGTGATCGCCTACAACGGCGACGGACCGGTCGACACGCGGCTGGCGGTTGCGCTGATGGGCGGCGTCTGGGGCCTGCGCCTTGGCACCCACCTGTGGCGTCGCAACTGGGGCGCCAAGGAAGACTTTCGCTACGCCGCTTTCCGCAAGTCCTGGGGCGAGAAGGCCGATCGCAACATGTTCTGGTTCTTTCAGTTCCAGAATGTCTTTACGCTGCTGCTCGCGGCCAGTGCTTTCGTGCCGGCTGCGTTTGCCGATCGTCCGTCGCCGCCGGCGGCGTTTGCCCTCGCCGCCGTGCTGTGGCTGGTGGCGGTGCTTGGCGAAGGCATTGCCGATATGCAGATGAAGGCGTTCCGCGCCAACCCGGCCAACAAGAACCGCGTCTGCCGCGACGGCCTGTGGCACTGGTCGCGACACCCGAACTACTTCTTTGAGTGCGTGCATTGGCTGGCCTATGTGCCGTTGGCGCTGTTCGCACCCTACGGCTGGATTTCGCTGGCCGCCCCGGCCGTGATGGCGCTGCTGCTGCTGAAGATCTCCGGCGTGCCGCTGCTGGAAGCCGAGATGATGCGGCGCAAGCCCGGCTACGCCGAGTACGTGCGCAATACCAGCGCGCTGCTGCCGTGGCCGCCGCGCAAGAATCAGAAAGCCGAATGAATACCATCGACCTGTGCGAGCGCGGCCTGGTGCCGGACTTCCTGGCGCGCATCGGCATGCGCAGCATGATGAGGGCCCGCCTGCGCGAGGAGGGCGTGCACGATCACGAGTACCGTTCGCAGCGTTTCCGCGAGTTCCTGTGCAAGCTGCGCGCCAGCCCGATTGCGATCGAGACCCGCGCTGCCAACCAGCAACACTACGAAGTCCCGGCGCCGTTTTTCCACCTGCACCTGGGGCCACGGCTCAAGTACTCGGCCTGCCTCTACCCGACCGGCACCGAGACGGTGGCGGAAGCCGAGCAGGCGATGCTGGAGCTTTACGCCGTGCGCGCTGGCCTGGCCGACGGCATGCGCATCCTCGACCTGGGTTGTGGCTGGGGTTCACTGTCGCTGTGGCTGGCGCAGAAGTATCCACGCGCGCAGGTGGTGGGACTGTCCAACTCCACCGGCCAGCGCGAGTTCATCGAGGCCCGCGCAAAAGAACGAGGGCTCAACAACCTGCGCGTGATCACCGCGAACATCGTCGATGCGCAGTTCCCGGTGAACGGCGTCGAGGCGAGCTTTGACCGCATCCTGTCGATTGAGATGTTCGAGCACATGCGCAATTACGGCCTGCTGCTGAAGAAGCTGTCCGGCTGGCTGAAGGATGACGGCAAGCTGTTCGTGCACATCTTTGCCCACCCGCTGCTCGCCTACCCGTTCGAGAACGAGGGCGAGGCCGACTGGATGACGCGCTACTTCTTCACCGGCGGGCTGATGCCCTCGGAGCACCTGCTTTCGCATTTCCAGGACGACCTGAAACTGGAGCGGCAGTGGTGGGTGGATGGCCGCCACTACGGCCGCACCTCCAACCATTGGCTGGCCGGCATGGACGCAAACCGGGAGGCCATCCTGAAGGTGTTCAAGGACTGTTACGGTAGCGACGCAGCAATCTGGTTCCAGCGCTGGCGAATGTTCTACATGGCGGTGGCCGAGTTCTTCAACTACGAGGAGGGTCGCCAATGGGGCGTCGCTCACTACCTGTTCGAAAAGCGCTCCTGACCGCGCTGGTTCTGGCGCTGCCGCTGCCAGCGCTGGCCGCGGTCGAGAGCTTCTGCGGCTATGCCTATGACGGCGACAGCAAGTTCCGCTACACCGAGCACCACGCGCAGCAGATCGAGAACGGGCGCTGGCTGGGCGGGACCATCTCCTACATCGGCCCGGACGGCCAGGAGATTGGTCGCAAGACGCTGTCGTTCGCGTCGGACCCGCTGATTCCCGTCTACACGCTGGAATTGTTTGGCGGAACGTATGTCGAGGGCATCGAGTCGGTCGCGGCCGACCATGTCATTGCGTTTCGCAAGGAACCGGACGAGCGCGAGCCCAAGCGCAAGAAGGTTGCTTACGCGGCGCCGGCCAGCGCCGATTCCGGATTCCATGCCCTGATTCGCGCCAACCTGCCGGCGTTGCTGGCCGGCGAAAAGAAGCGCTTCCAGTTTATTGTTGCCGGCGCCTTGGACAAATATCGATTCCGCGTGCGCCGGGTCGGTGACACTAAATTCGAGGGTCGGCCGGCGGTTCGCTTGCTGGCAGAGCCCGACAGCCTGCTGCGCATGCTGGTGGATCCCCTGGACCTCACTTACGACCCGGTCAACGGCCAGTTGCTCGAGTACCGCGGCCCGACCAACCTGCGCGACGCCAGCAGCGGCAAGGGCTATAACGTACGGATCCTGTTTTCCACCACGCCGCCAACGGATGTGCCGCCTGCGGCGCAAGAGGGCTGCAACCCAAAGTGACTGCCTCTGAATATGCTCAAATGACCTCGATGCCTGATTCCGCACCGTCGTCCGACGCGCTTGCGCCCCTGCTGGCGGCTTCCGCCAATGGCGACGAAGCGGCGTTCGCGCGCCTGTACGCGCTGAGCAGCCCCAAGCTTTTCGCCATCGTGGTGCGCATCCTGCAGCGCCGCGACTGGGCCGAGGAAGCGTTGCAGGACGTCTATGTCCGCGTCTGGCAGAAAGCCGACACCTACACCGCGGGCCGTGGCGCACCCATGGCCTGGCTTGCCACCATTGCCCGTTACCGCGCGCTGGACCTGCTGCGCGCCAGGCGCCCCGAAATCAACGAGTCCTCTCTGGACGAAAGCCAGGCGGCGCTGGTGGAAGGTGTTGAAAGCGGTGCCAGTCCCGAGGAGCAGGCGGCCGAGCACACCGAAATCGGGCGCCTGGATGAGTGCCTGAAGGTTTTGCCGGCCGAGCAGCGCCAGGTGGTGTTGCTGTCCTACTACGAGGGCTTTAGTCACTCGGAACTCGCCAAGAAACTGGCGACCCCGCTGGGCACCATCAAGTCCTGGACCCGGCGCGGCCTGCTGCAACTTCGTGAGTGCCTGGGAGCGGCGGCATGAACCTCAGCAATCATGAAGACCGCATTGCCGCTGCCGGCGAATATGTTCTGCGCCACTTGGACGCCAGTGACCGGAAAGAGTTTGAGGACGCCATGGCCAAGGATCCCGGCCTGCGTGAGGAAGTGCAGTGGTGGGAGCGCCGCACTGCCCTGATTGGGTTGCGGCAGATCCCGATCGCGCCGCGGCCGATGCTGTGGCTGGATATCCAGCATCGCCTGCGATCCAACATCGCCTCGATCAGGACATCCGCGTCGCGCACCGCGACCACCGCCTGGGCTTCGCTGGCCACCGCGGCGGCGCTGCTGCTGGGCGTCGGCCTGTACATCGAGACCAGCAAGCCGCTACCGGAGCCACAAGTCGTCACCCGGCAAGTGCAGGTGCCGGCGATCAGCTACGTCGCCATGCTGGAAGTGCCCAAGTCGAGCCTGAAGTGGAGCGTCAGCGTCACGCCAGACAGCAAGCAGCTGGTGGTGCGGGCGACCGGCGATGTGCCAGCCACGGCCAAGGACCTGGATGCCGAGCTGTGGCTGATTACCGACGCCGGCCCGGTGTCGCTGGGTGTCATTCCCAAGGTCGGCGAGGAGCGGCGCATCTATACCGCGGCGCTGGCGTTCACCTCGGGCAAGACCCTGGCGGTCAGCCTGGAGCCGCGCGGCGGCTCACCGACCGGCCAACCCACCGGCCCGGTGGTCAGCACCGGCTCGATCCTGCAGGCCGGCTAACGCAAAAGTAGTGGGCGTCCCTGCGGTTCAGTGTTCGGGGTGCTGCCACCAGGGCTGCAGGGCTTCTTGCGGGGATTGGTAGTCCATCTTCAGCGCGTCGGCGACCGCCTTGTAGGTGACCTGCCCCAGGTGCACGTTCAGGCCTTCGCGCAGGTTGGGATCATCCAGCAGCGCCTTGCGGTAGCCCTTGCCGGCCAGCGCCTGGACGTAAGGCAGCGTGGCGTTGGTCAGCGCAAAGGTGGAGGTGCGGGCGACGCCGCCCGGCATGTTGGCCACACAGTAGTGGACGATATCGTCGACCACGTAAGTCGGATCCTGGTGCGTGGTGGCCTTGCTGGTCTCGAAACAGCCACCCTGGTCGATGGCGACGTCCACGATCACCGTGCCCGGCTTCATCTTCTTCAGCATGGCGCGGGTGACCAGCTTGGGCGCGGCGGCGCCCGGCACCAGTACGGCACCAATCACGAGGTCAGCCTGCGACACGCAATGCTCGAGCGCGTCGGTAGTCGAGTACAGCGTGTGGACGCGGCCATCGAATGTGGTGTCGAGCCAGTTCAGGCGCGCTAACGAGCGGTCGAGGATGGTGACGTTGGCGCCCATGCCGACGGCAATGCGCGCGGCGTTGTAGCCCACCACGCCGCCGCCAATCACGATGACATTTGCCGGCGTCACACCGGGCACGCCCCCCATCAGCACGCCGTTGCCGCCCTGCGCCTTCTCCATCGCATGGGCGCCGGCCTGGATCGACATGCGTCCGGCAACCTCGCTCATCGGCGCCAGCAGCGGCAGGCCGCCGCGACCGTCGGTGACGGTCTCGTAGGCGATCGCCACGCAACGCGACTTCACCAGCGCCTTGGCCTGTTTCGGGTCGGGAGCCAGGTGCAGGTAGGTGAACAGCACTTGCCCATCGCCCAGCATCTTGCATTCGCCCGGCTGCGGTTCCTTGACCTTCACCACCATCTCGGCCTTTTCGAACACGTCCTGGGCCTTGGTGATGATTTTCGCCCCGACCTTCTGGTACATGGCATCGGAAAGTCCAATCGCCGCGCCGGCCCTGGTCTCGATCAGCACCTCGTGCTTCTGCGCCACCAGTTCGCGCACGCCCGCGGGCGTCAAGCCGACGCGGTACTCGTGGTTCTTGATTTCCTTCGGCACGCCAATGCGCATCGTGACTCCCCGATTCTGTGCCGGCGAATTCTAGCGCATGGCGGATGGCCTAAACTGCGCAGCCATGGTCTCCCGCCGACTTCAGTCCTTCGCTTACCTGCTGCTCCTGTCCGGAGTCGGCCTGCTGACGTACTTCGGCAGCGAGTGGACTCAGTTGCCCGAATGGACCGAGGCCGAAATCACCCAATCGGTCGAGCTGAATCTCGCCATCGACCTGCAGCGCATGGGGCCAAACCTGCAACCGGAAGGCGAGAAGCTCGATCGCCTGCGCGCGCTGGTACGCGTCGAGGTCGAGGCGGAGATTCGCGAGGATCGCGAACAGGTTGAGCGCTGGCTCGGCCTGGGCCTGATTTGCCTGGTGTTCGGGATCAGCCAGCTGCTGCTGCAGCGCGGGCTGGCACGCCGCTAGCCCGGAGCGGCGCGTTGCCCGGGCGGCGGCGGCCGATCAGTTCGGGTCGCTGCAGACGTTGGCGACACCGTAGGGACTTGGGTTGCCCGGCGGATTAACGGCGTCCTGCGCCGAGATCGGCAGCGTGAAGAGCACGCTCTCCCGGGTCTCGGTACCGCTGACCGTGGTGCGGGCGCTGAGCTTGACGTCAACCCAGTTTCCGCGGTCCTGCGGGTAAGTAATGTTGAACTGGAAGGTGCCGTCAGCACCGACAGTGACACTGAGCGGAACGGCGGCGATGTTGCTGGGCTCCAGCTTGCCGTTCATGTTGACGTCCTCACCCGCATCGAGCTGTCCGTTGAGATTGATATCCTCATTCACGCAAGTCACCGCGCGGACAGGAACCATGTCGCCGGAGGCGTTCTCAAAGTAGGCTCCCTTGCCATAGCTCACCGGCTCTATGCTCAGGAACACCTTTGCCCCGCTGACTGCTGCACCGTTATTGTCAGTCACAATCACCGAATAAGGGAACTGGTAAGTCGTCTCATTCGGCTCAAAGATTTCGTTGCCAGTGCCCAGCACGATGCGCGCGGCGCGGCCACCAACGGTTAGCAGGGTCAGGGCGTTGATGGCGGTGTTGGCCGCAACGCGGGCGGTAATCTTTACGCCATCGGTGGCACTGACGTTTGACGAGGACGTGTAGACGACTTTCGCTACGCCCAGGCTGTTGGTGGTGACCTGGGCTGCCGAAATCGTTCCGCCGCTCACGTCATCAAGCAGGAACTCCACTGGAATATTCTTGACCAGGTTGTCGGCAGCGTCGCGGACCGTTGCCGTAATCTGTGAGCTGGCATTAGTCGATATCACGGCCGGGTCGGCCTGCAAGCTGATCTTGGACGGCGTGGTAGCGACAAACTCAATTTGCAGCGAGGCTTGCTGCCCGCTGACGCTGGAGGCCTGGACGGTCGCGATGCCGGCCGAGGTTGACGACACATTCACCGTTGCGTCGCCGTCGGCACCGGCAGTGACGGCGGTCCGCGACGTCAGGGTTCCACGCGTCGTCGCAAAGGAAATCGGCTGGCCGTTATTGGCTACGCCGTTCTGGGTCCAGCGCAGCGTCAGTGCCTGGCCGTTGCCCAGCTCCACTTCGGTGTTGGCGGCCGGGGCAAAGAACGTGAAGCTGTCGGTGGAGCTGGTGACCACGTTATGGGTATCGGCGATCCCCAGTGCGGTTGCCGTCAAGGTATCCGGGCTCGGATTGGTGTTGTTCACGGTGTAGGTGAAGCTCACCTGGCCGGTGCCATCGGTGCTGAGCGTGGTCGCGCTCAAGCCCTGCCCGTCAGCCGAGCTGAGGGTCACGGTCCGGCCGGAGATGCCCTGCCCGGC
>JANNAK010000101.1:0-4385 GCA_031384195.1 Gammaproteobacteria bacterium
GCCGCCGAGCTGGAACGCGGGCAATTTCTTCGGGGACAAGTTCGCGCCAGCCAAGTTGCGGTGAGCGGGGTAGGATAGGCCTCTGGTTTCAAGGGAGATTCGCCATGACGCTCTGTCCGATCGCATTGGTAGCAGGCTGCAAGAGCTGCTTCCTGTTCAAGGTGTGCCCGGCCAAGGGCATCATCGGTGACTACAAGCCCGAAGCGGGCGAGTCGGAAAAGAAAAAGAACAAGTAACGCCGGAAAATGGTGACGGTCACCTAATCCGGCAGGCACTTGCCGGGATTGAGGATGCCCTTGGGATCGAAGACCTTTTTCAGGTCGCGCATCAGTTGCAGGGTCTCGGCGGCGATTTCCCAGCCGACGTAGTCGCGCTTCTCGATGCCCACGCCGTGCTCGCCGGAAATGGTGCCTTCCAGGCGCAGCACCAGGCGAAAGGCGTCTTCCAGGCAACGGTGCATGGCGTCGCGCTGCGCCGGAACGGTCGGATCGCCCAACAGGTTGACGTGGATGTTGCCGTTCCCGGCGTGCCCGAAATTCACGATCCGCACGCCGTGTTGCCGCGACAGTTCGGCGAGCCCGGCGATCAATTCCGGCAACCGGGACACCGGCACCGCGACATCCTCGTTGATCTTGTTCGGCGCCAGCGTGCGCAGTGCCGGCGACAGCGCTTTGCGGCAGGCCCATAGCGCGGCCGACTCGGCTTCATTCGCCGCCGCAGTCAGATCCACCAGTCCTTCGCCGCGCGCGGCATCCGATACCGCCTTGATTGCCGCGCCGATGGTTTCGGCGTAGCCGTCCACCTCGATGATCAGAATCGCGCCGGTGCCCGCCGGCGTCCCGGTCGGCTTGTATTCCTCGGCCAGTTTTACCGAGTCGGAGTCCATGAATTCCAGCGCGCACGGCGTTTCCGGTTGCGCCATGATTCGCGCGACGGCGGCGGCGGCCGTGGTCACGTCGCGATAGCAGGCGCGCAGCGTGCGCACGGTTTCCGGCCTGGGCAGCAACTTGAGCGAGGCCTCGGTGATGATGGCCAGCGTTCCTTCGCTGCCGACGATCAAGCGCGTCAGGTCGTAACCCACCACGCCCTTGGTGGTGTAGCAGCCGGTCTTGATTGTGGTGCCGTTGGCGGTGACCGCGCGAAGTCCCAATACGTTGTCGCGTGCGGTGCCGTACTTCACGGCGCGCGGGCCGCCAGCGTTGCAGGCCAGGTTTCCGCCGACGCTGGAGTAACCCAGGCTGGTCGGGTCCGGCGCCCAGAACAGTCCGTGGCGTCCGGCCTCGATTTGCACGTCGCCATTGATGGCGCCCGCTTCGCACTCCAGCAAGCGGTCACCGGGCACGCAGCGCAGGATTTTCGCCATGCGTTCCAGCGCGAGCACGATACCGCCGGCGATCGGCACGCTGGCGCCGGTGGTGTTGGTCCCGCGCCCGCGCGCGACCAGCGGGATGCCATGCTCGCTGCACAGTCGGGCAACGGCCGCGACTTCATCGTGCGTCTGTCCAAAGACAACGGCTTGGGGCGGGGCGACGCGCCGACTGTTGTCGTAGGCGTAGGGCAGGCAGTCGGCCGGATCGGTGGTCAACCGCGAGCCGAAGATCTCGCGCAGTTGCGCATGGACCGGCAGTGGCAACGGCGCGCTCATTCCGAACCTTCGAAGGCCGCCTGCAGCCATTCGATTTCGCCTTGCCCGTCAATGGCAACGATGTCGAAGCGCAGCGGGCGCCCGGCGAGGTCGCGGCGTGCCGCCAGCATCTGTTGCGTCGCGCGCTGGATGCGCGACTGCTTGCGAAAATCCACGGATTCGGCGGCCGTTCCGAATTCCGGTCGGGAGCGGCCGCGCACTTCGACCACCACCACGGTGTCGCCGTCCTGCATCACCAGGTCGAGTTCGCCCAGGCGGCAACGCCAGTTGCGTTCGATCAATTTCAGGCCCTGCTGCTGGAGGTAGTGCAAGGCGAGATCCTCGCTGTCCGATCCGCGACTCATCGAAGCGGCGGTACCGCCGGCGTCACGGTCGCAAGCTTGCCGCGGTCAATCTCGACACAGGACAGGCGGCGCCGGATGAGGCCGTTGCTGTCGAGGCTCAGGGTGCCGCTGGCGGCCGGAAAATAAGTCCCCGGTTGCAAGTGCCCATTTTCGATCAGGGAAATCAGGCCCAGGGCGTCGCGTCCCAGGGCCAGCAAGCGGGCGTAGTCGCTGCGATGGCGGGGAAACAGGTTGCCAACCCGCGCACGTTCCAGCGCCCAGCGTTCGTCGGCAGCGCCGGCGCCGGCCAGCATCCAGGGCATGTCGCAAAAGCGCAGGCCGTTCAAGTCCATCGCCGGGGGTTCGCCGTCGTAGATGGTGGCGGTGGTGTAAATCGGCAGGCCCGCCGTGCGGTGGAATCGCAGCTGCGGCCCCAGCAGTCGCGCCTGCTCGGGGCGCGCCACCAGGAAAACCAGGTCAACGTCCTGGCGCCGGCGCGGCTCGAACTCGGTCTTGGTGCCCAGCGCGATGGTCAGCGTGCGGTGGCGTTCCTCGCTCCAGTCCAGCGCCAGCAGGGTGCGAATTTCCTCGGAATGGTCGCGCGACTCAGTCGGGTAACGGCTCTCGGCGACAAGTCGTCCTCCCAGCGTCTCGTAACGCTCCCGGAAGGCCTCGAGGATGCGGGCACCCCAGTCGCCTTCGGGGACCAGCGCGACCGCGCGGTACTGTCCGTCGGCCGCGGCGCGTTCGGCGGCCTGCCGGGCCTCGTCTTCCGGGGCCAGGCCCAGTTGGAAAAAATTGAACGGGGCCGTCTGGCCAGGATCCAGGTAATTCAGCGCGAGTACCGGCACCGGCAGGCGGCCGTCGGCGGCCAGTGCGTTGACCATGTCGCGGCGCAGCGGCCCAACCACGAACTCGGCGCCTTGGTCGAGCGCAACCTGCCAGGCGCGGCGAAACGTATCCACCGTCGCGCCGGTGTCGTAGATTCTGGCCGTGATCGGTGACCCTGGAACCTGGAAGTAGCCGGACAGGAACCCGTCGCGTACGGCCTCGCCGGTGGCGGCGTAGGGACCGGTGAGTGGCAGCAGCAGCGCAACGTTGCGAATGACGGCCCGCGGTGCCGGCGTGGCGGCGATCCCGTCGATGCGCGCCGCGCCGGGGTGAGCCGGATACTTCTGGCGCCAGTCCTCCAGCCGATTTGGCAGGTCCCCGGTCGGTGCGTAGGACGCGCGCGAAATGGCCGCCAGTTCCAGCCAGCCGCGGGTGGCCGGTGCGGCGCGCTGCAATTGCTCGGGCGTCACGAGGCCAAGATCCGCGCGGCTCAATTCCTTCCACAGCAGATCCAGATTCTCGGCCTGAAAGGCCGGGTCGTCGACCAGGGTGCCGCGGCGGCGGAAGGCATCGGTCGCGCCGATGGCGTCGCCCATTTGCAACAGGGCCTTGGCGCGCTCCTCCTCGACCCGTGCCGCAAGCCCGGCATCGGCCACCGTTCCCGGGCGTGGCAATACCTGCACCGCCTTGAGGGGCCGGCCTTCGGCGAGAGCCAGTTCGGACTCCAGAATCTGGCGATAGGCCCGCTGTGGCGCAGACAGCTTTGCGTTGTCGACTTCCCCCAGGGTGGCTCGTGCCTGCGCAAGGTCGCCCTCGTCCAGGCGCGCTTCCGCCGCTTTCAATCGGGGATCATCGGCGGCGGCAGGGATCGCCACCGGCGTGCGAGGCGTGCTGTCAATGGTGTCGAAAGACGCGCAGGCAGGGAGGCCGGACAGCGCCAAAATCAGCAGGATTCCGTGGACCCGTATGAACATCGCTAGAGTATGCCCGTCTTTGTCGTGAAAAATGACGGCCACCGGCCGCCCAAAATCGCCCTCGCTCGCAGGCGGGAGAGGGCGGGAGATCGGAAGTGAGTACAGAAGAAGTCCGGCCCGGCCACTTGTATGTTGTCGCAACCCCGATCGGCAATCTCGGTGACCTGTCGCCGCGTGCCCTCAAGGTACTGGACGGCGTGGACCGGATCGCGGCGGAAGATACCCGAGTCACCGGCGCGTTGCTGGCGCATTTTGGCATACGCCAGAAACTGGTTGCGCTGCACGATCACAACGAGGCCGGCGTGGCCGCCGATTTAGTCGATGACCTCACCAAGGGGCGCAGCATTGCACTGGTCAGTGACGCTGGCACGCCGCTGCTGAGCGACCCGGGCTATCACCTGGTCCGGGCGGCGCGCGCGGCCGGCGTGCCGGTGGTGGCGGTGCCCGGGCCGAGTGCGGTGCTTGCTGCCCTCAGCATCGCCGGGCTGCCGACCGACCAGTTCGTGTTTGCCGGATTCCTGCCAGCCAAGTCCGGCGCGCGCCGGGCCGCGCTGCAGGGGATCAGCGCCGAGCCGCGCACCGTGGTCCTGTACGAGTCGCCGCACCGGATCA
>JANNAK010000112.1:0-13671 GCA_031384195.1 Gammaproteobacteria bacterium
GCAGCGGGAAACACGACATCGGCCAGCTGCGGGCGCTGCAGGACTGGTTCCTGCGCTATGAGCTGAAGACCGTCGCCAACGTGGCCGAGGTCGCCAGCGTCGGCGGCTACGTCTCGCAGTACCAGATCGTGCTGAAGCCCGAACGGCTGCAGGCGCTGCACATCTCGCAGCAGACCGTCATTGACGCCGTGCGTGCCGCCAACCAGGAAACCGGCGGCTCGGTACTGGAACTGGGCGAGGCCGAGTACATGGTGCGCGCCAGCGGTTACCTGAAATCGCTCGACGATTTCCGCGCGATTGCGGTGGGCCTGGGCGCCAACGGCACGCCGATCCTGCTGGGCGACATCGCCTGGGTACAACGCGGCCCGGAAATCCGCCGCGGATTGGCCGAACTCAATGGCGAAGGCGATGTGGTCGGCGGCATTATCGTGATGCGCTTTGGCAAGAACGCGCTGGAGACCATCAAGGCCGTCAAGGACAAGCTGGAGCTTCTGAAGACCGGCCTGCCCGAGGGGGTCGAGATCGTCCCGGTGTATGACCGCTCCGACCTGATCCTGCGCGCGGTGACCAACCTGCGCGACAAGCTGGTCGAGGAATTCATCGTGGTGGCGCTGGTGTGCGCGGTGTTCCTGTTCCACCTGCGCTCGGCGCTGGTGGCGGTGCTTTGCCTGCCGATCGGGATACTGATCGCCTTCATGGTCATGCGCTGGCCGGGCCCAAATGGAATCCCCGCCAACATCATGTCGCTGGGCGGCATCGCCATCGCCATCGGCGCCATGGTCGATGCGGCGGTGGTGATGATCGAGAACGCGCACAAGCACCTGGAACGCTGGCGCCATGCACACCCCGGTCGCGACCCGGACCTCGCGACGCAGGCGCGGCTGATGGGGGATGCGGCGGCCGAGGTCGGGCCGGCACTGTTCTTTTCGCTGCTGATCATTACCCTGAGCTTCGTGCCGGTATTCACGCTGGAAGCGCAGGAAGGCAAGTTGTTCTCGCCGCTGGCCTTCACCAAGACCTACGCCATGGCGGCGGCGGCCGGGTTGTCGGTGACCCTGATCCCGGTGCTCATGTTTTTCTTCATCCGCGGCAAGATCGCCGACGAGCAGGCCAACCCGGTCAACCGTTTCCTGATCCGCATTTACCAGCCGGCGATCGCCTGGGTGCTGCGGCGGCCCTGGCCGACCCTGGGCGCCGCCGCGTTGCTGATCGCCGCCACCGCGTGGCCGGCACTGAAAATCGGCAGCGAGTTCATGCCGCCGCTGGACGAGGGGGACTTGCTCTACATGCCCACCGCCCTGCCCGGCCTGTCCGCGGCCAAGGCCGCCGAGATCCTGCAGCAGACCGACCGCATCATCAAGAGTTTTCCCGAGGTAAAAACGGTATTCGGCAAAATGGGGCGGGCCGAGACGGCGACCGACCCGGCACCGCTGGAAATGGTCGAAACCACCCTACAGCTCAAACCCAAGTCCGATTGGCGGCCGGGAATGACCACCGAGAAACTGATTGCAGAGATGGATGCCTCGCTGCAGATTCCCGGCATGGCCAATGTCTGGGTGCAGCCGATCCGCAATCGCCTGGATATGCTGGCCACCGGCATCAAGTCGCCGGTGGGCATCAAGCTCGCCGGACCCGACCTCGCCGTCATTGAACGAGTCGGCCGGGAAATTGAAGCGGTGGTGAAGACCGTCGTCGGCGCTTCCTCGGTGTTCTCCGAACGCGTCAGTGGCGGGCGTTACCTGCAGATCGATATCAATCGGGCCGCCATCGCCCGCCATGGCTTGAGCATCGCCGACGTGCAGTCCGTCATCTCGGTCGCCATCGGCGGCGAAAACATCACGCAAACCGTCGAAGGGCTGCAGCGCTTCCCGGTCAATGTGCGCTACCCGCGCGAAGTGCGCGACTCCGTGGAGAAGTTGCGGCAACTGCCGATCGTCACCGACGGTGGCGCGACGTTGACGCTCGGCAGCCTGGCCGACATCCACATCGAGGATGGCCCGCCCATGCTGCGCAGCGAGAATGCGCGACTCAACGGCTGGATTTACGTGGACATCCGCGACCGCGACCTGGGCTCATTCGTGAAAGACGCGCAGCGCGCGGTTCGCGAACAGGTGCAACTGCCGCCCGGTTACTCGATCGCCTGGTCGGGACAGTTTGAGTACCTGGAGCGGGCGAGCAAGAAGCTGGCCGTCGTGGTGCCGTTTACCCTCGCCATCATCCTGGTGTTGCTGTACCTCGCCTTTCGCAGCATCGGCTCGGCGCTGCTGATCATGGGCACCCTGCCGTTCGCGCTGATTGGCGGCTTCTGGCTGATTTACCTCCTGGGCCACAACGTGTCCGTCGCCTCGACCGTGGGCTTCATCGCCCTGGCCGGCGTCGCGGCGGAGTTTGGCGTGATCATGTTGCTGTACCTGGATCAGGCCGTTGCGCGCCACCAGCACGAGGGTCGCATGGCGACTCGCGACGACCTGGTCGCCGCGATCACCGAAGGCGCTGTGCTGCGCGTGCGGCCCAAGGCCATGACTGTCGCCGTCATCATCGCCGGCCTGCTGCCCTTGTTCTGGGGCGCCGGCACCGGCAGCGAGGTGATGCAGCGCATTGCCGCGCCCATGGTCGGGGGCATGATTACGGCGCCGCTGCTGTCGCTGTTCGTCGTCCCCGCCGTCTACCTGCTCTGGCGTGGCCGAGCCGTGACGACCGGCGGACCGCAGCGGCCCTCGCCGCCGTGCGAATAGTGCCCTGAGTCTGGCGCAGGGCGAGGTAATAGGCTTCCTTAGTGACCGTCAAACGTCGCGATCAACCCGCGAGTTCGTAGGCAGTACTGCGCCCTCCCGCTGGCGACTTGCGCAAAACTCCATGCAGGATCAATTCGTTGATGTCGCGCAGCGCCGTATCGGGCGAGCACTTGCCGATAGCGGCCCATTTGCTGCTGGTCAGTCTGCCTTCGAAGCCGTCGAGCAGGCGATTGAGCAACTTGATCTGCCGCTCGTTCATCGGCACGCCCGCGTGGCGTTGCCAGGAACGCGCCTTGGCCAGCACCGTGTCGAGCGTGGTTTGCGCCTGCTCCACCGCGCGATGCAGGGTGTCCAGAAACCACGCCAGCCAGTCCGTGACCTCAAGCGTGCCTTTCTGCGTGCGCTCCAGAATGTCGTAGTAGTCCTTGCGCTCGCGCTGAATCTGCGCCGATAGACTGTAGAAGCGCTGCGGACTGCCGTCAGCGCGTGCCAGGCACAAATCGCCGATGGCCCGCGCGATGCGCCCGTTGCCATCGTCGAAGGGATGCAGGGTCACAAACCACAGGTGCGCAAGCCCCGCCTTGATCAGCGGCGGCTCCGTCGTCGCGCCGTTGATCCAGTCGAGGAAGCGCTTCGATTCCGCCCCCAGCTGCGCGGCAGGCGGTGCCTCAAAGTGGACGCGCTGGCGTCCGGTGGGTCCGGATACCACCTGCATAGGGCCGTTGGCGTCGTTGCGCCAAGCTCCGACTCTGATCCGGGACATGCCGGAAAATCCCGTAGGAAAAAGCGCCGCGTGCCACCCGAACAGCCGCTTGCGCGTCACCGGCTGGCCGCAACCGGTGGTCGCGTCAAGGATCATCTCGACCACACCCTCGACATGACGATCCACCGGCGCAAGGGCGCCGATATCCACACCGAGACGGCGGGCGATGGAGGATCGCACCGAGTCGGCATCAAGCCGTTCGCCCTCAATCTCGCTGGTCTTCACCACGTCCTCGGTGAGCGCGGCGAGACTCGCCTGGTCGCGCAGCGCCATGCCGACATCGGCCAGCCGCCCCAGCAGCAGCCCTTGGGCGCGGGAGACACGCACCAGCAGCTCGGCCAACCCGGCGAGTTCGTAACGCCAGGCTGGCCAGTCGTGCGCCTGCCAGATGTAGGTGTATTCTCCGCGTTTCATGCGGTTATTATGGGGTTAATCACCGCAACGCGCAATGATTGGCCGCATGATCTGCGGAGAATATGGCGGTCATTCGCCGCAGGCCGGAGAGGCGCACAGCTGCCGATCACGCTAGACATTCCAGTCTGCATGGCGCAGTCGGCCATAGACGGGTATCTGGATGCCGTGGAGCACGGCCTCGCGGAGGACGAGTACCACTCCTGGAAATTCCTGGACAGGACCAGCGGGAACGGCAAGTTCTTGTGGTGGCGTCTTAGCGATCTCACCGCGGAGCGCGGCGGATCACCTGATAAGGCGCCTAAGTAATGCACCCGAGGAAATCCGCCGCGTAGTAAAGCGCGCTGCGGGAGCCTTTGAGGAAATCGCCAAGGAAGCGTCCGGCATGTTGGCTATCTCTTGGCTGGAAGACTTGATCCCGCGCTACCAGAACGCTGGCCTTACTGAAGATGCCGCGCGCGTTGATCGCGCTATCCGCGAACGGGCAGAGCAAGCGCGTGGCGAGATGAAGCGGATTTCCGTTCCTGTCGAGATTCCAAGAGAAGAGATGGACAAATTCGGTCACGGGCCCATCCGCACCGCTATTTTGGTGTGTAGTTCTGAGCTTCCCTAGGCCGTCGGTACCGTAGCACGCTGTATCGCGCTTCCGATAAACTGTCGCCCTCTCGGGGAACTTATAAAAATCACCGCATGCTCTGGAGCCTTGCGTTTTACATCGCACTGGTACTTGGCCTCTGCGCGGTCATGCTGGGTTTGTCCTGGATTTTGGGCGAGCGCACGCAATACACCAAGGCCACGCTCGATCCCTACGAGTCCGGCATTGTCCACGTCGGCCTGGCGCGCTTCCGCATGCCGGCCAAGTTCTATTTGGTGGCGGTGTTTTTCGTGATTTTCGACCTGGAAGCGGTGTTCATCTACGCCTGGGCGGTGTCGGCGCGCGAGTCCGGCTGGGCCGGCTACATCGAGATGCTGGTGTTTGTCGGCATCCTGATCGCCGCACTGGGCTATCTGTGGGCGCTGGGCGCGCTGGACTGGGCGCCCAAGCCGCGCAAGCTGCCGGCCTCCGCGACCACTGCCGCCACGCCAGCGAAGGCCTGAAATGGAAAAAGCACTGAAGCGGTATGACGGCCCCGGCGCCGCGCCGACGATGGACGAGCAGGTGAAGAAATCGCTCGCCTTCGGCCGACTGTCGGACATGATCAAGGACGGCGCCAACGGCGTGGTCCAGTGGGGCCGCAAGAACTCGCTGTGGCCGTACAACTTTGGCCTGTCCTGCTGCTATGTGGAGATGGCCACGGCCTTCACCGCCCAGCACGATCTGGCCCGCTTTGGCTCGGAAGTGATCCGCGCCACTCCGCGCCAAGCCGACGTCATCGTCATTTCCGGCACGCCGTTCCTGAAGATGGCGCCGGTGATCAAGCGCTGCTACGAGCAGATGCTGGAGCCGAAGTGGGTAATTTCGATGGGCTCCTGCGCCAACTCCGGCGGTATGTACGACATCTACAGCGTGGTGCAGGGCTGCGACAAGTTCCTGCCGGTGGATGTCTACATTTCCGGCTGCCCGCCGCGGCCCGAGGCCTTCCTTGAGGCGCTGATCATGCTGCAGGACTCCATCGGCAAGGAGAAGCGGCCGTTGTCCTGGGTGGTCGGGCCTCAGGGCGTGACGCGCGCGCCGAAACTGTCGATGCGCGACGCCAAGCAGGCCGAGCGCATGGCCGTCACCACCCTGCGCACGCCGGACTCGGTCTAGTGAGCGCCTTGCTTCACGAGCCGCGCGCAACGAGCGACATCCGCGCGCAGTTTTCGACCCGGTTTCCGGAATTCGGCTACGCCTTCCAGGACACCGTCGACGGCATCCCCACGGTCTGGGTGCAGGCCGGGCGCATTCGCGAAGTCCTGCAGTGGCTGAAGGTCGAGGCGCCCAAGCCGTACCGGATGCTGTATGACCTGACGGCCATTGACGAACGCTTGCGGGTCAGCCGGGCCAACCAGCCGGAATCGGACTTCACCGTTGTCTATCACCTGCTGTCGATGGAGCGGAACAGCGATTTCCGCGTCAAGGTTGCCCTGAAAGGCGAGTACCCCAACCTGCCCAGTGCCACGCCGGTCTGGCCCAGCGCCAACTGGTACGAACGCGAAGTCTGGGACTTGTTCGGGATCAAGTTCGACGGCCATCCCAACCTGTGCCGCATCATGATGCCGCGCACCTGGGTCGGCCACCCGTTGCGCAAAGACCATCCTGCGCGCGGCACCGAGTTCGAGCGCTTCCACCTCGACGAGATCAAGGCCGACCGCGAGCAGGACGCGCTGAAGATCAACCCCGAGGAATGGGGTTTCCAGACCAGCGGCCGCGACCACGACTACATGCTGCTGAATCTGGGGCCCAACCACCCCAGCGTGCACGGCGTGTTTCGCATCATGGTGCAACTCGACGGCGAGGAAGTGGTGCACTCGGTGCCGGACATCGGCTACCACCACCGCGGCGCCGAAAAGATGGGCGAGCGCCAGTCCTGGCACACCTATATTCCCTACACCGACCGAATTGATTACCTCGGCGGGGTGATGAACAACCTGCCCTACCTGATGGCGGTGGAGAAGATGGCCGGCATCGAGGTGCCGGCGCGCGCCCAGACCATCCGCGTGATGCTGTGCGAATTCTTCCGCATCACCTCGCACCTGCTGTTCTACGGCACCTACGTCCAGGACGTCGGCTCGATGAGCCCGGTGTTCTACATGTTCGTCGACCGGCAGAAGGCCTATGACGTGATCGAGGCCATTACCGGCTTCCGCATGCACCCGGCCTGGTTCCGCATCGGCGGCGTCGCCGCCGACCTGCCCAAGGGCTGGGACCGGCTGGTGCGCGAGTTCCTCGACTTCATGCCCAAGCGACTGGACGACTACTTCAAGATCGCCATGAAAAACTCGATCCTGAAGAAGCGCTCGGTCGGGATCGCCGCCTACACCACCGAGGAAGCCATCGACTGGGGCGTCACCGGCGCCGGCCTGCGCGCCACTGGCATGGCCTGGGACTATCGCAAAGCCCGTCCCTACTCCGGCTACGAAAACTTCGACTTCGAGATTCCCACCGGCAAGAATGGCGACGTGTACGACCGCGCCATCGTCCGCATCGAGGAGATCAAGCAGAGCCTGCGCATCATCGAGCAGTGCCTGAACAACATGCCCGAGGGTGATTACAAGGCGCGTCACCCGTTGACCACGCCGCCGATCAAGGAAAACTCAATGCAGGACATCGAGACCCTGATCCACCACTTCCTGGGCGTGTCCTGGGGCCCGGTGATTCCCGCCAGCGAATGCTCGATGGCGGTGGAGGCGACCAAGGGCCTGAACAGCTATTACCTGGTGTCCGACGGCAGCACCATGAGCTACCGCACGCGCATCCGCACCCCGTCCTTCCCGCACCTGCAGCAGATCCCGCCGGTGATCAAGGGCCAGATGGTGCCGGACCTGATCGCCTACATTGCCTCCATCGACTTCGTTATGGCGGACGTGGACCGATGAAATTCGCTCTTGGTCGGGCCGGGTCTGCGTTGCCGGGAATGGCTCGCAGGACCGCCGCTTGGGCAATGGAGATATGCCAGAACGCATGAACACGCATATCCCCATTGCCCTGCGCCGCGCCCCTGCGGGGCTCCGGTCCGGCTGCGCTTTACTTCCCGTCAACACATTCCCGGCCCTGCTTGATCGATTCGATCTCGCTTGCAGTCCGCAGCCAGTAGGCAACAGACACGACATGCACCATCGCGCGCGCAGCGTTGGCGGCCTGGTGAGGCGAAATAGGGCGCAGCTGGACCGGAGCCCGTCAGGGCGCCGCGCCGGGGAATGCGGATATGCCGCTTCCTTTGTTCCGACTTATCCGCATTCCCCAAGCGGCGGTCCAGCGAGCCATTCGCCGAGGCAGGCCGCCAATGCGAGCACGTCACAGTGGAGTCAAGGCTGATGTTGTCGGCAGAAGAGCTGAAAGAGATCGAGCACGAGCTGGCTCACTACGAGCAGCCGAGCGCCGCGACCATCGAAGCGCTCAAGATCGTGCAAAAGCACCGTGGCTGGGTATCCGACGAAGCGGTCAAGGACATCGCGGCGGTTCTGAAGACCTCCGCTGCCGACGTCGATTCGGTCGCCACTTTCTACAACCTGATCTTCCGCCGCCCGGTCGGCCGGCACGTGATCTTTGTCTGCGATTCAGTGTCCTGCTACCTGATGGGGCAGGAGAAGTTGAAGGCGAAACTGGAGGCAACGCTGGGCATCAAGACCGGCGAGACCACGGCGGACAAGCGCTTTACGCTGTTGCCGACGGTCTGTCTTGGAACCTGCGACCGCGCGCCGGCGATGCTGGTCGATCAAGACACCCATCGCGACCTGGAAAACATCAGTGATGCGTCGCTCGGCGAGCTTCTGGCGGGTTACGAATGACGCACAATCCGGTTGACCCGCCCAAGAAACCGCTGACCCGGAACATTGAATCGGGCCGCGAGCCGCTGGACATCACCGAATACGAAAAACGCGGCGGTTACCACGCCGTGCGCAAGGTGTTGAAGCAGATGGCGCCGCTGGAAGTGATCAACGCGGTGAAGGAAGCCAACCTGCGCGGCCGTGGCGGCGCAGGCTTTCCGACCGGCGTGAAGTGGGGCCTGGTGCCTGGCGGCAAGCCCGGCGATCCCGGGGTCCCGACCCACAAGTACTTCGTCGCCAACGGCGACGAGATGGAGCCCGGCACCTTCAAGGACCGGCTGCTGCTGGAAGGCGACCCGCACTCCTTTATAGAGGGGATGATCCTGGGCGGCTATGCCATCCAGGCCGACATTGGCTACATTTTCCTGCGCAATGAATATTTCCTGGCCGCCGCGCGCCTGCGCAGCGCCCTCGCCGAGGCCTACGACAGGGGCTTCCTGGGCAAGAACATCCTCGGCACCGGCTACGACTACGACCTGTACCTTCACACCAGCGCCGGCCGCTACATCTGTGGCGAAGAAACCGCGCTGATCTCCTCGCTCGAGGGCCGTCGCGCCGTGCCGCGCGCCAAGCCGCCCTACCCGGCGATCTCCGGCTTGTTCGGCAAGCCGACGGTGGTCAACAACATCGAGACCATCTGCAACGTGCCGCACATCCTGGAGCACGGCGCGGAGTGGTTCCGCTCGCTGTCCAAGGGCAAGGACGGCGGCACCAAGCTGTACGGTGCCTCGGGCAAGCTGAACAAGCCCGGCACCTGGGAGCTTCCTTTCAGCACCACCGCCCGCGAACTGGTGGAAGTGCACGCCGGCGGCATGCGCGATGGCCACAAACTGCGCGGCTGGCTGCCGGGCGGCGCCTCGACCGACTTCCTCACCGCCGACCACCTTGACCTGCCGATGGATTTTGACTCCATCGGCAAGGCCGGCTCGCGGATGGGCACCGGGCAGATGATCGTGCTCGACGACCAGGCCAGTGTGATCGGCATGGTGCGCAACCTGCAGCACTTCTTCGCACAGGAATCCTGCGGCTTTTGCACGCCCTGCCGTGACGGGCTTCCCTGGGGCGAGAAGCTGCTGCTGGACATCGAGCAGGGCCGCGGCAGGCCCGGCGACCTCGAATTGCTGGCCAAGCATTGCAAGCTGCTGGGACCCGGCCGCACCTTCTGCGCTCATGCCCCCGGCGCGGTGGAACCGCTGCAGAGCGCCCTCAAGTATTTCCGCGCGGATTTCGAAGAGGCGATCGCGCGCGCCCAGCACAAGGCCGCCTGACCATGAACAAGACCGTCAAGATCATCGTCGATGGACGCGAGCTGGAAGTGGATGCGTCCACCAACGTGCTGCAGGCCGCGCTCGGCCACGGCATCAACGTGCCCTACTTCTGCTGGCATCCGGAGCTCGGCTCCGTGGGCGCCTGCCGCCAGTGCGCCGTGATCCAGTACAAGGACGAGACCGACACTCAGGGCCGCATGGTGATGTCGTGCATGACCCCGTGCAGCGACCGCGCCCGCTTCTCGGTAGACCACCCGGACGCCAAGGACATGCGCGCCTCGGTGGTCGAATTCCTGATGACCAACCACCCGCACGACTGCCCGGTGTGCGAGGAAGGCGGCCACTGCCACCTGCAGGACATGACGGTGATGACCGGCCACAACTACCGGCGCTACCGCCACAGCAAGCGCACCCACCGAAACCAGGAACTCGGGCCGTTCATTGGCCACGAGATGAATCGATGCATCGCCTGCTACCGCTGCGTGCGCTATTACAAGGATTATGCCGGCGGCAAGGACCTCGACCAGTTCGGCTCGGCGGCCAACATGTACTTCGGCCGTGCCGAGGACGGCACGCTGGAATCCGAGTTCTCCGGCAACCTGGTTGAGGTCTGCCCGACCGGCGTGTTCACCGACAAGCCGTACGGCGATTCCTACACCCGCAAGTGGGACCTGCAGACCTCGCCGAGCATCTGCACCCATTGCTCGATCGGCTGCAACATCTCGCCCGGCGAGCGCTACGGCAAGTTGAAGCGCATCGAAAACCGTTACCACGGCGAGATCAACGGCTACTTCATTTGCGACCGTGGCCGTTACGGCGCGGGCTTCGTCAACCGCGAGGACCGCCCACGCGTCCCGCTGCAGAACGGCAAGCTGGTCGGCCACGATCGCGCACTGGAACTCGCCGCCGGCTGGCTCAAGGCTGGCCGGGTGCTGGGCATCGGCTCGCCGCGCGCCGCCCTGGAATCCAACCACGCCCTGCGTGAACTGGTGGGCGAGAAAAATTTCCACAACGGCCAGTCGCCGCAGGACGCCGCCGCCACCGCCCTGGGCATCGACATCCTGCGCAAAACACCGGGCCGTATCGCCAGCGTGCGTGAAGCCGAATCCGCCGACGCGGTGCTGGTGCTGGGTGAAGACGTCTCCAACACCGGTGCCCGCCTGGCGTTGGCGCTGCGCCAATCCACCCGCCAGGCGGGAATGAAGCAGTCGGCCAATGCGCACATCCCGCTGTGGCAGGACGCTTCGGTTCGCACCATGACGCAGGACCTGCTGTCGCCGCTGTACATCGCCACCCCGGCCGCCACCCGGCTGGACGAGATCGCCGCCGGCACCCTGCGCGGCGACGCCAATGGCGTCGCGCGCCTCGGCATGGCGGTGGCACAAGCCATCGACAGCAGCGCACCGTCGGTACCCGGACTGGAAGCGGACACCCTCGCGCTGGCGGCGACCATCGCCCGGTCGCTGCTCGCCGCCGAACGGCCGCTGGTGGTCTCGGGCACTAACCTCGGCAGCGCGGCCGTGCTGGAGGCGGCCGCGAACATCGTTGCGGCGCTGGCCAAGGCCAAGCGCCAGCCGTGGATCACCTTGGTCTTCGCCGAATCCAACAGCGTCGGTGCCGGCATGCTCGGCGGCCAGTCGCTGGAATCGGCATTGAAGAAGATGGAAGCTGGCGAGATCGACACCGCCATCGTGGTCGAGAACGACCTGTCCCGCCGCGTACCGGCCGCACGGCTTGAGGCCGCGCTGTCCAGGGTCAAGAATCTGGTGGTGCTGGACTACATCAGCAATGCCACCACCGCCCGCGCCAGCCTGTTGCTCCCGGCCGGCAGCTTTGCCGAGAGCGACGGCACCCTGGTCAATAACGAAGGCCGTGCCCAGCGTTACTTCCAGGTGTACGCCGCGCCGAAAACCGAACTGCGCGAAAGCTGGCGCTGGCTGCAAGACCTGGCCTTGGCCAGCGGCAAGGACCTCGGCGCGGACCTCGACCCGTTGACCGCCGGCTGTGCCAGCGCGACTCCGGCCCTCGCCGGCATCGTCAATGCCGCGCCGGACTCGACCTTTCGCCTGGCGGGCGCGCGCATCCCGCGCATGTCTCACCGCAACAGCGGCCGCACCGCGATGAACGCGGCGCTGGACGTGCACGAGCCGCGGCCAGTGCAGGACATCGACTCGCCGCTGGCCTTCTCGATGGAAGGCGCGCAAGGCCTGGGCGCACGCCCCGCGGCCCTGAATCCCATGGTCTGGTCGCCAGGCTGGAACTCCCCGCAAGCGGTGAACAAGTTCCAGGATGAGATCGGTGGCCGGCTGCGCGGCGGTGATCCAGGTGTGCTGCTGTTCAAGCCGGATGCATCCGGTGCGTCCTACGCCAACCCGACGCTGGAATCGCCTTCCGGCCTGAAGGCCGTTTCGCTGCCGCACATTTTTGGCAGCGAAGAACTGTCCTCTCAGGCCCCGGTCATGGCCAGCCGCATTGCGGTGGCGAGCCTGACCGTGCATCCCGCAACCGCGGCCAAGGCCAGGCTGGTCGAGGGCGCCAGCGCAACCCTGAGCAGCAAGGGCGCCACATTGACCCTGCCGGTGACGATTGACCCGGGCTTTGCCGAAGAATGCGTCGGCGTGCCCAGCGGCTTTCCCGGAGTCCCCTTCCTGGCCTCGGGTAGTGACGTGACGCTGGAGCGCACGTGACCCAGATTATTCCGCAGGCCTTGATCGTGGTCAGCATCCTGCTGGCCGTGGTCGGGCTGGCGGCCGTCCTGATCTGGGTTGAGCGCCGGGGACTGGGCTGGGTGCAGGATCGATACGGCCCCAATCGCGTTGGCCTGTTCGGCTTCCACTTCTGGGGCCTGGGCCAGGTTGTCGCCGACATGATCAAGATCTTTACCAAGGACGACTGGGTTCCGCCGTTTGCCGACAAACCGGTGTTCGTGATCGCCCCGGCCATCGTCATGGCAACCATCCTGATTGCCGTGTCGGTGGTGCCGTTTGCGCCAGGCATCACCGTGGCCGGCAACTGGAACATGGGGCTCCTGTTCTTCCTGGCGATGACGTCGTTGGCCGTTTACAGCGTGATGCTCGGCGGCTGGGCGTCCAACAACAAATACGCACTGCTGGGCACCATGCGCGCGGCGGCGCAGACCATCACCTATGAAGTGTTCATGGGCCTGTCGCTGATGGGCGTGGTCTTGCAGGCCGGCAGCTTCAACCTCACGGACATCGTGCTGGCGCAACAGCAAGCAAGCCCGTTCCTGCCGCTGGTGCCGAACTGGTACGTGATTCCGCAGTTCTTTGGCTTCCTGATCTTCCTGGTCGCGGGCCTGGCCGAGACTCACCGCCTGCCACTGGACATGCCGGAAGCCGAGCACGAGCTGACCGCCGGCTTCCACACCGAGTACTCGGGCATGAAGTTCGGCATGTTCTTTGTCGGCGAGTACGTGGCGGTGGTGCTGATCTCCTCGATGATCACCGTGCTGTTCTTCGGCGGCTGGCACGGCCCGACGCCGGGCTGGACCCTGCTGGGCATCGACCCGCTGCTGGCGTTCTGGTTCTTTGCCAAGACTTTCACCTTCATCGTGCTCTTCATCCTGATGCGCGCTGCAATCCCGCGGCCACGCTACGACCAGTTGATGGCGTTTGGCTGGAAAGTCCTGTTGCCGCTGTCGCTGATCAACCTGCTGGTTACCGGCGCCTTCGTCGTTGGAGCTTCAACATGAACGCGATCAAGGAACTGCTGGTTGGTTTCTGGAGCCAGCTGGTCAGCCTGTGGCGGGTGCTCAAGCACGTCGGCGCCAAGCGCTCGACCGTGCAGTACCCCGAGGAACGGCCCTACTTGCCGCCGCGTTACCGCGGCCGCATCGTGCTCACCCGCGATCCGGACGGCGAGGAACGCTGCGTGGCCTGCAACCTGTGCGCGGTGGCCTGCCCGGTCGGCTGCATCTCGCTGCAGAAAACCGAAAAGCCCGACGGCCGCTGGTATCCGGAATGGTTCCGCATCAACTTCTCGCGCTGCATCTACTGCGGCCTTT
>JANNAK010000168.1:0-4215 GCA_031384195.1 Gammaproteobacteria bacterium
AATTTTGAATCTGCTGCCGCGGGAATGGGCGTCAGTAGCAGACCCGAGATCAATGCAAGTCCAATTCCGTCCCGAGTCAAAATTGCAGCCAATACCCAAGCTGCGGACGCTACCGCTGGTCTCCCTGCCGACATAACTCCCCCCGTTCTTTTGTTAATCACGTTATTGGTCTTATCGATGACGCCACCGAAAAACCTATCGGCCCCTTTGGCTCCATCGACAGCCGGAGAAATGAAAACAGGTACGTAGCTAAGCCGCCACGGCACTATTCGCAAAAGGATGAATGCACATATACATCCCGTTACCGGCGGCTGGAGTTTGACGCCCCCCTCCCCCGCCTTCGTCAAGTCGGGCGCGGCCGTGACCCAAGTCGAGTCCGGGCACCGGTCGCCCGAATAACCGATAATTCGCCCGCCATTGATTCCAACCCCAAAACGATGTCTATCCACATCAAATCCAAGGAAGAACAGCGCCTGATGCGCCAGGCCGGCCGGCTGGCCGCCGAGGTGCTGGAGATGATCGGCCCGCAGGTGATCCCCGGGGTGACGACCGATGAGCTCAACCGCATCTGCCACGAGCACATCGTCAACGTGCAGAAGGCCATCCCCGCCCCCTTGAACTACGGCGGCGGCGGCGGCCGGGTGCCGTTCCCGAAGTCCATTTGCACCTCGGTCAACCACGTTGTCTGCCACGGCATACCTGGCGACAAAGTTCTGAAGAAGGGCGACGTCGTCAACCTGGATGTCACCGTCATCAAGGACGGTTTCCACGGTGACACCAGCAAGATGTTCTACGTCGGCGAACCGTCGGTATTGGCGCGACGCCTCAGCGAGACGGCGCGGGAAGCGATGTTGCGTGGCATCCGTGAAGTCCGCCCCGGTGCGACCCTGGGCGATATTGGCGCCGCCGTCCAGGCCTTTGCCGAGGGCCAGGGCTTCACGGTGGTCCGTGAGTACTGCGGCCACGGCATCGGCCGGATCTTCCACGAAGACCCGCAGGTGCTGCATTACGGCGTGCGTGGCGCCGGGCTGGAACTGAAGGCCGGAATGACCTTCACCGTCGAACCGATGATCAACGCCGGACGCGCCGAGGTTCGCCTGTTGCCCGACGGCTGGACCGTGGTGACCAAGGACCACTCCCTGTCCGCCCAGTGGGAACACACCGTTCTGGTGACCGACGACGGCGTCGAGATCCTGACCGCGCGTTCCGACGAATCCGTCAGCTAGCCATGGGCCTGGAACTCGAGCTGGACGAGGAAACCTCGGTCTTTTCCGCGACCAGCATCCGCGCCCGCCTGGCGGCGCCCGGAAAGCCGGTGGCAGCCTTTCGCGACACCCTGAATTGGGGCACCCAGCGCCTGTACGGCCTGTTTTCCGACGAGGCCACGGCGGAAACGCTGGTGCGGGCACGAACTTTCCTGGTCGACGAGGTGCTGCGCAACGCCTGGCAACAGATGGTGCCCTCCTCACCCGGACTGGCGCTGGTTGCCGCCGGCGGCTACGGCCGCGGCGAACTGCTGCCGCACTCCGACGTCGACCTGCTGTTGCTTCACGACGAAAAGTCCCTCGACGGCGCCAAGGCCGAGATTGAACGGTTCCTCGCCTTCCTCTGGGACATCGGCCTGGACATCGGCTCCAGCGTGCGCACGGTCAGGGACTGCGTACGCAAGGCCAGGGACGACATTACGGTCATGACCAACCTGCTCGAGTCGCGGCCGCTGGCCGGCGATCCGGCCCTGCACGACGCCTTGCAGGAGGCCCTGTCGGCGCCCCGCGTGTGGCCGGTGAAGGAGTTCTACCAGGCCAAGCTTGAGGAGCAGGAGCGACGGCACCAGAAATACGACGACAGCGCCTACAAGCTGGAACCCAACGTCAAGGAGAGCCCCGGCGGGCTGCGCGATATCCACACCATCGTGTGGGTGGCCAAGCGCCACTTTGGCGCCCAGTCCCTGACTGAACTGCGCGACAAAGGATTTCTCACCGCGCAGGAGTGCAGCGACCTGTTCGCGGGCCAGGATTTCCTGTGGCGCGTGCGCTTTGCGCTCCACATGCTGACCGGACGGAAGGAAGACCGGCTGCTGTTCGACCACCAGGTGCGCATTGCCGGGCTGTTCGGCTACGTCAATGCCGGCGACGACCGCAATGCCGCAGTCGAGAAATTCATGCAGCTGTACTACCGCACGATCAAGTCGCTGGTCTGCCTCAACGACCTGCTGCTGCAGCTATTTGACGAGGCCATCGTCAATCCATCGCCGCCGGCGCCGCGTCCGCTCAATGCACGGTTCCAGAGCCGGGGCGGATTCATTGAGGCCCGCAGCGCCGATGTCTTCCGGCGCTATCCCTCGGCCCTGATCGAGATCTTCCTGCTGCTGCAACAGGAACCGGAGCTGAAAGGCATCCGCGCCGAGACCCTGCGCCTGATCCGGCGTGATCGCCGCCTGGTGGACGAAGGGCTGCGTGACGATGTGCACGCCCGCGCAATGTTCCTCGACATGTTTCGCCAGAAAAGCGGGCTGACCCGCGCCCTCCGGCGCATGAATCGCTACGGCGTGCTCGGCAGGTACCTGCCCGCTTTTGGCAATGTCATCGGCCACATGCAGTACGACCTGTTTCACACGCTGACGGTCGACGAACACACCCTGCACATGGTGCGCAACCTGCGCCGCATGGCGATGGAGCGATTCCGCGAGGAGCTGCCGTTCGCGCACGAGGTCATGGCGCGAATCGAGAAGAAAGAGCTGCTCTACCTGGGCGGGTTGTTCCACGACATGGCCAAGGGCCGCGGTGGCGACCACTCGCAGTTGGGGGCCGAAGACGCGACCCGCTTTTGCCTGGACCACGGCCTGTCCCGTGCCGACTCCGAGCTGGTGGCCTGGCTGGTTCGCAATCACCTGATGATGTCGATTACCGCCCAAAAGCAGGATGTCTCCGACCCCGAGGTGGTCAGCGACTTCGCCGCCAAGGTCGAGACCCGCGCCCGCCTCGACTACCTGTTCCTGCTGACCTGTGCCGACATCCGGGCCACCAACCCGGCGCTGTGGAACAGCTGGCGCGAGTCGTTGCTGGTCACGCTCTACCACGCAACCGTGCGCGCACTGGAGCGTGGGCTAAGCAATCCGGTGCAACCGGAGGAAGTCGTGCGCGAGCAAAAGGCCATGGCCCTGGCCTTGCTGCGAAAGAAGCATGTGGACGCGGCGCAGGCAGAGAAGCGGTGGTCCCGATTCGAAAGCGATTACTTCCTGCGCCACACCCCGCAGGAACTGGCCTGGCACCTGCCACCCATCCTGGCCGCCACGGAAGCATCGCTGCCGCTGATCCTGGTCGAAGCCCTCGCCGCGCGTGGCACCACCGTGTTCGTCTACATGCGCGATCGCGACCACCTGTTCGGCCTGACCACCGGAGTGCTGGCCCGCCTGGGCCTCAACATCCTCGACGCCCGCATCAACACCACCGGTGACGGCTACACCCTGGACTCCTACGTCGTGATGGAGGAGGACGGCATGGTCACCACCGGCGCCCATCGCCTGGCTGAAATTCGCGAGAACCTGCGAAAGGTGCTGGGCGATGCGGCGGTCTCGATGGTAGACGTGAATCGCCGGGTACCGGCGCGCCTGCGCCACTTCACCACGCCCACCACGATTTTCTTCAGCCAGGACGTGGCGCGTGGGCGCACGCTGATGGAACTGGTGACTGCCGATCGCCCCGGCCTGCTGTCCCTGATTGGCAGGGTGTTCCAGCGCCGCGGCATCCTGCTGGACGCGGCGAAGATTGGCACGCTTGGCGAACGCGCCGAGGACATGTTCTTCTTCACCGACCGCAAGCGCCAGCCCATCACCGACGAGGACACGCTTGAGGAACTGCGCGAGGTGCTGACCCGAACCCTGCATCGCGGCGACTTCGTTGCCGAAGATTTCGAGCTGGTTGACCCTTCCGCTGCCAAGACCCGGGATGCCGTCCTGCCATGAACCCAAATCTGCAAGCCCGCATCGAATCCGCCTGGGAAACGCGCGACACCCTGGACCGGTCTGATCGCGGGCTGCGCGAGGCTGTCGACCAGGTCATTGACCTGCTCGACAGCGGTGCCGTGCGAGTCGCTGAACCCGATGAGCCCAATCGCTGGAAGGTCAACGAATGGCTGAAGAAGGCGGTACTGCTGTACTTCCGCCTTCACGACAACCTGCCGATCGAGATGGGTGCGCTGCGCGGCTACGACAAG
>JANNAK010000185.1:0-5868 GCA_031384195.1 Gammaproteobacteria bacterium
ACGCTCCCCTTTGAACCAATGGGGACGCTCCCCATTGACGCCTTTAACCAGATTCAAAGGGGAGCGTCCCAATTGACGCCTTGAACCTGGTTCAATGGGGAGCGTCCCCATTGACGTCCATTGACGCCGATTAGCCTTGGGTGGTGGGGATCCGCCCGCAATTGAGGTTGGCGGGGACGGCGATGTCCATCATCTTGGGATCGGGCAGGTTCAGGTTATTCATGATGTCGGCGTACTCGTCTGCCGATTTGACCTGCAATCGCGGGTTGTGGGCCTTCTCCTCGCCGATGGTGGATACCGTCCATCCTTTGTAGTCGTGTGCGGGATAGACCAGCGTTTCCTCCGGCAGCTTGAGCAGCTTGTTGAACAGGCTGTCGTAGGCGGCGTGTGGATCCCCGTTCTGGAAGTCGGTGCGACCGGTGCCGCGAATCAGCAGCGCGTCACCGGTGAACACCCGGTCGCCCAGCAACAGGCTGTAGGACTCGTCGGTGTGGCCGGGCGTGTACATCGCGCGCAGCTTCACGCCATCCAGGCCGATCACCTGGCCGTCCCTGAACTGTGCCGACACGCACTCGGCCTTGGTCTGCTGCCCCATCCAGGTCACGCAGCCGCTGGCTGTGCGCAAGTCGCCCAGCGCCGTGATGTGGTCGGCGTGGGTGTGGGTGTCGACTGCGATCACCAGCTGCAGACCCAGCTGCTCGATCAGCTTCAGGTAGCTCGCCGCAGCCGCCTGCACCGGGTCAATGATCAGCGCTTCGCCCCCCTGGCGCGAGCCCAGGATGTAGGTGTAGGTCCCGGATTCGCTGTCGAACAATTGCCTGAAAATCATGGTCCGCTCTCTCAGATGAAGTTAAGGGCGTGCGCGCCCAGGGTAATTCCGACCAGCAGCATCAAGCCTGCAAACCCGAGCTGCAGCCGGGCGCCGGCGATGCGCGGCGCCAGCTGGCGACCCAGCAACATGCCGACCAACGCGCCGAGCAGGAACGGCAGCGCGGCGTTCCACGGCATTTCGTGCCCTTGCATCATGGCCGCCGCCACCGTGCCGGCGCTGGTCAGCGCGATCGCCATCAGCGAAGTGGCAATGATTGAATGCATGGACAGCCCGCTCACCATTCGCAGCGCCGGTACGATGACAAAGCCGCCGCCAACACCCAGCAAGCCGGCCAGGAATCCGGTGCCGGCCCCGATGGTTCCCATAGCCAGCACGGCGCTGGTGGTCCAGATAATTCGCCCGTTGCCGTCGAGGCGCACGACCCGGCCCGCCGAGGGATTTTCATCGCCGGACAGGCGTGCCCGCACGATTCCGGCATCGCCAGGGGCGCTGCGCGTTTGCACCAGCAAGCGCACAGCAACGACGACCAGCACCACGGCGAACAGGCCGGTGAGCAGGTCCACCGGCAGGATCGCCGCCGCCTTGAGGCCCAGCGGCGCGCTGAACCACCCGGCCAGTGCCATCAGCATCGCCGCACGATAACGCACGTAGGTAACGTCCCAGGCCACGACGGTGCCGAACGTTGCCGCGGCACAAACTGCCAGCAAGGCGACCGGCGCGGCCTGCGGCAGGGTCCAGCCGAGCCCGGCCATCAACAAGGGCACCGCGAAGATGGATCCGCCGGCTCCGGTCAGCCCGAGGATCGCGCCGACCAGCACGCCGAGGAAAAGCGCCACCTCAGCCGTACCGCGCCAGGACGTCGCCCATCCAGTCGATTCGCTCCAGGGCCTTCTTGTTGCTGACGCCAGCGGCCATCAACTCACGCCGCGTCATGCACGCCATCATGTCGTAGAACGCGCGATCCAGCGCCTTGCGCACGGCCGCCATCTGCTGCGCGACTTTTTCGCAATCATCCTCGCGCTCGACCATCTGGATGATGCCGCGGACCTGTCCTTCGGCGCGCTTCAGGCGCGCGAGAATCTTCGCCTTGTGCTCTTCCCATTCAGACATTGACGTTCACCCATCGGTTGCCGGACGTGGCCGCATCGTATACCCTACCCAGTATAGTATCAACCGAGAGCTGCCATGACCCTGATACCTGTTCCGGACACGCTGCTGGGTGGCGCCCTGATCGGCGCGGCCACCTCGCTGCTCTACCTTGGCATTGGCCGGATCGCCGGGATCAGCGGCATCACCTTCGGCCTGATCGGCAATTCCGAACGCGCCTGGCGCGCGGTGTTCCTGGCCGGACTAATCGGCGGCGGCCTGCTGGCCGCGTACGGCATGGGCTTCGGCACCCCGAACTCTGTCGCCACCCCCGTCTGGCTGCTGGTCATCGCCGGCGCCCTGGTGGGTTTCGGCACGCGCATCGGCAATGGCTGCACCAGCGGCCACGGCGTCTGCGGACTGGCGCGGCTGTCGCCGCGGTCGGCCGCCGCGGTCGCGATATTCATGCTGTTCGGAATCGCATCGGCCACGCTGCTGCGTCCGGTGCTGACATGAACGTCGGCGTGTTGCTCGTTGCGGCGATCTCCGGCGCGCTGTTTGGCGTCGGCCTGGTCATCTCCGACATGGCCAGCTCGGCCCGCGTGCTGGGATTCCTGCGCGTGGGTGCCGGCTGGGACGCCACGCTGGCCTGGGTGATGGCCAGTGCGCTGGCAGTCTCGCTGCCGGGTTTTGCGTGGGCCCGTCGGCGTCCAAAACCGCTGTTCGGAAACCAGTTCTTCGCGCCGGCGAGCCGGTCGCTGGACTTGCGCTTGCTGCTGGGCGCGGCCCTGTTTGGCCTCGGCTGGGGGTTGTCCGGTTTTTGCCCCGGCCCGGCGCTGGTCAATGCCGGCCTTTGGAAAATCGACGGACTGTGGTTCGTGGCCGCCATGCTGGCCGGCGGCCTTGCCGCCGACATCAAGATTCGTTCAAGGCTGGTCTAGCCAGACGATCCGTTCAGGCGCGCGCCGTGCGCCGCGCCGCTGTCCAGCAGCCCGCCAAGAAAGGCGACCACGCTGGAACCCAGCGCGTCCAGCGCATAGCCGCCTTCCAGTGCCGCCACCACCCGCCCGCCAGAATGCCGCTCGGCCTGTTCGCGGATCACCGCGCCGATCCAGCGATAGTCGGCCTCGATGAATTCCAGGTTCGCCAGCGGATCATCCCGGTGCGCATCAAAGCCCGCCGAAACCAGGATGAGTTCCGGCTGGTGCTGCGCCAGTGCCGGCAACCACACCGACTGCACCGCCTCGCGAAACTCCGCGCCGCCTGCTCCCGGCGCCAGCGGTGCATCGGCGATGTTCGGGCCGCCACCGCCATTGGCCCAGTACGGGTACAGCGGGTACTGGTAGGTGTTGCACACCAGCACCCGTTCATCGTCCCGGAAAATGTCGACGCTGCCGTTGCCGTAGTGCACATCGAAATCCAGAATCGCGACCCGCCCGGCGCCCAGCGCCAGCGCCTCGGCGGCGCCCACGGCAATGTTGTCGAACAGGCAAAACCCCATTGGCGTATTTCGCTCGGCGTGGTGCCCCGGCGGGCGCACGGCGCAAAACGCCAGCCTGAATTCGTCCGCCATTGCACCCTGCACCGCCTCGACACAGGCGCCGGCCGCCCGCAGCGCGGCGGCGCCGCTGTGCGGATTCATTACGGTGTCGGCGTCCAGCCGCACATAGCCGTGGGTCGGCACGCTTTTCAATATGGCGTCGACGCTGCGCCCGTCGTGCACGCGCTCCAGCTCGGAGGGCGTTGCCGGTCCGGCCTGCCGGCAGAGCCGTCGCATCCCGATCGCCGAAGCCGTCACCGCCGCCTCGACCGCCGCCAGCCGCGCGGGCTGCTCCGGATGTCCGGCGCCCATCTCGTGACGGCCGCATTCAGGGTGGGTCAGCCACAGCAAGTCCATCGGTCTATGATGCCGCGAATTCGGACTGTTTTCAGCCCCGGACGGAGCCCGGTTTTTTATGGCACGGACAGGCTGCTGCCCGGATAGCTTCCCGGGACCAGCACCGGCAAACCCACGCCGGTCATCGTCACCCGGTAGGGATTCGGCTCGCCGGTCTGCGCGGCGGTGCCGGCATTGTTGGCCGGCAGGTACTGCACCTGGTTTTCGTACAACAGCAGCCCCAGCTGGTCGCCGGCCTGCAGCAGTTCACCCACGCCCGGCAGCAACACCCCCGTGTTTCCGGTGCCGCGATTAGTGCAATGCGCGATCGCCGGCGCCGCTGGCGGAGACGCGCAGGCGCTGGTGGTGGTCCCGACCTGCGGCGCCACCATCGCAAACGGCGTCACCTCGTCATCCACCAGGATCGGCGCGGCCGATCCGCGCTTGAGGCCGACGCCGACATAGGCCACCGGGATCGGCGTGCCTGGCGGCGGGGCGACTCCGGACACCGTGTTGATGATCACGGTTTGCACGGTCGGAATTCCCGCCAGCACGGCATTGGACACCGCGATCGGGCTGCCGATCGGCACGAACACCGGCGACACCCCGGCGTTGACCACGGTTTCTGCCACCGACCCGCTGACGGCGATTGCGCCTGTCCCCGACAGCGACCCGACCGGGATCGACGACAGTCGCACGCCAGTCAGGGCCGCGTTCGCCGGAGCCGCATTTGCCGCCGGCGTTGGCGTGACCGAGATGCACACCTGCGGGATGGCGTCATACGCAGCCGAGGCCTTGCCCTTCAGCTTCTGGTCAAACCAGCCCAGGATCGAATCCAGACCCACCACGCCGCCGCAGTTGGCGGTGCCCTCGACCTGCTGCGCCAGCGGGTTCATGTGCCCGCCCTCGGTGGTCAGCAGGCGGACATCGCCGCCGGCCGCCTTGAAAAATGTGTAGTTGAAATAGGACTCGGTGAGGTTGAACAGCACGTCGCGATTGCCCTGGATGAACAGGGCCGGAATCGGGCGCAGCGAGGCCGCATCCGGAATGGTGATCCCGTCCGACACCGGCGCTCCAGTGGCCGCGGAGAGCGCGGCGGAAACGTAGCCTGGCCGGTCGGCGACGTTCAGGACCTTGCCGTCGCGTTCGCGCTTTTCGAAGTAGCGCGTGCCGTGCGAGTAAAAGAAGTTCAGCAGTTCATCCTCGTCGCGCGCCGGTCGCGGCGTGGCGCCCGGGCTGGTCGCGGCCGCCGAAAGGTCGGGGCGCGTGCGCATCGTGGTCGCACTCGGGCCGGACGGGCCGATGATGTTGCACAGGTTGGCCAGCAAGGGGGTGTTGTTGACGTTTCCGCCGACGCTGGGCGTCGGCGAGCCGAGCAGGCACAGCAGGCTGTCAAAACCGAGCTTCACCGAATCGCCCGGCAGCAGGCTGTACAGCAGGTTGTTCCAGGTGCCGTTGGGAACCATGGTGTCGACGCGGGCATCGAGCATCGCCAGCGGCATCTCAAATCCGCCGCCATAGCTGTAACCGATGGTGCCGACGCGGATGTCGCGCGCGATGCCGGTGCCGGTCTCGCGCTTCACGAAGTACTGGTCGGCGTTGTCATAGGCCCAATCCAGGATGGCAATCGCGTCCTGGGTCTCGGCGGCCGGGTCAATGGCTCGGGCGAAATGCGCGGCCGTGCCGGGAGCATCCACTCCGTGGCCACGCTCGTCGTAGCTGATCACCACATAGCCATGGTACGGAAGCGCCTGCACCAGCTGGTTGATCGACGGAAAGTGCTTGCCGTTGGCATTGAGGTCACCGTTGGGACCGATTGCCTTCAGGCGCTTGCCACCATAACCGTGGCTTTGCAGCACCAGCGGGAAGTGGTCGCCGGGGCAGCGCGACGGCAACATCACCGTCAATTCGATGGTGGTGTCCGATGCCGGCGACGAACTGAGGTCGTAGTCATTCGGCAGGCCAACGGTCAGCGAAACGTCAATCGCCGCGGGGGCCACCGGATCCAGGCACAGGCCGGCGTCCACCGCACCATTGCTGAATTCCGGGCTCTTTGAGCAGGCCGCAGCCAGCA
>JANNAK010000220.1:0-7284 GCA_031384195.1 Gammaproteobacteria bacterium
CAAAGGGGACGCTCCCCATTGAATCAAAGGGGAGCGTCCCCTTTGAACTTCATGTCGGTCTTGCCCCAGTAGGCGCGCATCGAGCTGAACTGGCCGGCGTCGTTGAAGGTCATGACGTCGATCACCTGGATCACTGCCGGGCCCTGGGGCATCTGCAGGTTCACGTCGAAGGCCATGGCGGCGGAATTTCCGTACGAGGCGCGAATCGGCGCCACCAGTGACAGCTTGGCGCCGGTCTTGATGGCTCCGCGATAAAACTCGGCAATCACGGACTTTCCGCTCAATACCTTGCCGCTGCCGACCGGATCCTCGACCGTGGCGTCCTCGGCGTAGAGGGCGATGATGGCCTCGGGATCGGCGCGATTGAACCCGTCGATATAACCCTGCATCGCCTGTTTCATTCTTTCTTCACTGATCACGGCGCACCCCGATCCTGACTGGAAGCGTCAATCATCCGCCGCCCGGGCCCGGGCGGAATCACCCATGCGGGTGACAATTAAGGGGCCAGACCCCAATTTTCCCTTATAGTCTTGCCGGCAAAGAACCATGACTGCACGCAAGAAAACACCCAAAAAGAAGGCCCGGCGCGCGCCATCGCGGGTACCCGCCCCTGTGCGCGGGGCGGACCTGGCCCGTTTCGACCGCGTGCTCGGCGCGATTTACGAAGGCCCGCTGGAGTCCCCACCCTGGAACTCGGCCCTGGCGCTGCTCCAGACTGAACTCGGCGCCGCCCACATTACCTTGATGCTGCGCCCACCCTCGCCCGACAGCTCGGGCGTCATGATCAATACCGGGCCGGTCCAGCAGCAGGCGGTGGTGTCCTACGAGACCCACTACTTCGCACTCGACCCGTTCGTGCGACTGAAGGAAGGCGAGGTGGTGACGGCCGAGGAGCTGATCGGTCGCGAGTGGCTGCAAAGCCCGGTTTACCTTGAGTACCTGAAGGCGATCGACGTTCGGCACCTGCTGGGCGCCGACATTTACACCCCGGACGGGATTGAGTGCCGCTTCCGTGCCACCCGCGGCCATGACGCCCGGCCCTTCGGCGCCGCCGAGAAATCGCTGGTCGGGCAAATCCTGCCGCACCTCAAGCGCTCCATCCAGTTGCACGCGCGGCTGGATTTCCTTGAGTGCGAACGCCAGTTGTTCGCCGGTACCGTCAACCGCATGTTGCTGGGCATTATCAGCCTCGCCGAGAACGGCGACGTCCTCGAAACCAACCAGGAAGCACGGCGCATCCTCAACGAGAAGGACGGACTCTGGCAGACCGGCAACAACATCGGCGTCGAGGGCGGACACGAAGGCCGCGAGTTCCAGCGCATCCTGCGGTCGGTGCTGGCCGGCACCCCCAACGAAAAGGGCCCCGGCGTGGTTGAGGCGATGTCGATTACCCGCCCGTCCGGTCGCAGCAAGATCGGCGTACTTATCAAGGCCATTCCCTCCGGCCGCTGGTCGGAGAGTCGTCACCGGACCGCGGTCGCGGTATTCCTGCGCGATCCGGAGGCCAACCCGGCCCAGCCCTCACACGAACTGGTGCGACGCCTGTTCGGACTGACCCGGATGGAAGCGGCGCTGGCGGTGCTGCTGACCGAAGGCCTCACCCTCGACGAGGCCGCCGAAAAGATGAACGTGCGGCGCAATACCGCGCGCACTCACTTGCGGTCCATTTTTTGCAAGACTGGCGTGACCCGCCAGACCATGCTGGTGCGGCTGCTGCTCAACAGCGTCGTCACCCTCGGCTGAAAAGCGGGGCCGGTGACGGCTGCGTTTATTCCTAGATGCCGAAGCCGCCGGAGACGTTTAATTGCTGTCCGGTGACATAGCCGTTGGTGGCGAGGAACACGGCCGCCTGCCCGATTTCCTCCGGCTTGCCCCAACGCTTGAGCGCCAGCAGCTTGAGGGTCTCGTCGATCCACTTCTGGTCGAAGACGCCGCGCTTGAGCAGCTCCAGGAACATGCCGGCCTCGATCACGCCGACCAGGATGGAATTGGCACGCACGTTGTTGCGCCCTTCTTCCTTGGCGATGCCCTTGACCAGAGCCTCGTTCGCCGCCTTGGGCACCACCGACAAACCGTCCTTGGGCGGCCACCACAGATGACCGGCCGAACCCAGGTGCACGTAGGAGCCGCCGCCCCCGGCGCGCAGGGCCGGCAGCGTGGCCTGTACGGCGTTGAAGAAGCCGTGGACTTCCACATCGATGGATTTCTTCCACAATTCGGCACTGGTATTGGCCAGCGTGACTTGCTCGACGACCGGACCGGCGGCCCAGACCACGGTGTGGATACGCCCGTGTGCCACGGACACCGCGGCCACCGCGGCATCGATCTCGGAACGCTGGGTGACGTCGGCGGCGTGGATGCTGGCCTTGCGGCCCAGGGCGCGAATCTCACCGGCAACCCGCTCGGCGACGTCCTTCTTGCTGCGGTAGACGAGCGCAACATCAGCACCCGCGCCGGCCAGCGCCTTGGCCAGATGCTGGCCAATCCCCCCGCTGCCACCGAACACGAGCGCCACGCCACCTGCAAAACTCATGCTGCTACTCCCTGGAAGTCCTCCGGACCATTGTTCGGAATTGGACCGATTCCAGCCTCACCCGTTAAGACGAACCATCAGTCGCCGAGATAGAAGGTGTTGGGTTCGAAATACCGCGCGGGCAGTTCGCTTACCGATTCAAGCTTGGTGATTCGCAGAACGGTATAGGTATCGTCCAGCAAGTCCCGCATTTCCATCTCGCTCAGGTACCAGTAATCCTTGGCTTGCCTGAGCGCACTGGGCGAGGCGCTGAAGCGCTTGCGAATCGCGCCGGCCTTCATGAACTCGGCGGTCATCACCACGCAGGTTTTCTGGTCCACGCGCAACTTGACCGAGGTGTATTCGGTCATGGCCCCGCCTGGCGGTGCGGTAAAGGTGATCAGGTTCACCTGGCGGCCCTGGTATTTCTCGGTGCCTTCCTGCTTCGGGCTGAGGTCGCCAAAGGCATTGGTCAGCTGCTTGAACTCGTAGTAGCTGAAATTGGTGCCCAGCAGCGGCCCGTCGGAAAACTCGGTGCTGATGCGGCGCACGCGCTTCACCGCCGGCAGGAAGACGTACATGCTGTCGAAACGGCGATCTTCGGTCTGCCTCAGCAGGTAGGCCGCGCCGGCCAGGTAGGTGGGCGCGCTGATCCGCAGCGATGCCCGCAGCAGGCCCGGGGCGTCCGGCAGGTTTTCCCGCGTGCTGTAGAGCTTGCCCTGCATGACCCGCTTCTCGCCGCGGATATCGGTGGCTTCAAGCTCAAGGTCCTGAACCTGTGAGCCGGGCAGTACGTTGCCGCGCAAACAGGCCATCGCGTCGGCTGGCGCCGACAGTGCGTTCGTCGGGACTGCGGCCACCAGCAGCAACACTCCTAGCCAATGCTTCATGATTCTCCCCCCTTGGAAATCCGCCAACCGATAATACAGCCCCTAGGACATTACGACGGCAGCCCGCTCGATGCACCACCAGGCTGACAGCGTTCCGATGAAGTACACCGGTAACACCCGCCGCCATAAATACGGGACGTCCCGGCCTTTCAGTGCCGACGCGATCAAGGCGACGATGGCCACGACACCCAGCTGCGCCGCCTCGATTCCGAGATTGAAGCCGAGCAGCGCCGCCACGATCTCGCCAGCCGGCAAGCCAACCTCGGCCAGCGCCCCGGCAAATCCCAGGCCGTGCAGCAAGCCGAACCCCGCGGCCATCACCCAGGGAGACCTGAACAAAGGGTGTCGCACACCATTTTTTGCCAGCTCGCAGGCCAACACCAGAATGCTGAGCGCGATGCCCAGCTCTGCCAGCGCCGGGCTGATCCGCAGGTACCCCAGCGTGGCCAGCGCCAGAGTCACGCTGTGTCCCAGGGTGAAGGCTGTCAGCGTCAGAACCAGTCGGCGCCAGCCGGCCACCAGCATCAGCAATCCGCCAACGAACAGCAGGTGGTCCAAGCCGGACAGCAGGTGCTGCATGCCCAGCACGAAATACCGCCAGACCGACGACGCGGTGGCTGGTGGCGGCGTCACGGTGTAGTGCGGGCGGCGGGCGTCCAGCAATACTTCGTTCGCCGCGCCGTCCAGGGCCTGGATTCGCAGGATCACGTTGATCGCGCTGCGCTCCAGGCCGTCGAACTGGATGACCCGGCCGGTCAGGCCGCCCGCGCAGCGCACCGCCCAGCGCATCGACATTGCATTGCCGGCGACCTCAACTTCGGGCGACGCCTCCGTGCCGACACAGTTCGAAGGCAGGCGCGGCGCGACGTCCTGCAGCTGCACGCGCAAGGTCGAGGTTCGCCACAGGACTTCAAATGCGTCCGGCGCGACTTCCCGGACTTCGAGCAAGGCCGGTGCCAGCGGATGCGCCAATGCCGAGTTCGACAGAAGCGCAGCGACCAGCAGAAGGGCCCCGCGTGACGGAGTCATGGCAAGTCGAGCAAGACGCTCGCCGGCGCCTCGATCCGGTAGCGATCGGTCAGGCGCGCGCGCTCGGCACCAAGTCGCTGCTCCTGGCGCTCGGCTTGCAAGGCACGTGCGGCCGGTTCGCGCACCGCGTCCATGTCCGGCTCGGCGGCGTTCACCGTGCGCGTGACGCGCAACAGGTGCCAGCCGTAAGTCGAGATCACCGGCCCGATCCAGGTGTTCTCGGCGGCATTGGCCACCGCCTCGGCGATCGCCGGCCCCATCCGTCGCGCGATCTCGGCATGCGACTGCGCCGCGCCGCCGCTGGGCAGCGCAAACGAATCGCCCTCACCCACCGCCGGCGTGCCGGCGTCCAGCCGCTTGCGAATCGCGCCGGCCAGCGCGGCCGGATCCGGGTGCCGGCCATCGCCGGCGACGAACACATTGTCGAAGGCATAGCGCGCCGGACGCAGGTAACGCTGCGGGTAGATGGCGATGTACTCGCGCAACTCGGCGTCACTGACCCGCAAGTCGCCGGCCAGGCGCTGCTCGATGCGCTGGACCAGCCGCCGCCGGATCACCGGATCGTGCCGGACCATCCCCAGCGCCCGCGCTGCGCGCAACAACTGGTCCGGACGATCACTGCGAGCCGGATCGGCGAAGCGCAGGTTGCGCAGCAGGCGCTGCTTGACCACCGGATCGTCGCGGTCCAGGCCAAGTCTCAGCGCCTCACGAAACAGGGCTTCCTCGCCGACCCAGCGCAGGATGCTGGCCTGCAACTCGGGTGGGGTGGGCGGACGACCGCTGGAGCGGATCCACTCCTGGCGCATCTGCTGCAAGTCCGAATCGGCCACCGTGATGGTTTCGCGGCTGAAGCTCCAGCCGGCCGGCAACAGCAACGCGGCCAGATGCAGCGCCGCGCCCAGCGCAAGAAAGTGCAGCAGGGGCAGCCTGATAAAGGGGACCGTCCCCATGCTTATGGCGCTGACGGCGTGTACCAGATCGGTGAGGACCACGCCCGTTCCTGGATGGTGCGCTGGTGGTCGACATTGCAGCAGTCGGCGTATTCCGCCGGCACCGAGCCTGCGTCGGTGGCGCACACCGAAGCGGTATAGCCGGCCGCGACACACTGGCGATTGGACCAGCGGCAGCTGGGATTCTCCAGCAGGCGGACGTAATAAAACGCGCGTTGCTGCGGATCAAAATCCGGATCGCGCCAGACCCGGCACAGCGCCCTGGAACCGGTGCCCGCGGTCGCGCAGGTCTCGACATTCACGCTGGCGCCATTGTTCTTGTTGCCCGCGATGTCGTACACCGCCTCGCGGGACTCCGGTCCCCCGGCCCCCTGCACCACCCAGCCCTTGATGATCTGGACGTACTGCAAGTCACGCGCGGTCTCGCCGGCCAGCAATGGATCGCGCAAGGCCGACACCACAAAGCGCGGCGCGCCAACCCCGGCCGGCGCCGGCGGCAAGTCACCGCCCATCGGCACGCCAAGTCGATAGCCCTCGCCCACCAGCTGCGGCTCGTCACACAGGTTGTCCGGATACTTCCAGCCGCCGAAGAACCGCAGCATCGGACGAGTGCCACTGGTGGCGTAGGTCTCGCGCCGGCGCATCGCCGCGTAGATCGAATCGCGGGTGTTCTGCTCGGCCCAGATCACCGACAGGCCGCCGGGATTGTTCTCGATCAGGTCGGAAATGCCCGGCGGCACCGAATCGCGTGCGGCCGTTCCCGCGCCACCGTGTCCCGGGTACGACGCGGACTCCACCACGTTGCCGGGCGTGGCCAGGTGGGTGTCCGAACCGCCGACGAATCCGTACTTGAACGGGTTGACGCCCAGCTTGCCTGGCTCTTCCAGTACCAGCCCTGCCTTAAGCGCCGAGCGCAGGAAGTCCTGCGGTAGCGGCGGACCATTGTTGGTGCCGCCGGCACGCTCGCCGGTCAGGTTGTTGTAGGGCAGCAATTCGAAGTCGCAAAGTTCGTCCGGCGAGCCGCCCTCCACATTCAGGCACTCGGACTGGCCCTTGTGCTGGTGCACTTCGGCCAGCGGCTCATTCAGCTGGCGGGTGCGCGCAAGATCGGCCGTGTACGCAAATCCGTCGTCGTCCACGGCCTGAAACATAAGGCCCTGGCTCAGGTTCGAGTTGTGCGGGATGGTGAGGTAGTCGCAGCCAGCCTCGGGCCGGCAATCGCGCGCCAGCGCTTTCCACAGGAATTCCGGCGCGGGATTCTCCTGGTAGGCCGGCGGCAGCACCGGCACGCTGTCGGTGCGGAAAATCACATTGCGGTGCAGGTTGTTGGATTCCGGCGAGCCGGTGTACTCGTAGGCCACGAAGCTGGTGAAATTGCAGCGATCGTTGAAGGCTGCCGCCGCATTCTGGATGTCGGCCCACGGCGTCTTGGCCGCTTCCAGGCAGACCGCGCCATCGGCTCCGCAGAACGACTGGCGCTGCACCCGCTTCTTGCCGTCCGGACCCGGCGTGCCGCGGGTGCCCAGCTGGGCCAGGTTGAACACGAGAAAGGCGTTCTCCGGATCGTCGCGGTAAAACTGGCAGTCAGCCGAGTTGTACTCGGCGTAATCGGGGTTGTTGCAGATCTCGGTCTCGCCGAACAGCTCGGCGTGATCGGTGACCGCGGTGAAATCCAGCTGCCGCACCAATTGCGAATGGCGCAGCGACTGTCCCTGCGAGTTGTACGGCTGGATGTCGAGCCGCTCGCCGCGCGCATAGCGATAGGCGTCGTGCGGCGTGAGCCGGGTGCCCTGGGTGTTGGCGTCCAGCGAGTAGGTGGTGTGGACGTGCAGGTCGCCAAAGTAGGGATTGCGCAGCGCGTTGTAGCCATCGCAGGGCGGTGGCGGCAAGGTCACGCCCACCG
>JANNAK010000008.1:0-10016 GCA_031384195.1 Gammaproteobacteria bacterium
CCAACAGGGGTCGGAAGCGGCTGAGGAGGACGAACGACGGGCCGGGCATGTCTGGAATCGGTGTGGACCGACATCCATGCTGCGGGTCGCCGCAGCAAGCGCCTGTTAACGACAGGTCAAGATTTCGTTAAGTCGCCCCGACTTTGGTCGTAAAACAGACCGCAAAGCAGGTTCCCGAGCCCGCCGGGCAACGCGTCGCGATGGCCCAGCCCTGCCGGTCGCAGATGCGCTTGACGATGTGCAGTCCAAGGCCAAGGCCTTCGCGCCCTTGGCTTTGACGGCCGCGGAATCCGCGCTCGAACATATGCGGGAGTTCCTCGGGTGAAATTCCGCTGCCGGTGTCCTGCACCGACAAAGTGGCACCGTCCACGGCCAGCTCTACGGTTCCTGCCACCGTATTGGCAATGGCGTTGCGCAGCAGGTTGTCGACCACGATGCCGGCGAGGCCACGGGGTACGGAAACGGCCAGGCTTTCCACCAGACGATAATGAAGCTCTATTGAACGGGCCGTGGCGAGGTGACGGTGTGCCTCGACGCTGTCCTCAACCACGCGCGCAAGCGGCGTGGATGCCTCTGGCAGCGCATCCGGCTCGGACTCCCGCGCCAGGACCAGCAGCGCCTGCACCGTGCCCTGCATTTGCCGGCCGGCGCGTCCAATACGGTCAACCACCGGACGAATCTGCGGCGGCAACTCCGGGTCCACCGTGAGCCGCTCCACCGCCGTGTTGATCACCGCGATCGGCGTGCGCAACTCGTGGCTGGCGTCCTCGGCAAATGCCCGTTCGCGCGAGACGAACTCTCCGAGGCGTTGCAGATACTGGTCAAAGGCGCGCGCAATTTCGCCCAGCTCGGCGCCGGGATACCGCGACGCGAACTCCGTTGCGGCGTTGGCCGGATCCAGGCGCTTGATCTCCTCCGACAGGCGCGTGACCGGCGCGATCACAATCCGCGACAGCTGCCAGCCAATCACCCCGGCCAGTCCAGTCGCCGCCAGGACGCCCAAAATCAAGGCCAGCTCGAGCAGGAACTCGCGCCCCTCAATCAGGGTGATGTCGTAGGTCAGATAGAAACGCTTGTCGAGCAGCGTGAAGTTGGCCACCTGGTAGTTCTTGCCTGCGATGGCGATGTCATGGTGGATGCCGGGCGGCAGCGATCGCAGCTCCGGGGGCAACACGCCGGGATCCTCCGGATCCACGATGTAACTTCGCAATTGGGTGGATTGCGGCGGCGGGTGCGCCGGATTATTGCGGTAATCGCGGGCGAACACGGCGACCTCCCGTTCCATCATTTCCACCAGCAATTGGTCTTCGGCATGATCCTGGCTGAGATAGACCGCAGTCGAGGCCAGGGTCGTAACCGCGGCCACCAGCACCATGCTGGCGAGCGTGAAGCGCTGGCGCAGCGACGGTGGCCTAGACATTTTCAGGCTTCGCGGCCAACTGGAATCCGATGCCGTGAACGGTGTACAGCAGCTTGGCGGCAAATGCCTTGTCAACCGCTGATCGCAGCGCATGAACGTGGGTACGCAAGGCGTCGCTGTCCGGTGGCCCATCCCCCCAAATCGCCCGCTCGATCTCGGCACGCGAAACGACGCGCGGCGAGGCCTGCATCAGCAATCGCAGCAGCTTCAGGCCGATGGGCGTCAGGGTGATGGCCTGGCCCGCGCGCGTCACTTCAAGCGTATCGGTGTCCAAGCGCAGGTCGGCCACCTGAAGCACCGGCCCGGCGGCGCTGCCGCGACGCACCAGCGCCTGCAATCGCGCCTCTAATTCCTGCAACGCGAACGGCTTGATCAGGTAATCGTCGGCACCGGCATCGAAGCCGTCGAGCTTGTCGGCGAGGGTATCGCGGGCGGTCAGCATCAGCACCGGGGTGGCCTTGCGCGCTTCCTGCCTCAGCTTGCGGCACAGCGCCACGCCATCCAGGCCCGGCAGGCCGACGTCGAGAACGATCGCGTCGTAACGATTGACGACCGCCAGGTGCAACCCGGTCACGCCGTCCCGGGCGGTGTCCATGACATGACCGCGGGCCTCCAGATACTCACACACGTTGGCCGCAAGGTCCTGGCTGTCTTCAATCAACAGCAGGTGCATGGCGGTGGTGCGCGCCGCTCAGACGGCGACTGGCGCCGAAATGGCCGGGTGCGGCTGGTAGTCGGCCAGCCTGAAATCCTCATATCGGAACGAGAACAAATCGGTGACGTCCGGATTGATCTCCATCCGCGGCAGGGCACGGAGCTCACGAGACAGTTGCGTGCGGGCCTGCTCGAGGTGATTGGTGTAGAGGTGGCAATCGCCGCCGGTCCAGACGAAGTCACCCGACTTCAGGCCGCACACTTGCGCAATCATCATCGTCAACAGGGCGTACGAGGCGATGTTGAAAGGCACGCCGAGGAAGATGTCGCAGCTGCGCTGGTACAGCTGGCAGGACAGCTTGCCGTCCACCACATAGAACTGGAAGAAAGCGTGGCAGGGCGCCAGCGCCATCTGGTCAAGCTGGCCGACGTTCCAGGCCGAGACGATCAGGCGACGAGAGTCGGGATTGCCTCGAATCTGGTCCAGCAGCAACTGGATCTGGTCAACGCTATGGCCGTCCGGCGTTGGCCAGGAGCGCCACTGCTTGCCGTAAACCGGTCCCAGTTCGCCATTTTCGTCGGCCCACTCGTTCCAGATGCTGACGCCGTTGTCCTTGAGGTACTTGACGTTGGTCTCGCCGCGCAGGAACCAAAGCAACTCATGGATGATGCTTTTCAGGTGCAGCTTCTTGGTCGTGACCAGCGGAAAGCCCGCCGCAAGGTCAAAGCGCATTTGGTGCCCGAACACCGACAGCGTGCCGGTTCCAGTGCGATCGGATTTTGCGGCGCCGTGCTCCAGCACGTGGCGCATCAGGTCCAGGTAGGGCTTCATGATTTTCCCCCGGCGATCGCGCCGACCGCATTGCCCGGCCGGGTGTAGGCCAGGTAAATCATCAGCAGCCCGGCCAAAATCATTGGCAGGCTGAGCACCATTCCCATGGTGAGCCAGCCGAACGCGAGGTAGCCGATGTGGGCATCCGGCAGCCGAACGAATTCCACTGAACAGCGAAACAGTCCGTAGAGCAGCAGGAACAGGCCGGACACCGCCATCCGCGGGCGCGGCTTGCTGCCGAACCACCACACGACCGCGAGCAGGACCACGCCTTCCAGCAGTGCCTCGTACAACATGCTGGGGTGACGCGGCAGCGGCCCGCCGGTCGGAAACACCATGCCCCAGGGCAGGTCGGTGGTCTTGCCCCAGAGTTCGCCGTTGATGAAATTGCCGATTCGGCCGGTCAACAATCCCAGCGGGATGGCCGGCGCGGCAAAGTCGGCCAGGTGGAACACGTTGATCTGGTAACGACGCGCGAACAGGAAGTAGGCGGTAATCACGCCCAGCAGGCCGCCGTGGAAGGACATGCCGCCTTCCCAGATCTTGAACAGCACCATCGGGTTGTCGAGAAATCCGGGGAAGTTATAGAACAGGGTGTAACCGATGCGACCGCCCAGGATCACGCCCATGGCGACGTAGAACACCAGGTCGGACACCCACTCGGGGGCCATCGTCATGTGCGCGGTGCGTCCCCGGCGCACCAGCAGCCACCAACCGCCGGCAAAGCCCAGCAGGTACATCAGGCCGTACCAGTGGATGGCGACCGGCCCCAGCTGGATGGCGACAGGGTCGAATTGCGGATACGTGACCATCTCAGGCGCCTACTCGCAGGGGTGGCGCATTCTAGCGGTTCGCACTTGCGGCGTTGGCGGCCGCGACGTTAAAGATATCGAAATTGGCTTGATAGACCGGACCGCGCATGTCGAAGGCGCCCATCACGCTGTGGAAGACATTGGCCTGCGAGTGACTGCCTGCCTGCGCCAGCGGCCCCGGCGGAATGCCCTTGCCGGCCCTGAAGGAATCCGACATCCAGACCAGGAACGGAATGTCTTTCTGCACGTCCGGCGCAATCGAGTAGGGAGTCCCGTGCAGGTACAGGCCGAATTCACCCAGGGACTCGCCGTGGTCGGAGATATAGACCAGCGCCGTCGGCCGGTCCGGGAAGGCTTGCAGCACGGCGATCGCCTGCTGCAGGAAATAATCGGTGTAGACGATGGTGTTGTCGTAGGCATTCACCAGTTCCTGCCCGGTGCACCGGTGCAACTCCACCGATTTGCAGACCGGCGTGAAGCGTTCGAAGCGAGCCGGGTACTTGCTGTAGTAGGCCGGCCCGTGGCTGCCGGACTGGTGCAACACGACGAACACCCGGTCGCTGCCGGACGCGCGGATGCGCGGCTCCAGCCCCTGCAGCAGTACCTCGTCGTAGTCGCAAACCGCTCCGGTGCAGGTCTTCCGCAGTTCCCCGGCTCGTTGCAGCGTCCTCACCTTCAGCGGCGGCTCGCCCCAGTTGTCGCTGCGCCAGATCACGTCGATGCCCTGCCGTTGCAGGTAACTGGGCAGCGGCTCCGATGCGTCCGACATTTTCCAGCCGCTGTCCACCGGCGACAGGATGCACCGCAACGAGGCGGTGGTGTAGGTCGAGCAGGATCGCGTCTCGGCCAGCGCGCTAACGCCCGCCGCCGACAACAGCGGATTGGTGGGGCGCGGATAACCGTAGAGCGAAAAGTTCAGGGCGCGGGCTGCCTCGCCGATGACCAGGATCACCACGGCTTTTTCATTTGACTCAAAAGTCGCCGCCGGCAGCGGCGTCGGCTCACCGCGTTCGACTTGGGTGGCGAGATAGCGGGGTCCGTTGATGGCGTAAGACCACGGCAGCGTCATGCCGCCCAGGCGCTTGGCGTTCTCGTCGATCCACAACCAGGTGCTGGCGTTGGCGTAGGCCCAGCCCAGGCCGACAACAAACACCCCAAGGGCGAATCCAAGGCGCCGTGGCAGCGGCGTAGGGCGCAGCTGAACCCTGAACAGCAGCCAACACGGCAGCACGCCCAGCAGCAACACGTACAAGAGGATGCGTGGATGAAGAAGGTCGGCGGTCTCGGCCGCGTCGGTGTTGAAGACGTTGCCCATCATTGCCCGGTCGAGGATCACGCCGTAGCTGCGGACGAAGTACAGCGCGATGGCGTTACCCAGCGCCGCGAGCATGCAAACGGGCTTGAGCAGGCGTTCGGATACCAGGGCCAGCAGCGCCAGGATCTGCGCACTGACGTACGTGCCCAGGAAGAACAGCGTGAACAGGGTCCGTGCGCCGCTGAAGGAACTGACGTCCAGGCTGGACCAGGCGAAGGAATACAGTGGGCCGTGGTACAGCGCGGCATTGAGCAGCGCGACCCACAGGATGAAACCGGTGGAGCCCACCTTCCAGTGCGGGACCCGGTACAGGGATCTCAGTCGTTGGCGGAGTCCCGGCAGGTGCCGCGCAAGCTTGAGCGCGTAGTCGCTCATTGCAACGCCTAAACCACCCGGCAGACGAAGGCCTTCAGGTAACGGGTTTCCGGAATCGCCGGGTGTACCGGATGGTCCGGACCCTGCTCGCCCTGCTCGAGGATTTGCAGCCGTCGCCCGGCCGCGCGTGACTCGCGCAGCAGGATGCGCTGCAACTGTTCGGCGTCCAGGTGATGCGAGCAGGAACAGGACACCAGGATGCCCTCGGGAGCCAGCAAGTCGATGGCCGCGCGATTGACCGCACCGTAGTGCGACATCCCCGCTTCCTGGTCTTTCTTGCGCTTGATTAGCGCCGGCGGGTCCACCACCACCACGTCAAAGCGGCGGTTGCGCGCCTTGAAGTCGCGCATCATGTCCAGCGCCTGGCCCTTGACGATTTCGAGTTCGAAGCCGTTCAGCGCGGCATTGGCCGTCGCCGCCTCCAGCGCCGGGGCCGAACTGTCGATCACCGCCGCCGCACGCGCGCCGAGCTTCAACGCCCGCAGCGCCCAGCCACCGATGTAGCTGTAAACATCCAGCACCGACTTGCCGGTGACATATTTCGCGAGCCGGTCGCGATTGGCGTGCTGGTCGTAGAACCAGCCGGTTTTCTGGCCGGTCTTGAGCGGAATCGCGAACCGCGCGCCGCCTTCCTCGATCTCGACGATGTCCGGGACCTCGCCCACCGCCTCGGTGTAGAGCGTCAGTCCTTCCTGCTCCCGCACCGGCATCTCGTTGTTGAACCAGATGCCCTTGGGCTTCAGCACCTGCTGCAGCGCCTGCGTCAGCGGCACCTTCAGCGCCTCCATGCCGGCGGTGCCAATTTGCACCGCCAGCACCTCGCCATAGCGATCAATGACAAGCCCGGGCAAGCCGTCGGACTCGCCGTACACCAGCCGGTAGTGGGGCGTGGAGTACAAACGTTCGCGCAACGTCAACGCCGACTGCAGCCGGCGCGCAAACCAGGCGGTGTCGATGCTGGCGTCCGGGTTCGAGGTCAGCAGGCGCGCGCACAACAGGGAGTGCGGATTAACATAACCCAGGCCCAGCCCCTTGCCGCGGCTGTCCACCACCCGGCACAGAGTTCCGGGGGCGACGCCGGTCATCGGTGCCTTTTCCAGATCCAGCTCGTTGGAGTAGATCCACAGATGACCGGCGCGCAGGCGCTTGTCCTCGCGAGGCTTCAGGCGCAATTCAATCGGGGACATGGACGCGGTGGTGGGCTCAATTTCGGGGCGGCTACCCTAGCACCTCGGCTCCCCCGCCGACGGCCGGCAGCCGGCTCCCGACCGGCTGGACTGGACCTGGGTCCAGAGTTGGTAGACTGGCGGCCATGAAACTGCGCCGCTCCCTGGTCAGCCTGGTCACGCTCTGCGCCCTGCTGGCACAGTCGTGGGCGATCGCGGGCATGGGGCCGATGATGGCGATGCCGGCACCAGCCGAACAGGCGCAGGTCGCCGACAGCTCAGCCATGCCCTGCCACGGCACGACCGCACAAGGCACATCGACGAGCGCTGGTTGCTGCGATGACGCCAGCACCTGCGCCCAGGTGTGCGCCAGCGCCACCGGCATGGTTACCTCTGAATTTCTACCCGCCATGGTCCCGGCGGCAAGCCTGCTGGCCACCGCGGCCAAGTCCACGGCATTGCCGGCTTTCACCTTCACCCCCTTGCGACCTCCGACCACGTCCCAAAGCTGATTGCTTACTGACGCGCGGCGTATGCCGCGTGATCCCTGCAGCTTCTGGAGATGTGACATGCCGTCTTTTCCCACGATATTTCTTGGCGCCAGCCTGCTTGCGCTGCTTGGCCTTGCGCCGTGTGCCGACGCACAGGAAGGCGGCGACGCTGTCGTCGCCCTGGAACTTGGCGAGGCCCAGGCGCTGGCGCTGGAACACCAGCCACTGCTCGAGGCCGAGCAGGCGGCGGTGCGCGCCGCGCGTGAGTCAGCGGTCGCCGCCGCGCAGCTGCCGGACCCGCAACTGAGTTTCGAGGTGCGCGACCTGCCGGTTAATGGTGACGACGCCGGCTCGTTCACGCGGGACTCCGACACCCAGACCATGCTGGGCATCAGCCAGGAGTTCCCGGCTGGCGACACGCGCCGGCTGCGCGGAGAGCGCGGCTCACGCGAAGCCGAGCTCGCCGGGCAGATGCTGTTGATGCGTCGGCTGGAATTGCGGCGCGACGCGGGCCTGGCCTGGGTTGAAGTCTGGAAGACCGTCGAGGCACTCGAACTTGTGCGCAAGACCCAGCAGGAGGCGGAGCTGCAGCTGGAGTCGGCAACGATCGCCCACTCCACCGGCCGTGCCTCGCAGGCCGAGGTGCTGGCGGCGCGCGTGGACCTGGACTTGGTCCGCGACCGGCTGGCTGAGCTGCGGCAACAGGAGTCCCACACTCGCAGCAGCCTGTCGCGCTGGATCGTGGATGACGCCTGGCGTCCGCTGCGCCCCGACTTGCCGGCGTGGGGGCCTGCACCAGAGCTCGCCACGCTCCTTGACCGACTCGGGAACCATCCGCACCTGGGCACCGAAGCACGGCGCGTGGCCGTGGCGGCAATGGATGTCGAGCTCGCCCGGCAGGCCTACAAGACCGGCTGGCGGGTGGGCGTCAGTTACGGATATCGCCCGAGCTTTCCCGAGATGGTGAGCGTTCAGGTCGGCATGGACCTGCCGCTGTTCACCGGCAAGCGGCAGGACCGGAACCTGGCCGCAAAACTGGCACAACAAGAGCAGGCCGAGCAACAGCGAGCCGATGCCTTGCGACAGCACACCGCCGACGCGCGACTCAACAGCGCCGACTGGCTGGCGCTGCAGGAGCGGCTGAAACTTTTTGACCAGCAAATCCTGCCGCAAAGCGAGCAACGCATCGCGGCGGCGATGGCGAGCTGGCAGAACGGCCAAGCCACGCTGGGCAGCGTGCTGGACGCCCGGCGCATGGCCCTGGAGTACCGGCTCAAGCGGCTGGAACTGCAAGCCGACGCCGCCAAGCACCGCCTCAACCTGCAGTACCTCGCGGGAGAATCCTCATGAAAAAACTTCTATTGGCCGTGGCGGTCGTCGTTGTCGTCGGCGTCGCTGCAGGACTGTGGTTCGCGCGCGACTCCATGCAAGCCATGAACCCGGCCGAGGGCGAACCGGCCGCCGCCGGCGAACGCGAGATCCTTTACTGGTACGACCCGATGCGGCCGGACCAGCGCTTCGATCAACCGGGCAAGTCGCCGTTCATGGATATGGCCCTGGTGCCCAAGTACGCTGACCAGGACGGCGTTGCCGGCGCCGGGGTGATCACGATCGACCCGCGCGTGGTGCAGAACTTTGGCATCCGCACGGTGCCGGTTGAGCGCGCCACGATGTCGCAGGAACTGCGCGCCGCCGGCAGCGTGATGGTCGATGAAAACCGCATCGAGTCGGTGCAGGCTCGCAGCGCCGGCTGGGTCGAGCGGCTGCACGTGCAGGCGCTCAACGACCCGGTGCGCAAAGGCCAGCTGCTGGCGGAGATCTATTCGCCCGAGATGTTCTCGGCGCAGCAGGAATTCGTGCTGGCGCAAAAAGCCGGGGACGCGGCACTGAGCGGTGGTGCGCGCCAGCGATTGCGTCTGCTGGGCATTAGCGAGGCGCAGCTGGCGCAGCTGGAGAAGAGCGGCGAAGCGCAACGACGAGTGTCGTACTACGCGCCGCGGACCGGCATCGTCGCCGAGCTGGGCGTGCGCGAGGGCGCGCAGCTCAGTCCTGGCATGAGCCTGTACACCCTGATCGACCTGTCGCGCGTGTGGGTGGTTGCCGAAGTGCCCGAAGCGCTGGCGGCCGGACTGGCGCGCGGCGCCGCCGTCGATGCCCGCGTCCCGGGCGTGCCGGACCGCCGCTTTGCCGGAACGGTGGATTACGTTTATCCGGAAGTGAACCCGGCCACCCGCACCGTGCGAGTGCGCGCGGTATTGGACAACCCGAAGCTGGAACTCAAGCCAGGAATGTTTGCCGAGGTGATCCTGGGCCACGGCAGCAGCCGCGAGGCTTTGCTGGTCCCCAGTGAAGCGGTCATCCGCACCGGCACCCGGGCGACGGTGATCGTGGCCGAAGGTGAAGGCCGTTTCCGGCCGGTGACGGTGAGCCTGGGCAGCGAGCGAGACGGTCGCACCGAAATCCTGGACGGGCTGGAAGCCGGCCAGCAGGTGGTGTCCTCGGGCCAGTTCCTGATTGATTCGGAGGCCAACTTGCGCGGCGCCTACAACCGCATGGGCAGCGCAGCGGAGGCCGGCCAGTGATTGCGCAACTGATCCGCTGGTCCATCGCCAACCGCTTCCTGGTGTTGATGGCCACGTTGCTGGTCACGGCCGGTGGCATCTATTCGGCCGCGCAAACCTCACTGGACGCAATTCCCGACCTGTCCGACACCCAGGTAATCATCCGCACCGCCTACCCGGGCCAGGCCCCGCAGGTGGTCGAGGACCAGGTCACCTACCCGCTGACCACCACCATGCTGTCAGTGCCCGGCGCAAAGACCGTGCGCGGCTACTCGTTGTTCGGGGACTCCTTTGTCTACGTCCTGTTCGAAGATGGCACCGACATCTATTGGGCGCGCTCACGGGTGCTTGAGTACCTGTCGCAGGTCCAGAACAGCCTGCCGGCTTCGG
>JANNAK010000047.1:0-10010 GCA_031384195.1 Gammaproteobacteria bacterium
GTTGGTCCAGTCCATCTCGGAGACGTGCACCAGGCCTTCAACGCCCGGCTCGATCTCAAAGAATGCACCGAAATCGGTGATGTTGGTGATCTTGCCGAACAGGCGCGTTTTCTAGGGATAACGGCGGGCGATCTCGACCCACGGATCCTCACCCAGCTGCTTGAGGCCCAGCGAGACACGCTTGCTTTCGCGGTCGTACTTGAGGACCTTGACTTCGAGTTCCTGGCCGACGGCCACGACCTCGGAAGGATCCTTGACCCGCTTCCACGACATGTCCGTGATGTGCAGCAGGCCGTCGACGCCACCCAGGTCGACAAACGCGCCGTACTCGACGAGGTTCTTGACCACGCCCTTGAGCACCACGCCTTCCTGCAGGTTGGCCAGCAGGGAATCGCGTTCCTGGCTGTACTCGGCTTCCAGCACTTCGCGGCGCGAGACCACGACGTTGTTGCGCATCTTGTCCAGCTTGATCAGCTTGAACTCAAGCGGCTTGTTCTCGAGGAAGGTGGTGTCGCGAACCGGGCGCACGTCCACCAGCGAACCGGGCAGGAACGCCCGAACGCTGCCGATGTCGACCGTGAAGCCACCCTTGACCTTGCCGGTGATGGTGCCCACCACCGTGTCCTTGTTCTCGAACGCCTTGGCCAGGTTGTCCCAGGTGCGGATGCGTGCCGCCTTCTCCTTGGAGAACTTGGTCTCGCCAAATCCGTCTTCGAGGGCTTCCAGCGCCACTTCGACTTCGTCGCCGGCGGCAACCGTGATCACGCCGTTCTCGTCGAAGAATTCCGCGACGGGGATGACGCCTTCGGACTTCAGTCCGGCGTCAACAATCACCACGTCGGATTTCACTTCCAGCACGCGGGCCATGACGACGGAGCCCGGCTGCATGGATTGGCCTGAGGTCAGGCTCTGCGCAAACATTTCTGCAAATGATTCAGTCATTGGTTCACTCTCGTTCTACCGTTCCGTCCTGGATTGGCAGGTTGTTAATGTCGGACCGAATCCATTCGGTCCGTCCGCCGGCAGACGCATTGCACGCCTGACGACTAAGGTGCCTTCACCAATTGCTCGATTCGGGCGATAACCGCATCTGCCGAAAGATCGGTGGTGTCTATCACCACCGCGTCCTTGGCCGGCTTCAGCGGCGAATGTGGGCGATTGCGGTCGCGCTCGTCGCGCTCTGCAATCTCCTCACAAAGGGCGCGCATTCTAGCCTCTACCCCGGCCTGTCTCAACTGCAGCATCCGGCGGCGGGCCCGCTCCTCCGGGCTGGCGTCCAGAAACACCTTCACCCCGGCGTCCGGGAACACCACCGTGCCCATGTCCCGGCCGTCGGCGACCAGTCCCGGTTCCTGCCGGAAAGACCGCTGGCGCTGCAGCAAAACGGCCCGAATCCCGGGTTCGGAGGCAATTTGCGACGCCAGCTGGCCGGTGGTCTCGGCCCGGACCTGCGCCGTCCAGTCAACGCCGCCGACCTCAATCCGGTCATCGGCGCCCGCCCCGGGCACAAACCGGATCTCCAGACCGGGCGCCAGCGCCGCCACCGCAGCCGCATCGGCGAGGTCAATTCCCCGGCCCTGGGCCGCCAGGGCCAGAATGCGGTACAGCGCCCCGCTGTCGAGGAAGTTCCAGCCCAGGCGGCGCGCCAGCCCGCGGGCGGCGGTGCCCTTGCCGACGCCGGAGGGTCCGTCAATCGCGATCACCGGCACGGTCATGACGAAATCCCCAATCCGCTGCCACAGGCGAGCTCGGCAAACCCGGGAAACGAGGTATTGACGTTGGCGCAATCCAGGATCGTGATGGGCGCGGTTGCCCGCAGCGCCGCGATGGCGAAGGACATCGCCACACGATGGTCCCCGTGGCTGTCGATCACTCCGCCGCCGGGCCTGCCGCCTTCAATCCGCGCCCCGTCGGCCCGGGCCAGTGCCTTGATGCCCAGCACCGCCAGTCCATCGACCATGGTCTGGATGCGGTCGCTTTCTTTGACCCTCAGTTCCTCGGCACCCGAGACCTCGGTAATGCCCTCGGCGCAAGCGGCGGCCACGAACACGGCCGGGAACTCGTCGATGGCCGAGGCCACCCGCTCGCGTCCAATCCGGATCCCGCGCAGGACCCCGCCCCGAACCCGGATGTCGGCCACCGGCTCGGCACCAAAATTACGTCGGTTCAGCAACTCGATCTGTGCGCCCATGGCGCACAGAATCTCAATAATCCCGGTGCGCGTGGGGTTCACGCCCACGTCCTGCAGCAGGATCTGGCTGCCGGGGACGATGGCGGCGGCGACCATGAAGAAGGCCGCCGATGAAATATCGGCGGGCACTTTGATTGCGGTCGCCCGCAGCGCCTGCCCGCCCAGCAGGGTCGCCTGGCCCGGACTTGCGTCCACCGTCACCCCAAAGCTGCGAAGCATCCGTTCGGTGTGATCGCGGGAGGCTTCCGGCTCGGTCACCGTGGTGGTGCCGTTGGCGTACAAGCCAGCCAGCAGTATCCCGGATTTCACCTGGGCACTGGCGACCGGCGACCGGTACGCAATTCCCTTCAGTCCACCGGCCGGCAAAATCGTCAACGGCGCATGCCCATCCACGGAATCAATTTTTGCGCCCATCTGTGCGAGGGGATCGATGATGCGCTTCATCGGCCGACGCGACAGCGAGGCATCGCCGGTGAGCGTTGTCGAAAACCCCTGGGCACACATCAGCCCCGACATCAGCCGCATCGACGTACCGGAGTTGCCTAAATCCAGTGCCGAGGCCGGAGCACGCAGGCCGTGCAGCCCAACTCCGTGCAGCTGGAGCGCCGTCGGCCCTGTTTGCTCGATGCGCACGCCCATGGCCTCGAACGCTTTCAGGGTGCAGCGGCAATCGTCGCCATTCAGGAAGCCGCGAACCTCGGTCACGCCCTCTGCCAGTGCACCCAGCATCACCGCCCGGTGCGAGATGGACTTGTCGCCCGGAACGCGGAGATCTCCCGCGAGCTTGCCGCCAGGCTCAACGGTGAATTTCACAGCCGCCGCTTCGCTGCCGGGAAAGCAGGCCCCGCGCAAGGCACGGTCATGCGACTACTCGATCTGGCCGAGGTAACTTTCACGCGCCGCCCGCGCCCGCTCAAACCGGGCCTTCAGCTCATCCCAACGGCCCTGCTTCATGGCGTCCAGCAATTCCTGCAGATCCAGCAACTGCCGCTCCAGCAACTCGGTGACCCGCGGTGCGTTGGCGCGAATGATGTCGTGCCACATCTCCGGGCTGGAGCTGGCGATGCGGGTGAAGTCGCGAAATCCGCCACCCGCATTCGGGAATATTTCGCGCTGAGTGTCCATGCGCGAGAGCATGTCGACGAAGCTGAATGCCAGCACGTGCGGTAGGTGCGACGTTGCCGCGAAGATGGCGTCGTGACGCTCGGGCGGCATTTCCACCACCCGCGCGCCAGCCGCGGTCCACAGCGCCGCCACCTGGGACCGCGCCGTTGGGTCCTGCCCGGGATGCGGCGTCAGGATGACGCGGTGGCCGCGAAACAATCCGGCGCTGGAATTCTCCACGCCACTCTTCTCGGTCCCGGCGATGGGATGGCCGGCCACAAACCACGGCGGCACCTGCCCCTCGCAGACGGCGGCGACATCGGCAAGCACCGACTGCTTGGTGCTTCCGACGTCGGTGACCACCGCGTCGCGCCGGCGGCCCGGCAGCAGTGCGCGCAGGGCCTCGGCAGTGTGGAGTACGGGAACCGAGAGCACGATGACGTCCGCATCGCGAACCGCATCGGCGGCGTTGTCTTCAACGCGATCCGCAACACCCAGATCCAGCGCCCGCTCCCGACGCCGCGGGTCCGGATCAAACGCGCTGATCTCGTCAACGACTTTGGCCTCGCGCAAGGCGCGGGCCAGGGAGCCGCCGATCAGTCCCAGACCAATAACGGCCAGTCGCCGGACCTTCACTTGGACAGGACGTCCTTGAGCGCGACGAGGAAGCGGCTGTTCTCCGCCTCGGTGCCGATGGTCAGGCGCAGGAACTGCGGCATTGCATAGGACTTCATCGGCCGCACGATCACGCCGCGCTCCAGCAAACCCTGGTGGATGGGTGCCGTGTCGCGGCCAAAACCGATCGCCAGAAAATTGGCCTGCGAAGGCAATACCGTCAGGCCCATCGCCTTCAACTCCGGCAGCAGGCGTTGTTTCTGCTGGTGGTTGAGCGTCACCGATTGCGACACAAACGCCTCATCATCGAGCGCAATTTCCGCTGCCAGCAGGGCCATGGAGTTGTTGTTGAACGGCTGGCGAACCCGGTTCAGCAGATCGGCCACCTGCGGGTGCGACAAGCCGTAGCCGACCCGCAGCGAGGCCAATCCATAGACCTTGGAGAAGGTGCGCGCGACGATCAGGTTGGCGTAGCGTTTGAGCAGCGCAGTGACATCCGGGCGCAGCTCCGGCTGTTGGTAGTGCCAATACGCCTCGTCCAGCACCACCAACGTTGCCGGCGGCACCTTCTCAATGAAAGCGTCGAACTCGCCGGGCGACAGCGTGGTCCCGGTCGGGTTGTTGGGATTGGCGACGAACACCACCGACACATCCGGCCGCAGCGCACGCGCGAAAGCGTCCAGGTCATGGCCATAGGGCATGGCGTCGGTCGCGGCACGCGCCGGTACCACCACGGCCTCGGCACCCTGGGCCTGGGTGGCGATCGGGTAGACCGCAAAGGCATGCTGCGAAAACATCGCCGCGCGGCCGGGGCCCAGGAACACCCGGGACACGAACTCCAGGATGTCGTTGGAACCATTGCCCAAGGTCACCTGCTCCGGGGCCACGCCGTGCCGCTCGGCGAGTTTCTGCCTGAGCCGGAAGCCGCTGCCGTCCGGATACCGGGCCAGCGCGCCGCGCGCTGCTGCTTCCAGGGCCGCGCCGACCTTCGGACTGGCGCCGAGCGGATTCTCGTTCGAGGCAAGCTTGACCGCATTCTTTACGCCCAGCCGCCGCTGCAACTCCTCGACCGGCATGCCCGGCTCGTAGGGCGCGAGTTTGCGCACGCCGTCAAGGGCGTTTTTGAGCAGGGGCAACGTGGGTTCCGTCACCCTCAGACCTTCGACCGCGGATACGAACCGAGCAGCTTGAAATAGGCGGCCCGCTCGCGCACCAGCTCCAGCGCCGGTTTCACCACTGCGTCGTCCTGATGACCTTCCAGGTCGATGAAGAAGTTGTAATCCCAGGCGGCGCGGCGCGACGGCCGCGATTCGATCTTCGACAGGCTGATGTTGGCGTCGGCAAAGGGCTTCAGGAGTTCAAACAGGGCGCCCGGCCGATCCTTGTGAGCCGACATCACCAGCGAGGTCATGTCCGCGCCCGTCGTCTCCGGGTTCTGCCGGCCAATGACCAGGAAGCGTGTCGTGTTGTTTGGATCGTCCTCGATATTCGAGGCCAGCGTGCCCAGCTGGTACAGCTCGGCGGCGGCCTGCCCGGCGATCGCCGCACCTTTCTTCAGCTTGCGCACCATTTGCGCCGCCAGGCCGTTGCTGGCGACCGCGATGCGCTCGGCTTTCGGCAGCTTGGAATCCAGCCACTGCCGGCACTGGGCAAACGATTGTGCGTGGGCGTAGACCTTGCGGATGTCCTCGCGCCGCTTCTGGTTCGACAGCAAATGATGGTGCACCGGCAGCCACACCTCGCCACAGATCGACAGCGGCGTGTGCGCCAGCTGGTCGAGGGTGCTGCTGACCACGCCCTCGGTGGAGTTCTCGATCGGCACCACGCCATAGGTCGCGGCGCCGGATTCCACGTCGCGGAAGATTTCGTCGATCGCGGGCGCGGCGCGCGAAGCCACCGCATGCCCGAAGTGCTTGTACACCGCGGCATGGGTGTAGGTGCCTTCCGGCCCGAGGAATGCCACCGTCAGGGGCGATTCCAGCGCGAGGCAGGCCGACATGATCTCGCGCATCAGGCGCGCCGCGACTTCGTCGGACAGCGGACCCTTGAGTTCCTGGTTGCGGGCAATCGCACGCCGGAGCACCTCGGCTTCGCGCGCCGGCCGGTAATGGTCGTTGGGTGCGCCGCTGCGCGACTTGATGTCCCGCACCTTCTGCGCCTCCCGCGCGCGGTCCGAGATCAGTTTCTGCAATTGCCGATCGATCTCGTCAATCCGCTCCCGCGCCTTGTTCAGCTCCGGCTCGCTCATTTGCCGTTGGTAATCAGGCGCACGCAGAGCACGCCCTTGATTGCCGCTATGTCGGTGGCCACTTCGGCTGGAACCGCACCCTCGACGTCCACCAGGGTGTAGGCAATGTCGCCTCGTGACTTGTTCAGCAAGTCGGCGATGTTCAGCTTGCGCTGGGCCAGCGCGGTAGTGATCTGGCCGACCATGTTCGGCACGTTGGCATTGGCGATGCACAGGCGTGTGGCACCGGGAACCTGCGGCATGATTGCTTCCGGGAAATTGACCGAGTTGCGGATGTTGCCGTTCTCGAGGTAATCGCGCAGCTGCTCGGCCACCATGACGGCGCAGTTGTCCTCGGCCTCGCCGGTCGAGGCACCCAGGTGCGGTAGCGTCACCACGCGCGGGTGCTTGTACAGCAGCTGGGTCGGGAAATCGCAGACGTAGGCGCGCAGCTTGCCCTCGTCCAGGCCGGCCTTCACCGCCGGCTCGTCCACCACCCCCTCGCGCGCAAAGTTGAGCAGGGTCGAGCCTTGCTTCATCAGCCGGATGCGGTTGACGTTGACCAGGTGGCGGGTCGCCTCCACCAGCGGCACGTGCACCGTTACCACGTCGGCGCGCGCCAGCAGGTCGTCGACCGAAACCGCTTGCTGCACGGCCGCATTCAGCTGCCAGGCGTTCTGCACCGTGATGGACGGGTCATAGCCCATCACCCGCATGCCCAGGTCCAGTGCCGCATTCGCGACCTTGACGCCGATGGCGCCCAGGCCGATGACGCCCAGAGTCTTGCCCGGCAACTCGAAGCCGACGAAATTCTTCTTGCCGGCCTCCACTGCCTTGTGCAGCGCAGCGTCGTCGCCGTCCAGTCCCTGGGTAAAGCTCCAGGCCGGGATCAGGTTGCGGGCCGCCAGCAACATGCCGGCCAGCACCAGTTCCTTGACCGCGTTGGCGTTGGCACCAGGCGCGTTGAACACCGGCACGCCGCGATCGCTCATGGCCTTGACCGGAATGTTGTTGGTGCCGGCGCCGGCCCGGCCAATCGCCCGCACCGAGGCCGGGATATCCAGCTTGTGCATGTCGGTCGAGCGCACCAGGATGCCATCGGGATCCTTCAGGTCAGAGCCCACCTCGTAAAGCGCCGCCGGCAGGCGCTCCAGTCCCAGTGGCGAGATGTTGTTGAGCGTCTGGATCTTGAACATGGGCTTCCCGGTATCAATGGAGTGACGGTGAGTCGATCAATCCCCGCCTGTGCGGAGTCTGGACCGGCACGGCCCGCCCAAAAGGGGCGCTATTGTTGCAGCGCAGCGTCGCCCGCGCAAAGGCGCAGGCGCCGGAACGCCATTTCCCCTGAGTTGGCTCGACCGGTTCGAAATTGCCCCGCTGCCGCGTTCGGCGCAAACTTGCGCCCCATCCAATCCATATTCGGGAGCGGCAGTCCGTGACCCCGCTCAACCTCCTGCACGCCGCGCGTTTCCGGGTCGTGGCCATCTGCCTGGGCCTGTTGCTGGCCCAAGGCATCAACCAGCTCTTCCTGTGGAGCCGCGCAGCGGCTGACCGGGAAACCGGTCAGCAGGCCGCGCAAATGCAGCGCCGACTTGCCGACATTCCCCAAATCCTTCGCCTGCAGAACCTTTACAAGGGCCTGGACTGGACCATGGCGGTCAACGCCCTGAGCGGCGACCTGAACTGGAACCAGAAGGCGCAGGAAGCGGTCTCCAACGCCGACAAGAAGCTCGGGGAGCAACTCGCCACCTTGCAGGGCGTGGATCCCGAGGTGGTCAAGACCATCCGCGAGGAACTGAACCGCGCCTCGCGCCACGCCATTGGCGCCGTGGACATGATGCGCCGGAACGATCTTCCGTCCGCCGAGTTGTCGGCCCAGATCTACCGCGACTCCCTGGACCGCGCCGACCAGTTGCTCTACGACATCGTGAGGCGTGAACAGGCCACGCTGGAGGCGGTGCAAGACCGCCTGGTCAGCCGCTCCAGCCGAACCCTGGCGCTTTACGGCGTGATGACGCTAGTCTCCTTTGCCCTCGGCGCCGCGCTGATTCTGCTGGTGTTCCGTTCCTACGTGCGACCCCTGGGCCGCGCCGTCAAGGCCATTCGCCAGATCAACGCCGGCGCCGCGACGGTGGAGCTTCCCGAGCCGACCCATGACGAATTTGGCGAGATGGCGGCGGTCTTGCGTCAGTTTGTCAGCCAGACCGAGCACCTTCGCGCCCTCGCCTACACCGATGAGCTCACCGGCCTGGCCTCGCGCGCCCGCGTGATGATGGACCTTGCGGCGGCACAACCGGACTGGGACCGCAGCGCCACCGCACTGATCTACCTGGATTTGGACAATTTTCGGGCACTCAACGAAAGTTTGGGCCACCAGGTGGGCGACAGCTTCCTGATCGAAGTTGCCAACCGGCTGCGCTCCCTGCTCCCGGCTGACGCGATCATCAGCCGGTTCAGCGGCGATGAATTCGTGATCCTGATCAACGGCCAGCCCAATGACGAGTCGCTGGTGGAGGGCATGTTGCAACTTTCCGACCGCGTGCTCCTCGGCATTGCGGCCCCGTACACCTATGGCGACCAGCAACTTACCCTCTCCGCCTCGATCGGGATTGCACTCGCCCCGCGCGACGGATTCACATCCGAGGACCTGCTGGCCAGCGCCAGCGCCGCGGTCAACCTGGCCAAGCGCAGCGGCCGCAACAACACCCAGTTCACCAGCAACAAGCTGACCGAAGCCGCGCGACGGCAGATCACCTTGCTGTCGGACATCCGCCGTGGGATTGACCTGGCGGAGTTCGAACCCTTCTACCAGCCGATCGTCAATGTCGTGACCGGCAAGATCGAGGGCGCCGAGGCGCTGCTGCGCTGGCGCCATCCGGTCCGTGGTGTGGTGTTTCCCGTGGATTTCATCCGCACCGCCGAGGACTCCGGCTTGATCGGCATGCTCGGCAACGCCTGCCTGGAAAAAGTCTGCGTGTTCAGCCGGACGCTGAAGCAGCAGGGCCGCAATCTTCCTCTCTGCGTCAACCTGTCGGCGCGGCAACTCGACGACGAGAAGATCATTTCCTCGATCGAGTCGCTGTGCGCCCAACACCAGATATTGCCCGCCGAACTCAGCTTTGAAATTACCGAAAGTGCGGTGATGCGCAACCCGGAGCGCAACCTGCGGGTGCTCACCGGCATTCGCGCCCTCGGCCACCGGCTTTCGGTGGATGATTTCGGCACCGGCTATTCCTCCCTCTCCTACCTTGAACGGTTCCCGGTCGACCGGATCAAGATCGACCGCTCGTTCGTGGTCAAGATCGAGAGCTCCAAGGCCACCCGCGCCATCGTATCGGCGACCGTTACCCTGGCCAGCAAGCTGGGCCTGGACGTAGTCGCCGAGGGCGTGGACGCACCGGAACAGACCCGGATCCTTGCGGACCTCGGCTGCGCCCTGCAGCAGGGATTCCTTTACGCCAAGGCCCTGCCGCCGGATGAGTTCAGCCGCTGGGTGGCCAAGCCGCCGAAACTTCAGCGAGCCTAGTTCCGGGCTTCAGGCCTTTGCGGCTGCGAATTCCTTCATGTAGTCCACCAGCGCCTTTACGCCCGCTTCGGGCATCGCGTTGTACAGGCTGGCGCGCATGCCGCCGACCGATCGGTGGCCCTTCAGGCCATCCAGGCTCGCGGCCTTGGCGCCCTTGAGGAAGTCCGCATCCATTTCGTCGCTGGGCAAGGTGAACGTCACGTTCATCCATGAGCGGTCGGCCTTGGCCGCCACGGCCGAGTAGAAGGACTGCGCGTCGAGGTAGTCGTAAAGCAGCCCGGACTTGCGCCGATTGATCTGCGCCATGCCGTTGAGGCCACCGACACTCTTGATCCACTTGAACACCA
>JANNAK010000087.1:0-4271 GCA_031384195.1 Gammaproteobacteria bacterium
AGCGCCAGAACGCCGCCCAAGGTTCCCATGGTGACGGCCACCATCTGCCGCAGCCGCTCGTGGTCCTCGCGCAGCTTGACCTCGGTGAACACCGGGACAAAGGCCTGGGAGAAGGCCCCCTCGGCAAACACCCGACGGCCAAAATTGGGGATCATCAGGGCGACCAGGAAGGCGTCCATACCGCCGCCGGCGCCGAATGCCCGCGCCAGAAGCACGTCGCGGACGAAGCCCAGGACGCGGGAAAGCAGGGTCAGGACGCCGACCACGCCGGTGGATTTGAGCAAGCTCACTCAGGTATTTTTGGTTGACATTCGGCGGGGGTATCAGAATACTACGCGCCCTCGTTTTTCCCCAGACTTTTCAGGCCCTTTCAGGAGTTATCCCCTTGGCAAATATTCGTTCGGCGAAGAAACGCGCCCGTCAGGCGGGCCCTCGCCGCGCCCGCAACGCCGCACAGCGGTCGTTGTACCGCGGCCTTATCCGTGAGGTCGTAAAGGCCATTGATGCCAAGGAGAAGGACAAGGCTCAGGCGGCCTACACGGCGATGGTGCCCGTGTTGGACCGTTACGCGTCCAAGGGTTTGATTCACAAGAACAAAGCCGCTCGTCACAAGAGCCGCCTGACCGACCGCATCAAGGCAATCGGCTAAACCCGATCCTGCAGAAAAACGCCGGCGCTGCCGGCGTTTTTTTTGCGCCTTCGCTAGCCTGCGACGACCAGGTTGTCGCGGTGGATCAGCTCCGGTTCACCGGGATAGCCGAGGGTCTCGGACAGCTTTGCGCTGGGCAAGCCGAGGATGCGCTTCGCCTCGGCATGGCCGTAATTGACCAGCCCGCGGGCCACTTCCTGCCCGTCCGGGTCCAGGCACAGCACCAGGTCGCCACGGGCAAAATCGCCCTCGAGGGTCTTCACCCCGACCGGCAGCAGGCTCTTGTTCTGCTCCCGCACCACCTTGGCCGCACCGGCGTCCAGGTGCAGCTTGCCGCGCACTTGCAGTTGGCCGGCGATCCAGCGCTTGCGTGCGGCCATCACTCCTTGGGCCGGCCGCAGCAACGTCCCCAGCACCTCACCGGCCGCCAGGCGCGGCAGGATGTCCTGGGTTCGGCCGTTGGCGATCAGGGTGGTGGCGCCCGAGCGAGCCGCCCAGCGGGCGGCGGTGAGCTTGGTACGCATACCACCGCGACCGATGGTGCCGCGGCTCTCGCCGGCCATCGAATCCAGCTTGGCGTCGCCGAGATCGGACTCGGAAATCAATTGCGCCAGCGGATTGACGCATGGATCGGCGTCAAACAGGCCATCCTGGTCGGTGAGGATGACCAGCACCTCGGCATCGAGCAGGTTGGCCACCAGCGCAGCCAGCGTGTCGTTGTCTCCGAGGCGAATTTCCTCGGTGGCGACGGTATCGTTTTCGTTGATCACCGGGATTACGCCCAGCGCCAACAGGTTCTTCAGCGCACCACGGGCGTTCAGGTAGCGGTCGCGTTCGGATACGTCGTCGTGCGTCAGCAGGACCTGCGCTGTGCGCAAGCCGTGGATCTGGAACGCCGACTCCCAGGCCTGCACCAGTCCCATCTGCCCGACCGCCGCCACCGCCTGAAGCTGGTGCAAGACCACCGGCCGCTTTTTCATTCCGAGGCGGGCCATGCCCTCGGCAACCGCGCCCGAGGACACCAGCACGATTTCATGACCACCCTGACGCAGGGCGGCAAGTTGCGCCGCCCAGGCTGCAATCGCCGGCCGGTCCAGGCCCTGCCCCTTGGCGGTGACCAGCGAGCTGCCGACTTTCACCACCCAGCGGCGCGCCGCCGCCAGTTTTGCGCGGCTGCCCGGGTTCACGGCGCCGGATGCTCCTCGATCCACGCCATCACGTCGTAGCACAGTTTCTCGGTACCCTTTTTGGACTGGGCAGAGATGGCGTACCAGGGCTTGGTCCAGCGCAGCTTCTTGACGATCGAGAGGCACAGCGCCTTGCTCTCCTTCTCGCTCATCAGATCGGATTTGTTGAACACCAGCCACTGCGGCCGCTTGGCCAGCGCGCTGCTGAAGATCTTCAGTTCCTTGTTGATCTTGCGCACGTTGCCGGCGATGTCGCTGTCATCCGGTGGCAGCAAGTCCACCATGTGCATCAGCAGGCGGGTGCGTTGCAGGTGTTTGAGGAAGCGGATGCCCAGCCCCGCGCCTTCAGCCGCGCCTTCGATCAGCCCCGGGATGTCGACCATCACAAAGCTGCGCAACGGGCCCACCGAGACCACGCCCGGCTGCGGATACAGGGTGGTAAACGGATAGCCGGCGATCTTGGGACGGGCCGCAGACACCGAAGACAGCAGCGTGGACTTGCCGGCGTTGGGCATGCCCAGCAGGCCGACGTCGGCCATTACCGACAGCTCCAGTTTGAGGTTGCGCTGGTCGCCCGGCGTGCCCTTGGAGAACTGCCGGGGCGCCCGGTTGGTGCTGGACTTGTAGCGGGTATTGCCGAGGCCATGCCAGCCGCCCTTGGCAATACAGATCCGGCTGTTGGTGCGGGTCAGCTCAGCCAGCAGCTCGCTGGTGTCGGCATCGAAGATCTGCGTGCCCAGCGGCATCAGGATCTCAAGATCGTCGCCCTTGCCGCCGGTGCAGCCCTTGCGGGCGCCCTGCTCGCCGTGTTGCGCACGGAACACCCGGTTGAAGCGGAAGTCGGCCAGGGTATTGAGGTTGGCGTCGCCCACCGCAAACACGCTTCCGCCGTCACCGCCGTCGCCGCCATCCGGGCCACCGAAGGGCACCTTCATTTCACGCCGGAAGCTGACGTGACCGCGCCCACCGTCACCGGCTTCGACACGGATACTTGATTCGTCTACGAATTTCATTTGGAAATCATCCTGCAGGCACAAAAAAGCCCCGAGACCGGGGCTTTTTCGGGCGGCACGTGATCAGGAAACGATGTTGATCACGGTGCGCCCACCCTTCGGGCGGAATTCAACTTTACCTTCGGTCTTGGCAAACAGCGTGTGGTCGCTGCCCATGCCGACGTTGACGCCGGGATGGAACTGCGTGCCGCGCTGCCGGACGATGATGTTGCCCGGAATCACCTGCTCGCCGCCGAACTTCTTCAGGCCCAGGCGCTTGGACTGTGAATCACGACCGTTGCGGGTACTGCCACCAGCTTTTTTATGTGCCATTGCGTATCTCTAGTGTGGAATTGCGGCTTAGGCGCCGACAATCGCGGTGATCTTGACCTCGGTGAAATTCTGCCGATGGCCCTGTTCCTTGTGATAGTTCTTGCGGCGGCGGTGCTTGATGATGCGGATCTTGTCGCCGCGGCCGTGCTTGAGGACTTCGGCCGTGACCTTGCCGCCGCTGACCAGCGGGGCACCGATCTTGTGCGATTCGCCGTCGGCGATCATCAGCACCTGGTCGAAGGACACCGTGGCGCCGACGTCGGCCTCCAGGGTCTCGATTTTCAACTGGTCGCCGGCGGCGACCTTGTACTGCTTGCCACCGGTCTGGATTACAGCGTACATCGTAGGCTCCGAAATCGTTTCAATTCAGTTGATTAGGTCCGGCTTTGAACCGGACCCGAAAGGGCGCGCATTCTATGACTTAAGCCCTTTGCGGTCAATGATTTTGTTAGGATTCCCGCCCCAATGAAGAACCCGCCCCAGATGGACCTCAAAACCCTGTTTTCGCCGATCGTCGGCGACCTGACCCGGGTGGACGCCATCATCCGGGAGCGGTTGACCTCGGAAGTGGCCATGATCAACCAGATTGGGGCCCACATTGTGGCTGGCGGCGGCAAGCGCATGCGCCCGGCGGTGCTGCTCCTGGTGGCCCGGGCCCTGGGCTGCAAGAGCGACGAGCCCGCCCAGCTGGCCGCGGTCATTGAGTTCATCCACACCGCCACCCTGCTGCACGACGATGTGGTGGACCACGCCGACCGGCGGCGCGGGCGCAAGACCGCCAATTCGGTCTGGGGCAATGCCGGGGCGGTGCTGTCTGGCGATTTTCTCTATTCCCGCAGCTTCCAGATGATGGTCGATACCGAGCGCATGGCCACCCTGCGGGTACTGGCCGACGCCACCAATGCCATTGCCCAGGGCGAAGTCCTCCAGTTGATGAACTGCGGCGACCCGGAAGTCTCCGAGGCCCGCTACCTGCGCGTGATCGAACTCAAGACCGCGAAGTTGTTCGAGGCCGCCGCGCGCTTGGGCGCCATCGCCGCCGAACAACCCGCGCCGGTGACCGAGGCCCTGGCCCACTACGGCCAGTCACTGGGCCTGGCGTTCCAGATC
>JANNAK010000134.1:0-12353 GCA_031384195.1 Gammaproteobacteria bacterium
ACCACGGCGGCACGGTGCCGCGCGAGCGGGACGCGCTGGAAGCCCTGCCCGGCGTCGGTCGCAAGACTGCCAACGTGGTGCTGAATACTGCCTTTGGTGAGCCGACCATCGCGGTGGACACGCATATCTTTCGCGTCGCCAACCGCACCGGCCTCGCGCCCGGCAAGACCGTGCGCGCGGTCGAGGACGGCTTGCTCAAGCACACGCCCCAGGAATTCAGGCGCGATGCCCACCACTGGCTGATCCTCCACGGTCGCTACGTGTGCAAGGCCCGCAAGCCGGACTGCGCCCGCTGCCCCATTTATGACCTGTGCGAGTTTGCCGGCAAAACCCGGGCCGACGCCGCGCTCGCGTAAAATGCCCTGGCAACCAATCTCCCGACCTGACCCATGACCGCCTCCGCTGCCGAACTGGAACTCTTTCGCGATAACGTCCGCCGCTTCTTCACCGAGCAGGTCGAGCCGAACTACGAAAAGTGGGAGCACGCGGGAATCATCCCCAAGGACTTCTACCGCGCGATGGGCGAGAACGGCCTGCTGTGCGTGGACCTGCCGGAAGCCTATGGCGGAATTGGCGCACCGTTTGATTTCTGCTGCATCGTCGTGGAAGAAGCAGCGCGCATGGGTTATCTCGCGCTGGCCTCCAATCTCACCGTGCACTCGGACATCGTCGCGCCCTACATCCTGCACCTGGGCACCGAGGAGCAGAAGCAGAAGTACCTGCCGAAGATGGCCAGCGGCGAGTGCATAGGCGCCATCGCCATGACCGAGCCGGGCACCGGCTCCGACCTGCAGGGCATCAAGACCAACGCCACGCCTGACGGCGACGACTTCCTCATCAACGGCTCCAAGACTTTCATCACCAATGGGCAGAACGCCGACGTGGTGGTGACTGCGGTCAAGACCGACCCCGCCGCCGGCGCCAAGGGCACCACCCTGTTTTGCCTGGACAGCGACGCGCAGGGCTTCAAGCGCGGCCGCAACCTCGAGAAAGCCGGCCTACAGTCGGCCGACACTTCGGAACTGTTCTTCGACAACCTGCGCGTGCCCAAGACGGCGGTGCTCGGCCGCATGGGCGGCGGCTTCGGGCACCTGATTGACGAGTTGCCGCGCGAGCGGCTGGTGCTGGCGGTGTCAGCCGTGGGCCACGCCCAGGGCGCGCTGGAGAAGACCATCGAGTACACGATGACGCGCAAGGCCTTCTGTCAGCCGATCTCCAGCTTCCAGAACACCCGCTTCGAGCTGGCGCGCTGCAAGACCGAGATCGAGGTGCATCGCGCCTTTGTCGAGAAGTGCAATGCGCTGTATGGCCAGGGCAAGCTCGACGTGCCGACCGCCGCCATGGTCAAGCTGGCGACTACCGAAATGGAAGGCCGGGTCACCGACGCCTGCCTGCAGCTGTTCGGCGGCTACGGCTACATGGCCGAGTACCCGATCTCGCGCTATTGGGCCGACGCCCGCATCCAGCGCATTTACGGCGGCACCAGCGAAATTATGAAGGAAGTAATCGCCCGATCGCTGGTGGGGCGCTAGGCGTCCCGCCCTGTGGATCAAGCGGCGCGCAGCGTCCGCGTCAGTCCACGGAGTTGGTGTTACGGCGCAGCCGTGGGCACCAACGCTTACTCGACCTCGCCGTAATCCGACTGCCGCCGCCGCACGGTCAGGCCGTTGGCGCGCAGGTCGGCCATGATCTGGTTGGTGTGCCCCTCGTCCTGCGTCTCGACCAGCATTTCCAGCGACGCGTTCTTGGCATGCGCACCGCCGAGCCGCTCGTGGTGCACCTGGATGATATTTCCGCCGCTGTTGCCAACCACGCCGGCCACCCGCGCCAGGAACCCGGGCCGGTCTTCAATTCCGACCGACAGCGACACCAGCCGTGACTCGTGCACCAGCTGGCGCATCAGTACCGACGAGAGCAAGCGCGTGTCAATGTTGCCGCCGGTCAGCACCACGCCAACCTTGCGACCGGCAAAACGGGCCGGGTCGGTCAGCAATGCCGCCAGCCCCGCCGCTCCGGCACCTTCGGCGACAACCTTCTCGATGGTGGCGTAAAGACCGACGGCACGCTCAATCGCCGGCTCCTCGACCCGCATCAGCTCGGCAACCTCCGCGCGGATGATGTCCAGCGTCAGCTTGCCGATGTTCTTGACCGCAATGCCCTCGGCGATGGTTGGCCCGCCCTTGGCCAGGCCCGGATCGCCCTGCAAGGCGGCGTAGGCCGAGCAATAGCCGACGGACTCCACGCCCACCATCCGCAATTCCGGCTTGATGCCATGGGCGGCAATCGCCATCCCCGCGATCAGGCCGCCGCCGCCGATCGGTACCACCAGGGTGTCAAGGTCCGGCGCGTCGTCCAGCATTTCCAGGGCCACAGTCCCCTGCCCAGCCATCACCCACGGATCATCGTAAGGGTGCACCAGCACCAAGCCCCGCCTGGCCACCAGCTCACCCTCGAGGTGCTCCTGCGCATCGGCCAGCGACTCGCCGTGCAGGATGACCTCGCCGCCCAGCTCGCGGGTGTTCTTGACCTTGGTAAAGGGCGTGTTGCGCGGCATCACGATGGTGCTCTTGATGCCCAGCTGCCTGGCGCGATAGGCCACCGCCTGCGCGTGGTTGCCGGCCGACATGGCGCAGACGCCCGCCGCCTTCTCGGCGTCGGTCAGCTGCAGCATGCGGTTCAGGGCGCCGCGATCCTTGAACGAGGCGGTGAACTGGAAGTTCTCGAATTTCACCCAGACTTCGGCGCCGGTCAGCGTCGACAACACCCGCGAATGGGTGCAGGGCGTCCGCACCACCCGCCCGCGCAGCCGCGTCGCCGCCGCCCGGACGTCCGCAAGCGACACGGTGGCAGCACTCACCGGGTTTCCTTTTCCCGCCGGCTCGACGTGCTGACCGCGCCACGCTTGAAATTCACCGTGCGGCGCGTGCCCTGGTCGAGGTAGGTCCAGGTTTCCTTGTCGGTGCCATGGGTTTCGGATTTTTGCACCCGGTCCGGCTCACCCAAGGCGCTCTTGACCTCGACGGTCGTCATGCCGGGGATGACCCGGTGCTCAAGGATGGCCTTGCGCACGGCGGCGGCCCGGTCGCGCAGGCCTTTCTGGTCCTTGAGCCACGAGGCATCGGCCCGATCACGGGCCGACCGGTCGCGCTGCAAGCGGGCGTCGTATTGCCGCGCCAGATCGCGCTCGGAATTGGCGGGGGGCGCGGTCACCACCATGCCGGACGCCCGGTAGGGCGCGGCGCCACTGGCGCAAGGCTGGTCGGTAAAAGTCACGTGCCCGTCCTTTTCGCATCGGTACACCGCGCCAGCTTGCACCGACAGCGCGATTCCCGCCAGCAGCACCCCTGCAAAAGCTCGCATATTCCCTCCCTGGCTCCCATCGGATGCGAATTCAGCGCTGCGGCGGCTGTGGCCTTGCCGCGCTCAGGCAAAGCTCGCCGCATCCGCTGGAATTCGCGAACGAACGCACCACGTATAATCCGCGACCGAAAGTAACCCCGCCGTCCGCGCGGAAACAGGGCAAAAGAACCAATGCAGTACGTATTTACGATGAACCGCTGCGGGAAAATCGTCCCGCCGAAGAAGGAAATCCTGCGCGACATTTCCCTGTCGTTCTTCCCCGGCGCCAAGATTGGCGTGCTGGGCTACAACGGCGCCGGCAAGTCCACCCTGCTGAAGATCATGGCCGGGATCGACAAGGATTTTGTCGGTGAGGCTCGGCCGCAGCCCGGCCTGAAGATGGGCTACCTGGCGCAGGAGCCGCAGCTGGACCCGGCCAAGGACGTGCGCGGCAACGTGCTGGATGGCGTCGGCGAAGTGGCCCAGTGGCTGGCACGCTTTGACGAGGTCACCAAGGGCTTTGAGGATGCGGACGCCGACTTTGACAAGTTGCTGGCCGAACAGGGCGAGCTGCAGGAGAAGATCGACAAGGCCAATGGCTGGGAACTGAACGTCGTGCTGGACAAGGCCGGCGAGGCGCTCAACCTGCCGGAGTGGGACGCCGACGTCACCAAGCTGTCGGGTGGCGAGCGCCGCCGCGTCGCCCTGTGCCGGCTGCTGCTGTCCAAGCCCGACATGCTGCTGCTGGACGAACCGACCAACCACCTCGACGCCGAGTCGGTGGCCTGGCTGGAGAAGTTCCTGAAGGATTTCCCCGGCACCATCATCGCCGTCACCCACGATCGCTACTTTCTCGACAACGTGGCCGGCTGGATCCTGGAACTGGATCGCGGCACCGGCATTCCCTGGCAGGGCAACTACTCCAACTGGCTGGAGCAGAAGACCAAGCGGCTCAAGGACGAAACCGGCCGCGAAGACGCGCGCCAGAAAGCCCTCTCCCAGGAACTGGAATGGGTGCGCAAGAATCCCAAGGGGCGCCAGGCCAAGAGCAAGGCGCGCGTCAAGGCCTATGAGGAACTTGCTTCGCAGGAGTATCAGGAGCGCGCCGAGACCACGGAACTTTACATCCCGCCCGGCCCGCGCCTCGGCGACGTGGTGATCGACGTCAAGGATTTGGGCAAGAGCTTCGGCGAGCGCTCCCTGTATGACGGCGTGAACTTCAGCATGCCGCGTGGCGCCATCGTCGGCATCGTCGGCAGCAACGGCATCGGCAAGACCACCTTGTTCCGAATCCTCACCGGACAGGACAAGGACTACCGCGGCACGGTCAAAATCGGCGACACGGTGAAGTTTGCCTACGTCGACCAGTCACGCGACTCCTTGAATGGCGAGAACACCGTCTACAAGGAAATCTCCGGCGGCAACGACTTGCTGACCATCAACAAGTTCGAGATGCCCAGCCGCGCCTACATCGGTCGCTTCAATTTCAAGGGCGAAGGTCAGCAAAAGCGGGTCAAGGAGCTGTCCGGCGGCGAGCGAAACCGCGTGCACCTGGCCAAGCTGCTGCTGGTAGGCGGCAACGTCGTCCTGCTCGACGAACCGACCAACGACCTCGACGTGGAAACCCTTCGCGCCCTGGAAGAAGCGCTGCTCAACTTCCCCGGCTGCGCCATGGTCATCTCGCATGACCGATGGTTCCTCGACCGCGTCGCCACGCACATCCTCGCCTTCGAGGACTCCGGCGAAGTGGTTTGGCACGAGGGCAACTACCGCGAATACGAAGACGACTTCCGCCGCCGCACCGGCAGCGAGCCGGGCGTCAACCGCAAGGCGCGGCACAAGAAACTGGCCTGAGCCCTGATCAAAGGTTCAAAGGGGACGCTCCCCATTGAAGTTCATCAAAGGGGACGCTCCCCATTGAGCCCTGATCAAAGGGGAGCGTCCCCTTTGGTCAATGGTGAGCGTCCCCTTTGATCAGGGCAAGACGGCCAGGTCGGGCATGGTGGACAGCGGGGAATCGTGACGGCCGTGCGGGACCGCGCGGCGGATCGCTTCGCGAATTCGGCCGCGGGCTTCGGCCGTCAATACCTTTGGCACCGGGGCCGGACGGTACGACTTCGCCCCGAGGGTCACGGGCGACGGTTCGGCCCGACGCTGTACCACGTCGGTGCGGTTGACGGTGCTGTCGTTGGTGACCACGAAATACGCCCGGAACGCCGCACCGTCCGCCAGCAAGGCCATGTAATCGCCCAGGAACAGGCCATTGGCATTGGGCGCGCGCTTCAAGTCGAAAGGTTCGGCGAGACGCTGCTCGCCCCAGGTCAATCCATCGACGCTGCTCGCCAGCCAGTACGAGGTCAGGCTTCCCGGCGCCGGTGTGTTGTCGCGAAAATCGTAATAGGCGACGCCCAGCGATTCATCGTCGAGGAAATGTACGGTGGGCGTGAAGGACGCCGCCAGCAGGCCACTCACCGGCGTCGGGGCACTCCAGGTCAGCCCGACGTCGTCCGACATCGACAGCACGATGTCGTCGTGGACGTCGCTGAAGCGGCCATCGCCCCAGACCACCGCGATACGGCCGGCCGCACTCACCGCGATCGCGGGCACCACCGTGCCGGCGCGCACCGGGGCGCCGTCGTCCGGGTCAAACACGCCCACCGACTGGAGTTCGGTGATCGTGACGGGCGGGGCCCAGGTCTGGCCCTGGTCGACAGACGTCATGACCCGCAACAAGGCGATGTCGGTCGCATAGTCGATTTCGACAAAAAGGTTGACCAGCGCACCGGCCGGATGCGCGACGATGACGTTGCCGATGGTCTGGCCATAGTCAGGGTCGTGGATGACGCGCGCCGCCTCCCAACTCAGGCCGCCATCGGTGGTGCGCGAAAAAAGCGTGGGTCCGCGGTTGACGCTGGGATCCAGTCGATCCCACACCGCGTAGGCGTATCCGGGAATCACCGGATCCGCCGTCAGCGTGTTCTTGTCGTTGAATCGGGATCCGGTGTCACGCACCAGCGTGACCGGGTCGCCCCAGCTCCGGCCGCCATCGGTGGAACGGCTCACCCGCATCGCGCTGGAGCCGTCCGAATCCGAAAACGACAGGCTCATGAAATACGCCGTGCCATCGCCGCCGAAGGACACCCATGGATCGGTGGCCCGCGCGTAGTCGCCACCGTTGCCAGCGGTACCCCCGGCACAGCGTGAGAACGGAATGGTTTTCTGGCTCCAGGACGCCCCGCCGTCGAGGGAAACCGCGGCCAGCACACCCTGGGCGCCGCCACTGGACCAGCGATCCTGCTGCCAAACGGCGATGAGATTCGCCGGGTTCAGCGGATTGATGGCGGCGTAGGGTTCGACTTCCGCGTTGCGATACTGGGTGCCGGACGGCGACCCGCTGCACCCGGAATTGAACGGGCTCAGCGCGCTGACGGCGCCTTCGGCGATCGGCGCAGGTTCCGACACCGCCGGCGCTGGATCCTGGCCCAGGAAACCGTCGTCGTGACAGGCCCCGAGAATGCCGGTCAGCAACAGCAGGCCGGCCGAGTGGCGGGAAACTGCGCGACGCTTCATGCGAGTGTTGAAACGACTCCCATCGCCCGCAGCGTGTCAAGGACTTGCCAGAACAGGTAGGCCCACAGGAACCACATCGCATCCAGTATGCCCTCGCGGATGCGCCGTGCATCCACGCTCAGACGGGCCGGCTCGCGATACAGGCTCCAGTTCGGGAACCAGCGCGGCACCTGTGCGACATAGCGCGAGAAGTCCTCGCCAAACAACCGCCGCAGGTGGGCTTCCTCAGTCTTGACGGTGACGGCGTACTGAAAGGTGAAGGCCCCGGCCAGGAACACGGACAGGAACGGGTTGCGCGTAACCAGGCCAAAGCCGATCGCACCCAGGAAACTGAAGAAGTACAGCGGGTTCCGCACCACCGAGTACGGACCTTCCCGCTGCAGCACCTTGTCCTTGCTGCCGGCGATGAACACCAGGCACCACAGTCTCCCGAATGCGGCAGCGGCCAGCAGCACGAAGCCCAGCGACTCGAACGCCAATCCCGTCCACGCCGGAAACATCCTGGGCGGCGCCACCAGCACCACGTACAGGAAGATGAACAGGCCGACCAGCTGCCCGAGACGGGTCCGGTAGCGGCTCACCAGGGTTTCGTCCGGATTCTCCATCGGCGGCTTGGGCACCGGCCGGTTTTCGTCGCCCGGTTGAGCCTCGCTCATTTATGGGTCTTGAGCAGCGCGGAAACCTTGTCCACGTACTTCTTCATCGCCTCGTCCTTTGAGAGCCCCTTGAGCTTGGCCCAGGTGTCGTACTTGCCGCGGCCCATCATGTCCAGCATTCCCGGCCGGGCGCCCTTGACGTCGCCTTCACTGGCCTGCTTGTAGTGCGAATACAGGAACGCAAAATCTTCCATGCTCGGCTTCTTGCTCAGGGACTTGACGTCCTTGAGGGCTTGTTCGAACTGCGCTTTCAGGTCAGCCATGATTCCTCCATCGGTGGTGAACGAGCTGATGTTACCGCAAGGAGTTGCGGCACCTGCGGACCTGGATCGGCCTAGACCCGGCCCGCAAAAAATCGCATGCCGCCGCCACTGAGTGGCCAGGCGACACCGACGTCGACGTCGAGATTAACCACGGCCTGGATGCGGAAGCGCACGCCGAAGCCGGCACTGACCAGCACCTTTCTGAAATTGGCATCCCGCGGCCGCTCAAATGCGTTGCCGGCATCCACCGAGATCAGGGCGCGGATCGAATTGCGGAACACCGGCCGCAGGAACTCCAGCCGAAGCAGGTAAACGGCGTCGCCCTGGGCAGTCTCGGGCTCGTAACCGCGCAGGTTTTGCACGCCGCCCAGGGTGTAGTACTGCTGAGCACCCGGCGCCCCGCCGTGTCGCGCTCCAAGCGAGCCGATGACGTGGAACGTCTGGTGCGGGGTATCGCCCAGCTTCAGGTACCAGGCCTGGTCGAGATTCCAGATCGTCGAGTGGTAATCCGAGCCGTAATCTCTGCCAGAGGTTTCCAGCTGGAATTCGGAAGTCGAGCCCTCGTCGCTGTAGATGTTGAAGCGCAGGTCGCGATAGGAAAGGCTGCCGAGCAGGCCAATCGCCCGGCCCTCGGATCGCACGGCCGCAGCATCGGCCCCGGACAAGTCTTGCTGGCGCCGGCCGAGGCCCAGGCTGACATTCCAGCCCTGGCTGCCGGGATCGTCGGTCAACTTGCGGCCGATGCTGAATCCCACGGACTTTTCGATCTGGTCGTAGACCAGGGGCTCGAGGTAGGGAATCTTGTAGTACGAGGTGGCAAAGGCGACCGTATACCGCGCACCGAAGGCATAGGGCGCGACGTAATTGAGCCGGGCGCGAGTCTGGACACCGCGGATCTCCGGATCACCGGAGCCTTCGCTGGACTGGCGTCGCTCGAAGAACGGGGTCGCGCTGTGATTCAGGCCCCAGAGGTTGCTCCAGCGCAACTGCATGCCATAGGCGTAGCCGCCGTCGCTGCTGACGTCGGCCCGTGGCAGCGGCAGGATGTAGAACTTTTCCTTGACCTTGAACACCAGCCGCACCCCGCCCTCGATCGGCTCCTGCCGGACCGAGACTTCGCGAAAGAGCCCCAGGTCCTGAATACCCTGGCGGCTGCGCTCAATGGCATCCGCGTCCGCAGCGTCCCCGACGGTCAATGGCATTTCCCGCAGCATCGTCACCGGCTGCGTCACCTTATTGCCCTCGAAAGCGATCTCCCGGATGAGCGGCGGCGACTGCGCAGCGGCGGCCATCGCCGCCAGCAGGATCGCCAGTCCGCACGCGGCGATCTTCATCGGCGCTCCAGAGTGACGAAGCTGAACGCGTGGCAGTGGCGATCGTCCGCGGCATGCTCGACCCTCTCGAGTTCGCGATATTCAGCCTCGTCAAACGGCGGGAACCAGGTGTCGCCCTCGACGCTGGCGTGCACCCGGGTCAGGTACAGCCGCCGCGCCAGCGGCAGCGTCTGCCGATACAGATCAACGCCACCGATCACCATCAACTCACCCTCGTCCTGTTCCGACAGCGCGGCCTGCAGGTCCTTGAATACCCGGCAGCCGGGCGGCTGGAACGCTGCGTCGCGGCTCAGAACCCGGTTGTTCCGCCCGTCCAGCGGCTTGCCCAGCGACTCGAAGGTCTTGCGCCCCATCAACACCGTCTTGCCGAGGGTCAGGCGGCGAAAATGGCGCAGGTCATCGGGCAGGCGCCACGGCAACTGGCCTTGACGGCCAATCAGCCTGCGCTCGTCCATCGCCACGATCAGGCCGATACCATCAGTCATGGCGGGAGTTTATCGACAGCCCGCCACGCTCGCACGCGCCGCGGCGGTTACACCCGAGCCGTCCTGCGAACCACGGAGGCTCAAAACTGAAATCGCAGTTCCAGGCCCGGCACCAGAACTGCAGGCGTAATGTCCAGTGATTCGCCCTCTATCGATCGCGCTGGGGCGTAGCCGCCCGATCCGGATAGCAGCAGGGACGGCGAAACCCGGAGTTGTCCGAAGGGAATGGTGAAATTCAGCAGGTCGTGGTTGCTGAGGATGCCGATGGCGGCACCGGCATAGACGTCCCGCGCATGGTGATTCCGGGTCACCACCCGCGTCCAGCCGACGTATCCGGCCGTGAGGTAGGCCGGGATGCCCCACCACTCTCCGTACTCTTTGCGAATGAATTCGGCGCCGGCGAAGGCCACCGAGGTGTGCCCCGAGGGAAAGGACTGCCCGCCACCGTTTGGCCGCTCGGCATTGACGCTGTACTTCAGGACATAGGTGGCGATTTCCGTGCGCGCGATGGCCAAGGCCAGGTCGTGGCGGGGTCGGCCGTTCAGGCTTAACCAGTCTCCATCCAGCGACATTCCACCGGGCTTGAATTCGGCCAGACCGGAATCAGAAGCCCCGACAGGATCCAGGACAAAGCTCAGACCCAGCGCCAGCAATGGAATGCCCACCTGCAGCAGGTCGCCGGTTTTCTCGATGACATGAATATTGTCCAGCGATTCGTCTTGCGCCTGACCCGGCAGCGAGACCAAAAACAGCGCCACCGCCAATACCGAGCGCAAGCTGGTTCGATTCACTATTCGTACCTCCCGTTCTGGAACATTCCCGACGCGACCTGATAGTACGCCGTGGCCAGGCCGATGAGCGTTTGATCCGGTGGAATCGGCAGGTAGATGTCGCGCTCCTGCCTTGGATGCCGGGGCTCATAGTGGTGCCGGACACTGCTGGCGCTCTGGTGCAGGCCCAGAATCGCCAATTCCCCATCGCGGTAGATGGCAACCTTTTGATTGTGGTTGAACATCAGCGCGCGATGCGGATCGGGGTAATGCAGGACGTCACGACCGAAGAACGGCGCCTCGTAGGGCAAACCCAGCAGGCCCAGCACCGTGGGGGCAAGGTCCACCTGCCCGGTCAATGCCTCGACGCGCGCTGGCGCGATCCGGCCCGGCGCCAGGATCAGGAACGGGATTTCATAGCTGTACAGCGGAATCTCCGCCGCGCCATAAACCCTCGCCCCGTGGTCGGCCATCACCACAAAGACCGTGTCCTTGTACCAATCGTGCTTCCGGGCCTCGCGAAAAAACTGACCGATCGCAAAGTCGGCGTAACGCACCCCGGCCTCGCGGCCGCCCCCTTTTTCAGGCACGCCGGGGATTCCCGGCGGGAAGGTGTAGGGCTTGTGGTTCGAGGTGGTCATGATCAGGGAAAAGAACGGCTTGCCCTCCTTCGCACGCTGGTCGAAGTACCCGATCGCGTGGCGGAACAGGTCTTCGTCGGCCACGCCCCAGATGTTGGCAAAGCCTGGATCGCTGATGTCGGTGCGATCACTAACCGCAAAACCATTGGCGGAGAAGTATTCGTTCATGTTGTCGAAGTAACCGTATCCGCCGTACAGGAAGCTGGACTGATAACCCAGTTGCTGCATCACCTCGCCCCAGGTCACCACCGCCGCGTTGCCGGTTCGCTTCACCACCGAGTCGCCGGGGATTGGCGGCAACGAGGCGGACATCGCCTCCAGCCCCCGCACCGTGCGCGTACCCGACGCATAGGTATGGGTAAATAACAGGCCCTGTCGGGCCAGGTCGTCGAACTCCGGCGTCAGGCCGCGCGTATCACCGTAGGCGCCGACGAACTCGGCGCCGAACGATTCTTCGGACAAAACCACCACGTTGAGTCGACCCAGGCCTTCGGGCCGCGACTCAAACCGCCGGGTCAGGCCATCGGGATGCACAAAGGTTCCGCCGGCGCTTGCCAGGTCCTTGTGCAGCAACTGCATCATCTGCGCGTAGTCCTGGGTCCGGTAGAACGCCGCATAGTCGAGGTGATTGGTCCGCAGGGCGTTGAAGAAACTGCTGGGGCCGTTGGCCACCAGTTCGTTGGCGACCCGGTTCTGGAATCGGCTCAGGGCATCGGTCGGATAAAACCCAATCGCGAGCACCAGCAGGGCCAGGTGCGCCGCGAGCACCGGTCGCCGCTCGCGCAAGGCGGTGGCGACCTCCAGTTGCCTGCGCCAAAGGGGCCAGACCAGGAACAGCAGCACCGCCGCCGCGACTGCCGCCTGCAGGGCCACTGGCACCACTGGGTAGGACTCGTAAATGTTGCCCAGCACCTCGCGCGGGCTGACCAGGTAGTCCACCGCCACGCGGTTGAAGCGGGCGTCAAACTCCTCAAAGAAGAAATACTCCATCACCATCAGGAACAGCATCCCGAACAGCGTGAGCCAGGTGCCGACGGCGAGCAGCACCCGATGGGCGCCGGACGCAAACCACGACTGCGACACCAGGGTGAGTTAAATGGCAAAGGGCAGGAACAGGTACAGCGACTCTACGGCGTCGTTGACAACGCCCACGGCCAGAATCAGCGGCAACTGCGACAACGACACGCCGGCGTCGGCACCAAATTTCTGCCACAGGACGACGCGCAGCCCCAGCGACAGCAGCAGGTAGATCGCGCCCAGTACCAACAGGGGTCGGAAGCGGCTGAGGAGGACGA
>JANNAK010000135.1:0-4770 GCA_031384195.1 Gammaproteobacteria bacterium
CGCTGCGTGCCGCCACCCGGCCAGGTTCGCCGAACTCAGGCCAGGCGGTTCAAGCCGTTGTGCGCGGCGACCCGATAGGCCTCCGCCATCGTCGGGTAATTGAAGGTCGTATTGATGAAATAGCGCAGGTTGTTGATGTGCTTGTGGGACATCACGGTTTGGCCGATATGCACAATCTCGCTGGCGCGGTCGCCAAAGCAGTGGACGCCCAGCACTTCCAGCGTCTCGGTATGGAACAGTATCTTCAGAAGGCCAACGGTTTCCGCGGTCATTTGCGCCCGCGCGAGGTGCTTGAATGCCGCATTTCCGACTTCGTAGGGGATCCCGGCCTCCTGAAGTTGCCGCTCGGTCTGGCCGACGGCGCTAATTTCCGGGAGGGTATAGATCCCGACGGGCATGAGTCGGAATCGGTCGGCGTCGGACTGGCCGTCCAGGATGTGCTGGACCGCGTAGCGGCCCTGGTCATACGCCGTGGACGCCAGCGCCGGCGGGCCGTTGATATCGCCGGCCGCGTAGATATGCGGGACGCTGGTCCGAAAGTCCGCATCAACCTCCAGCTGTCCGCGCCCGTTCGGGACAATGCCGATGCGATCCAGTCCAATGTCGTTGGTATTGCCGGTACGGCCGTTGGCCCACAGCAACAGGTCCGACTTCACTTTGCGACCGGACTTCAAGTGCACGACGACATCGTGCTCACGCGGCTCCACCCGGTCGAACTGCTCGTTGTGCCGGATGATGCAGCCCTGCTCGCGAAGGTGATAGGAGAGCGCCTCGGCGACTTCGTCGTCGAGGAACGACAGCAACCGGTCCTGGGTGTTCAGCAGCGTGACCTTGCACCCCAGGTTCAGGAAGATCGAGGCATATTCACAGCCGATCACGCCGGCGCCATAGATTGTGATTGAAAATGGCGTGGCCGAGTGCTTCAGGATGGTGTCGCTGTCCTTGATGCGGGGGTGGGTGAAGTCCACATCGGGCGGATGGTAGGGGCGGGAGCCGGTGGCGATAACCACGTGAGCTGCCTCGACCTTGATCGGGGCACCGTGCGCCCGCTCTATCTCAAGGCGATGTGGTGCCGTGAACCGGGCGTGGCCTTCGATGACCGGCACCTTGTTGCGCTCGTAAAACCGGCGCCGCATCGCGACTTGGTCGGCCATCACGCTGTCGGCGGTTGCCAGCAGTTCCCCGTAATCCACGGTGAAGCCGCGGCGCAGTTCACGCAGCAGGGGATTGGCCTTGAAGTCGTGCAGGGTTTTGACCGCGTGGCGCAGCGCCTTGCTGGGAATGGTTCCCCAGTGGGTACAGCCGCCGCCAACGTCCAGGTAACGCTCGACCACCGCCACCTTGCGGTGGTTCTTGGTCGCCATCATCGCGGCGCCTTCACCTGCCGGGCCGCTGCCAATGACAACGATGTCAAACTTTTCCATGCGACTCCTGGCCCTGCGTCCGGTTGCGGGAGAGGTCAATCGGGTATTTTCATCTCGACACGCCGGTTCAGGGCGAGTCCTTCTGGTGTCGCAACCTTGCCGATCGGGACCATCAGGCCGAGCGCGAGACGACCGTCATGGTGGAAGCGGGTATCGACTTGGGCGTCGTCGTTGAAAACGCCCTGGACGACAACATCCGCACGCAAGGCCACTCCGCCACGGGTCAGGCGCCAAAGGAAGCCAAGGCCGAGATCCAACGCCGGGTCGTAGCCCTTGTAGGCGACGAGTTCCTCATGAAGGATGCCAAATCCGGCCTGCCAGAATGGGCGCACCGTGCCATTGCCAAACAGGCGCAGCCGACTAAGCATCAGCCCTGCCTGGAAATTATCGTTCACCACCGCGCCGTCCACCGAGTTCCACTGCAGGCTGACCTCCCAGTGCGACTGGCCGGCGATCGTCCCGCAGTTCATGCGGCCGAGGCCAATCCGTGCCCCGGCCCCGGTCTTTGCTTCGGCGACACGGTCGTCGAAGCCGACATAAATGCCCTGCAGTTTGGCGAAATAGCGGGAGTCACACTCCGACGCTGCCGCCAGCAATCGCCCCGGAATGGAGGTTGCAATCAGCAGGAGGGCGAGTGACGCCACATGAGCAGGGATAATCTTTATCAAACGCTCCCAACAGATATTATTGTGTAGCCGAGAGTCAGCCGTTGCATCAATGATACCGGCTCTCCGGCCCTGATTCATGTTTACTTGTTGCTGGAAATGCCGGGGTGGCGGCGTTTGATGCGGCGATATCCCGGGAGAAACGGCGTCCGTCCTCCGGTCGGGCCGCTACTGGTAGCCGGGCAAGCCGAGTTGCTCCGGGTGGTGGGGGATGCGAAGAACCCGTCGGGTATCAAACCGGTTGGCGGCGAGTACCGCCAGCATGGCGTGGTAGATCTCGTCGGGCATCGACGGCTCGCGCGAAAACACCCAGCAATAATTGCGGGTCGGGTGGCCGATCATCGAATACTTGTAGTCGTCGTCCAGATAAAGCACCGAATATTCCTGCCAGATTGGCGGCAGGAACGTGATCCGGCCTTCGGCGTTGGTGATCGGGTTCAGGATCTCGATGTAGCCGTTCTTCACGAACGGCTCCTGGTCAAACCCCGAGAGCGCCGTGTACCGGTCGTCGATAACCCCGTCCTTGCGCAGGCTGTACTCGACGTACGGGGCCAGGTTTCCGCGCTCGGCGAAGTACGGGATGTTCGCGATGAGGTACCAGCGACCCATGTAGCGGTTGAGATCGACATAGCCGACTGCCGTAAGCGGCACGTCCTCGTCCTCGCCGGACTCGACCCAGGGCGTGGCGCAACTGGCCATCAGCAGGGCGGTCAACAGGACCGCCTGCACCGGCCATTTTACTTTCGCCGACATTTTTCGCAATGGAATCGAGGCAAGGTATCCGCTGCGCGGCTCAGTTGGCGAGCTGTCGCAACATATAGTGCAGCACGCCGCCGTTTACGTAGTACTCCCATTCCTTCGGCGTATTGATGCGCACCTTGGCCTTGAAGCTCACCGACTTGCCGTCGGCTTTGCGGGCCTTGACCGAAACGTCGGTGGCGCCCTTCGTCAGGCCTTCGATGTCGAACACCTCGGTGCCGTCGAGGCCCAGCGACTGCGCGTTCTGGCCGCTTTCGAAGTTCAGCGGCAGCACGCCCATTCCAACCAGGTTCGCGCGATGAATGCGCTCGAAGCTCTCGGTGATGACGGCCTTGACGCCGAGCAGGATGGTGCCCTTGGCCGCCCAGTCGCGGGACGACCCGGTGCCGTATTCCTTGCCGCCCAGCACCACCAGGGGGACGCCGTCCTTCTGGTACTTCATGGCGACGTCGTAAATCGGCTCGACCGGCCCGGTGGCGCCGTTCAGGTGGCGAGAGACGCCGCCCTCGACGCCGGGGGTCATCACGTTCTTGATGCGGGTGTTGGCGAAGGTCCCGCGCATCATGATCTGGTGATTGCCGCGGCGCGACCCGAACGAGTTGAAGTCGGCTTTCTGCACGCCGTGGTCCATCAGGTACTTTCCCGCCGGACCGTCCTTCTTGATGTCACCCGCCGGTGATATGTGGTCGGTGGTGATCGAGTCGCCGAGCACGGCCAGGCAACGCGCATTCTTGATGCTCGGAATGCCGGGAGGGGTCTTGCTGATGCCGACGAAGTAGGGCGGGTTCTGGACGTAGGTGCTTTTCGGGTCCCAGGGGTAGGTCTCGGACTTGGTCACCTTGATACCCTGCCAGCGTGCGTCGCCCTTGAGAACGTCGGCATAACTCTTCTTGAACAGTTCCGGCGTCACGGCCTTGGCTACGACGTCCTGGATTTCCTTGTTGGTCGGCCAGACGTCCTTGAGAAACACATCCTTGCCGTCCTTTCCCTTGCCCAGCGGTTCGCGGTTGAGGTCGAGGTCGGTAGACCCCGCCAGCCCGTAGGCGACCACCAGCGGCGGCGAGGCGAGGTAGTTCATGCGCACATCCTGGTGAACACGGCCCTCGAAATTGCGGTTTCCGGAGAGCACGGCCGACACCGACAGCTGGTTTTCCAGGATTGCCTTGGTGATGGGCTCGTTCAGCGGACCGGAGTTGCCTATGCAGGTGGTGCAGCCGTAGGCCACGATGTGGTACCCGAGGTATTCGAGGTCTTCGATCAGGCCGGCGTTCTTCAGGTACTCGGTGACGGCCTTGGAGCCGGGCGCGAGCGAGGTCTTGACCCACGGCTTGGTCTTGATGCCCAGCGCCCGCGCCTTGCGCGCAAGCAGTCCGGCGCCAATCAGCACGCTGGGATTGGAGGTGTTGGTGCAGGAGGTAATGGCCGCGATGACGACGGCGCCATCTTTCAATTCGTAGGTTTCACCACGATCCGTGACGTTGGCCGCGCCGGCGGAGGGACGCAGCTTCTGCTCGGCCTCGAAGGCCTTGCGGTAATTCTCCTTCACGTCGGACAACAGCACGCGGTCCTGCGGACGCTTCGGTCCTGCAAGCGAAGGCTGGATGGTGCCAAGGTCCAGGGTCAGGACATCGGTGTACTCGGCCTCGGGGGCATCGGCCGACCACCACATGCCCTGCGCCTGGGCGTAGGCCTTGACCACGGCGACGTGTTCGTTGCTGCGCCCCGTAAGGCGCAGGTAGCTCAGGGTTTCTTCGTCAATCGGGAAGATGCCGCAAGTCGCACCATACTCCGGCGCCATGTTGGCAACGGTGTTGCGGTCGGACGCCGACAGGTTGCCGACTCCCGGTCCGCAGAACTCGACAAATTTCTCGACGACGCCGCGCTTGCGCAGCATTTCCGTAACGGTCAGCACCAGATCGGTC